>CAWDCQ010000095.1:0-5393 GCA_963800775.1 uncultured Methanomassiliicoccales archaeon | reverse complement strand
GAACGCCTGTCAAGGCACGTGGTGCTTCTGGCCCTTTTCCCCGAGTCCTTTGACTCGCCGAACGTTCGCATCGACGCACCGTTCATCAGATCGCTCCTGGAGGAAAGGAGAATGATCTCCGAGGCCCATCCCCACCTGTACGACCCCAGGAGCTGGGGCGAGAAGCCGGCGGAAGGGGCGGACCTGCCCGACCTCACGCAGGACCTGGACTGGATGGAGCGCGACCAGACCGGCGCGGGCGACGGGGAGTTCGAGGAGGAGAAGCAGAAGATGGCGCAGCTTTCCCTGCTCTTCGAGAAGATCTGGGAGGCCTACCCCTCCTATCTGGAGGAATCGATCTCGATCCAGCACGCCATCGACAAGGCTTTCGCCATTGTCTCCGGGGAAGGGCTCGTCGGTCCTAACGGCGTCGCCGAACTTTTCGTCTCCCGCGATCGGCAAAGCATGGCGGTGCTGCACCGCTTCGTGGTGGAATCGCTGATCTTCCGTCTCATGCTGGAAGAGGGACCCGAGAAGACGATGGAACGAGGCGGGCGGTGGATAGCCGCCGACAAGACGGTGGATCACCCGCTCCGGCCCATCTCCCGGGCGGAGGCCGACCGGTCCATGTCCCTCATGGACGAACTGCTCGGAGACCCGGAGGCGGCCAACGACCGGATGATGGGCTCGGCCCAGTCAATGGCCGACCTGGGTGACCACGGCTCGTCGTGGAACCTGACCGAGGCGGTGCTGGAGCGGACCGAAGGGACCGAGCTCTGGCCCTCGATCGCGCTCCAGGGGGTCGTGAACCTCGGGCCATCGGGGAAGGGGATGGCAGAAAATCTGTCCCGTCGGATCATGGCGAAGGGAGAGGAAACGAAGGACAGGCCCCTCATCGCCGCCGGATTGGTAGCATTGACTCTCTCGACGCACTGGCTCGACCGGACCAAGGAATCCGACGCATATCGCAAACGCATGATGGACGCGATGCTGTCTGGGATCGACGACCCGCAGATCCTGTTCCTTTACCCGGCAGCCGCCTGGGGATGTCTGGAGATCGGCGCAAAGCAGGAGGCCCGAAAACTGTCGTCGGTCGGGCTTAAGCACATACCCGAGGACATGGATACGGAACCAGGGATGAACTGCTCCAGATCCGCCGGCAGGCCGATAGGGTGGAACGGAAGAAGAAGGATGAGGCAGTCTCGCGATCCAAGAGGAACAAATGACTCTGGCCGTCGATATGAATCTGACTCCAGCCCCTTCTAGCGCTACGACGATCCGTTGAAGAGTCCTGATGATGGGTAGAGATATTCATCTCAACAGTATCCATTTTGGTCTAACTTCTTAACGACATCGATACCGGAACGTTTACGACGACGAACATCTCCTAACTTGAGGTTCGATCTTCAATGTATCTCCGACTTCATTCATGATGCTCATGATTCATATTAATGATGAGATGCAACGAATCAGAAAATGTGTGTCAGAAGTACCCTATGATGAAATGGTCTGTTAGATAGTGCTAGATGCTGGCCACATTATCTAACGGATATCTAACAGAGATTTCCCGATTATTTTTTCTTGATTACGTATCTGCTTCCGCGCGTCTTTCCTACCTTATCAAGCAGCCCTTTCTCGATCATCTCTCGGATGCCCACATTCGCGGTGGAAACTGCCAGGAATTCAACTGCGCGTAGTCCGCCACCGTCATCGACTCGATGAACTTCAGTCCCGCCCTCTGCCTCTTGCTGAGCCAGCTGTGATCAAATAGAAAGAATGGTTGGAAGAGAATCGGTCAGGATCGACTTTTCATGCGAATCCAGCGGTAAGGTCCTGGGCCTTCAAATCGCAGATCTTGTTGCCGGCATAACAAGAAAATCACATCTGGTCAACGGCCTGGAAGAGGCCCATAGACTGATATTTGATAGACAATCCATAGATTTCAGTAGATAATTCTGAAAAATTGTGAGACCAGGGAGAGGGAATCGGAGCCACTAAAGGTGGGTCATGGACCTTCTCGCCTTCTCTAAGCGGGATATAGAACTCACTCCATTTAAAAAAGTTGCCTTATTATTCGTCAATCCTGGCAAAATATCCCTCTAAAAGCGGCAAAGGAATGGGAGCTCTATGAGTCTGCGGACCCGATCTTCGACGAGGGCGGGGCAAGCGTGCCATTTCTATTCTACGACACCAGCCGGATCATCGCATCATCAGTGGGGACAGTGATGAATGCAGCCAGGCAGAGACTGTGTCGAGATAAGGAAATTTTTCGGAATTCGATTGGGTTGATCCTGTCCTTCGAATATCTCCCATCAATTGAGTATCAAGATTTGTTAGGACGGACGAGATCATTCAGCACCACCAGAACCGCGCTTGACCCGCTCCGAACACTCCTCGATCTTGTTCTTCAGCCCGGTCCCGAAGCCCGACTCTTCGGCAATATCAACATATTTTCCCGACCTTGTGAAATATACCTGACCTTGCACTTTGGAGTGTAACGCTTTGGAAACCATGAGTGAGTACGCCCTCAGCTGATCGGCGTGCTTCTGGGCATCCTTCTCCTCGTTGCCTTTCTTCACCTCGTCGGTCTTGAAGTCGATGACGTTCGCCATCCCCGACGAGGTCGTCTCGAGCCGGTCCAATTTTCCCTGGAAGCGTTGACCGTCAAAGTCGGCCATGAATTTCAGTTCCCGGTACGCGATGCCGCTGGACCCCGTTTTAGAAGCTAGAAGCGTTCTTTGATCCTGTCCAGGTCTGCAACGCTGGAGGAAGTCAGGCCGTACTTCTTGACGACCGACTTCGGGTCTCTACCCTGCAGAACCTCGTGGGCCGCGGTGCCAAACAACATGGCCTCAGATTGAACCCCGCTTTCAAGCCACCCTTCGGGAACGCCGAACACTTCCTCCGGATGAATCGGTCCGGCCAGGACTCGAACGCATCCAGGCCGGTAACGGTGAGCCCAATCTGCTTCCCCGGTCTGTCCAGCGAAGTCCATCCGGGCAATCCATCAAGACCCTCCGGCAAGGACATCGGTACCGGTTCCAGTCCCATCGTTTCTCCAGAGCCCATTTCCCCATACCGTACGATGTTCACCTTCACCTGATCGTTTACTGCGATTGACTTGCTACCAGGAAGGATCCCTTCGTGAGCGATCGCGTGCAGCAGCAGGTCCATCCAGTTGACGGTCGTCCTCTTGTCCGAACCGATCTTTCCGCTGAGAATAAGGTGGTCCCTGGCCCGGGTCATGGCAACGTAGAATAGGCGTTTCGATTCCTCCGCGTCCTTCTCGCCCTCCTGGTTCTCGATCAGCGAGAGCGCGGCGTTCTTTGCCGTTTGTAATTGCCGCCGGGCACGCTCAGGCCCAGCCCGATGTCGTCGTCGAATAGGATCGAGCTCGCTGACGATCGTGCGATTTCCCGAGTTCCGGGACTACGACGATTGGGAACTCTAAGCCCTTTCGACGCGTGCACCGTCATGATGTTGACCGCGTTGATCGAGGAGGATTCCATCGGCGCCTCCCCCTCGAGCTTCGCCAGCTCCATGGCGTTCTCCATCCACTCCACCGCTTCATGAGGCATGCATATTCCGTCCGCTGACGCATTCCTCAGCATCGAGGTGAGCTTGTCCATGTTAGCCAGCAGCTGGGCTGAGTTCGTCTGGGCAGCGTAGACGGCGGATATGCCCGAAGTCACCTGGACAACTGAAGCAGTTCGGCGATCGGCATCCTACCGGCCCGTGACCGCCAGGATGTCGAGGCCTCAACCGCTCCATCTGGACCTGGCGTCCTCTTCCTGCCCTCTTCTTCACCTGCTCCATAACGTCGAACCCGTTGCCGCGGCAGATGAAATACAGCTCCTCGTCCGAGAAGGCAAAGTACGGAGAACGAACATCCCGTAGGTCGAAACGTCGTCCGAGCTGTCCGCCAGGAACCTCAGGATGTTGTACACGTCCATGACCTCCTGCCGTTCGAAGAATCCCAGGCCCTTGTGCACCTGGTATGGGATGTTGAGGTCGCGCAGCGCCTTCTCGAACAACTTTAGATGCGTTCTGGCTCGGAGAAGTATTGTGACATCGCAGTATTCGGGCCTTCGTCCTTCGGATAGGCGTTTCCCGGCCCGATCGGTGTATATCAGCTTGCTGCCTTCCTCAACGATCGCCTGGATCGTGGCCGCGACCATCTCCGGCTCGGACAACGTTTCTCCCGGAGCATGCCCCGATGACAACGTCGCCGGTGTGCCTGGCAGCATGAGCTCCACGCTTCCGATGTCTGCCGATTTCTCGTCCGACAGGCACATCGGTTCGTACTTGAACCGGTAATCGCGGTCCTCGTCGACCATGAGCCGGGAGAACACGTGGTTCACCACATCCACCACCGGTCGGGTCGATCGGAAGTTGACGTCCAGATGCACTCCCGCATCCAGGTCCTTCTCGACCATCTTGCACTTGGCGTCATGGAACATTGCCACGTCGGCGTTCCTGAAACCATAGATGGACTGTTTCGGGTCGCCGACAATGAACAGGCGGTCCTTCGTGTCGTCACCGGCCACCGCCCAGACGATACTGGACTGGATCGGGTCGGTGTCCTGGAACTCGTCCACCAGCAGGTTGCGGTACCGTCCGCGCAATGATGTGACGACATCGTTCCTCCCCACCAGCTTCAAGGCCGTGGCGATCATGTCTCCGAAGTCTATGGCGTTGGCCTTCTTCTTCGCCTCGTCCATTGCGGCGGCATAGGAATCGTAGACTTGGATCAGGTCGTATGTCGATTCGGCGGTCCTCTGGACCATCTCATCGTTCCCGCATGCCAATTCGTCCAGGCACGCGTCGTCCAACGCTGTCCTGAGCGTATTGTAACTTGATTTCAACCGGGCCTTCGCCTCGTCGCTGAAGAACTTCTTGTTGCCCATTCCGCGGTTTCCTTTCACGTCGGAGAGATCGCGCAGCAATTCCAGTCTTTCGCCGTCGTTCGTGGCGGTCAGCAATCGTTTGATGATCGGACCGGCCTCGGCCAGATATTTCTGCGCCGGATCGTTCTGGCCCGAATGGGAATCGGCGAGTTGAGAAAGCGCGACCAGTGACGAATGCACCTCTTCGTTCGACACTACCCTGCCAACCAACTCGCTCAGTATCCTTTCGTCGACATCCTCTGCCCAATCCCTCACCGATTCGATCGTCCTGTGCGCTGCAAGCCAATCCGCCATCTCGGCACGGCGCTCGTACATGTACTCCAGACGTTCTCGTGTCCTGGGGCTGCCATACCATGTCAACGTCCGTACAAGGCTGTCTTTGGCATCGACGCCGCCGTCCCCGCACAGCAGGGAGTCGAACGCCTCCTGCTGCATCAGGCTCAAGCTGACGTCGTCAAGCACTTGGAACCTGGGGGCGACACCGGAAATGAGCGGATACTGGCGGAT
>CAWDCQ010000094.1:0-20007 GCA_963800775.1 uncultured Methanomassiliicoccales archaeon | reverse complement strand
GTATACCCCGAACAGGGATGCGATATTGACCAGCAGGTCGTGTAACTGGGTCGGTATGAACACTCCCATCACCAGGATCATCGCGAGCAGTATGCCCATGGGCAGAAAGCGTGAACGCTCCAGCTCGCCCTTGGGGACTCCTTCGGACGGTTCCCCGTACATCATTCTGCTGATCTGATACATGAATGCGGCGAATATCACCGCGAGCAGTACGACGTAGACGACGACCGGGGCAAAGGCGCCGGACGACAGACCGCCGGTAAGGATGGTGACCTCGGAATAGAACGTGCTGAAAGGCGGTGATCCCACGATGGCCAGGGCACCGGCGATGAAAAGGGCGGCAGTGATGGGCATCAGGGTGGCGATGCCCCGGATCTCTGATATCTCCCGGGTCTTGAACTTCTGACGCAGGTTGCCCGCACTCAGGAACAGAAGGCACTTCGTCAGGGCGTGGTTCAGCATCTGCAGCAGCGCGCCGAATATGCCCAGGAAACCGCCGATGCCAAATCCGAAGGCCACTATACCCATGTGCTCGATCGAAGAATAGGCCAGCAGCCGCTTGAAGTCCCTGGCCACTATGATGAAGGCAGCGGCCACGCCCATGGAGACCAGCCCGAAGATGAGCAGGAGCTCCGAAGAGAACCCGGGAACGGTCACCGAAGCGATCATGTGGTACCTAAGGATGGCGTACATCACGCAGTTCGAAAGGACACCAGAGAGCAGCGCGCTGATCGGGGCGGGCGCCTGAGAATAGGCGTCCGGCAACCAGGTGTGCATCGGGGCCAGCCCCACCTTGGTGCCATAGCCGACCATGATCAGGATGAACGATATCTTCAGTAGCGTCGGGTCCAGCTGTCCCGCGGACGCCATCAGGGTGGACCAGTTCAGGGCATTGGACGATTCTCCCAGGGCGCTTATGGAAGACGCGTAGGCCAGGATGGTACCGAACAACGCCAGCGTGATTCCGACCGAGCATATGATCAGGTACTTCCAGGCCGCCTCCACGGCGGTGTCGTTCTCGTTGAACCCGACCAGGAAGGCGGAGACCAGGGTGGTGGCCTCGATAGCTATCCACATTATCCCCAGGTTATTGCTGAGGACCACGAGCAGCATGGTGAAGACGAGGACGTGGAAGAGGATGTAGTAGTACTTGGCCCGTTCCAGGGTCAGGATCTTGTCCTTGAACTTATGACCAAGGTAGGGCACGGAATAGATCCCGGTCATCAGAGCTATCAGCGATATGATGATCAGCATATAGGCGCTCAAGGAATCGGCGTACCATATGCTGTACTCGATGTTCCCGTGGACGATCACGTCATAGACAGTGAAGCAGGCAACGGCGAAGAGTGCAACGATCCCCGCCGTCGAGACCAGCTCTATCTGGCGCCGCGACTTGACGAAATAGACCAGCCCGGCGGTGATCAGTGGAATGGCAATCAGGAACTCGATCGTCATCAATCGTGCAGCCTCCTCATGAAGGTCGTGTCCAGGGTCTCAAAGGTGTGGTTGATCTTGAAGGCGAATATTCCCATGATGATCGCCGCCACCAGGACATCGAAGAACACGCCGATCTCAATTATCATCGGCATCCCGTAGGTGAGCGAGATGGCTGCCAGGAACAATCCGTTCTCCATCATCAGAAGGCCCACGATCTCGGTCATGGCCTTGCGCCTGGAGATCAAGACGAAGAAGCCTATCAGAACTACCGCCAGGGATATCGCCAGGCAGTTCTTCGTGATGGAGCTTCCCTCGGCGATTATGGGGGAGGCGATGTAGTATAGCGATGAAGGTCAGGGCTCCACATATCAGCAATGAACCGGGGATGCTGACCAGCGGCTCGACCTCCTTCTTGACCTTGATCCGGTCGACGGTGTAGTTCAGGAACCGGGGGATGACGATGACCTTCAGGACGATGGTCAGTATGGCGACGATGTAGATGTGGTCCGCGTTCGTGTAGTAGGCCACGGCGGCGGCCAGCAGACCCAAGGCCAACGAGCCCAGGGTGTAGGCGCGAATTATCTGCCCCATGCGCACGCCCGCCACGAGCACGAACGCAAACAGCAGGATGAGGGCCGCGAGCCCGTTTATCACGTCGGTCAGGAGAATGTCGCTCATCTTTTTCGCCTCAGAGAATGTAGAATGACATCACCGCCAGCAGTGCAAGCGTGAACGAGACCGTCAGAAGGTTGGGCAATCGGAACAGCCGGAGCTTGGATATCGACGACTCGATAATGGCCACGATCAGGGCCAGGAACAATACTTTGAGCAGAATGGAGACGAGGCCCACCCCGATGCCGACCGCGGAGAGGTCGTTAGCGATGCCCCAGGGGAAGAAGACGTTGGAAAGTATCGTGAAATATAGGACCAGCCTGGTCATGCTGGAGAGTTCCATCAGGCCGAGCTTCTTCCCGGAATATTCCAGGACCATTCCTTCATGGATCATGGTGAGCTCGAGATGGGTCGATGGGTTGTCCACCGGCACCCGGGCGTTCTCCGCCAGGGTGGAGATCAGGAAGGCTGCGGAAGCCAGGAACAGCGCCGGGCGGACCAGGTCGATGCCGGACGACGACAGGGCACCGGCGATCGATCCCAGGCTCGTCGTCCCGGTGATAAGGCCCATGGCGAAGATCGAGAGCAGCATGGTCGGTTCCACGATGGACGACACCATCATCTCCCTGCTGGAGCCCATGCCTCCGAACGCGCTCCCGGCATCCAATGCTGCCAGCGCGGTGAAGAAACGCACGGTGCCCAGGAGGTACACCACCACGATCAGGTCGCCGACGAAGCCCAGGGTCCTGGTCACGAACACCGGGACCAGGAGCCCGGCCACCAGGACCGCGGCCAGGGAGATGTAGGGCGTGATCGAAAAGATCCATGAGGTATCACGGGAGACGACCGAATCCTTATGGAACAACTTGGCTATGTCGCGATAGGGCTGGAAGATGCTGGCTCCCCGTCTTTGCTGGAAGTATGCCTTGATCTTCCGGATGATGCCGGTGACCAGGGGCGCTATGGCGAGCAGGAACAGCACCTGCAGGACGCTGAGGATGATGTCTACGTAGATCTGGTCCATCTAGACTCACCTGAATATGATAAGCAGGAACACCAGAGTGACGAATATGTAGGCCAGATATGCCTGGATGCTGCCCGCCTGGATCCTGGTGGCCCTGCGCGCCAACCAGACCATGGCGGTCACGATCGGCAGGTACAGGTATTTTTCAAACACTGGCACGACGACAAAGGCGTAGGACATTTTCTTCTTTACGTACGGGGAGGAAGTGGACTCTGACTTGACCTCCGGCTTCGGCCGGTAGATGTAGCTAAAGACCCTGACCAGCGGATTGGAGTAGGCGGTCCCCGTGTATTGGTTATGGGAATCGAGCGCGGTTCCGCAGTCCCAGGTATCCCCTACCACCGTCTTGCGCTTGCCTCCGTACCTCTTCGATATCACGATGACCAGGGGGACCATGACCGCGATTAGTATGGCCAGTGCCACCGGGGACATGGTGGAGAACTGATCGTTCGTAGGACTGATCACGAAACCGTTGATGATGGACGATGCGGCCGATGCCCCCACCAGAGGGGTGGTCACCTGATCCACGTAGGGAATTATCGCGAACGACATAACGCCGGTGACTATGCACATGGTGGCGGCGATCCCGGAACCGACCAGCATGGTGCGGGGCACTTCCTTGGCCTGGGCGGCGGCCTCGCTGCGGGGCTTCGCCAGGAAGACAATGCCGAATATCCTGACGAAGCAGACCGCGGCCAGGGCGCCTGTCAGGGCCAGGATGGCTATCGTAACGGGAAGGAGGACCTTCACCGTCATGTCCGGTATCTGGAAAGACTGGAGCAGGGACTGGAATATCAGCCATTCACTGACGAAGCCGTTGAATGGCGGTATCGCCGCTATGGACAGGGCGCCGATGAAGAAGAATATCCCGGTCCACTTCATCTTGCGGGCCAGCCCGCCGAGCCGTTCCATGTCCCGGGTGTGGGTGGCGAACAGGACGGCCCCTGCGCCCATGAACAGCGTGGTCTTGAAGAAGGCGTGGTTCATCACGTGGAGAAGCGTAGCGATCAGGGCCAGACCGGCGAGCAGGTCGAGGTTATAGGATTCGAACACCATCGCCGCGCCCAGACCGATAAGGATGATGCCGACGTTCTCGACGGTGGAATAGGCAAGCACCCTCTTGATGTCCGTCTCCATCAATGCATACATCACCCCGAGGAGCGCGGATATCGAGGCCAGCAACAGCACCAGCAATCCCCACCAGGTATCGGTGACGCCAAGGAAATCGAAGAAGGTCCGGATCATCATGAACACGGCGGTCTTGACCATGAGGCCGGACATGAGGGCCGATATGTTCGAAGGCGCGGCGGGGTGCGCATAGGGCAGCCAGACATGCAGGGGGATGATGCCCGCCTTGACCCCGAACCCGATGAATAGCAACAAGAACAGCAATCCCTTGAGGTCGTTGGGCATTATGGCGCCGACGCCCGAATAGGCGGAGAAGTCGAAAGAATGGGCATATATCCCCATCATGACCAATGACACCATGATGAGCGCCGTCCCCAGGTGGGTCATGACCACATACAGGAGACCGGCGGACGGAATGCCTTCTTTCCGGTTCTCGAAGACCACCATGAAGTAGGAGGTCAGTGACATCCCCTCCCACACGATCAGGAAGAAGATGGCGTTGCTCGCCGAGACCACGAACACCAGCGAGAGAAGGAACGCGTTGAACAGAAAGCCCAGCAGGCCGATGCTATACCTGCCGTCGTACTCTTTGGAATACCCGATCGAGAAGATCGAGACCGCAAAGGAAACGACCGATATCACCAGCAGGAAGAACGCCCCTAATCGGTCCAGCATGAACCCGAAGTGTCCAAACAGGGTATCGAAGGGGATCTGAACGCTCATGGAAGAGCCGCTCAGCACCAGAAGGGAAACGATGGTGCCGAACAACCCTGCGAGCGCGGCGGCACCGAAGGAAACGAAGGCGCATATCTCTGAGTTCTTTTTTAGGGCCAGTGCGGCCATAGCCCCGACTGTCGACGTTATGATAAGAAGTATGAAGAACAGATCAGCGTCCAATGAAAGACCCTCTCGTTCTCGTCACGATCAATTCTGGCACATCCAACGTCCCATCGAAGTTCGCACTCGTTGTGAAGACCTTCTGTGTTTTTGTGGGCAAAATCAATACTTGCCTTTAACCTTTCGTCACTAAAACGGCTTAGCCATACTATTGACAGAGCGGGAATGCGGCTCAGACGAACAACGCCATGGGCCCAGGGGTGAAAATAAGAATGCCCATTTCCATTTTGGCTCGAACGAAGATGGAAACCGCATGCACGTTCCAGTTGCCTTGCGGAGAGCCGACATGGTGCACTTCCGGTTCTTGGCCAGCGGTATTTTTCCGATGCCACGAGGAGACCGTTTATTAACATTGCTCATCAATAGAATGATGTCATGACCGAGGAAGGACCTGAGCATTGTCCGCACTGCGGCAAGGAGGTGATGGCCGAGTTCGATTTCTGCCCGTACTGTGGACGGGGATTGAAGGTCATGAAGACCCCCCAGACCGAATTCCATCCGGTGACCGGGAGAAAATGTCCCAAGTGCTCCTCCGAGATCGACGTCGATTTCCGTTTCTGCCCTTATTGCGGTCATGAGCAGGGAGCCCCACTGAGGCAGGATGGCCACCTGGGAATCTGGAAGATGCTATTGCTCTATGCCCTGTCGTTCCTCATCCCGCCAGCGGGCGTGATTGTCTGGCTGAAATGGAAGAATGACCCGGAGGGAGGGACCAGGAACCAGGGAGAATATTGCCTGGGGGCGGCATTCGTGGGACTGGTGGCGTACATCTTGGTCCTGGGCATATACTTCTAGGGTCGGAAGATATGCAGCATAGGTTAGATGGGGCGCACCCGACCTATCTAGAGAGGACCTCCACCTGATGCCCGATTCCTATGGCATCGGCCGATACTGGTTCCAATGGACCTTGCCCGGGACCGATAGGTCAAGAAGGCAGGGACTCCTTCCGTCTTCCCTCTTCTCAGAACCCTCTCTTGACGTAGTAGCGGTAGAAGAAGAACTTGACCACCTCTACCAGGACCAGGTAGGATGCGATGATGCCAACCAGAGCCAGGTAGAACTCCAGGGGCGGCGCCACGAGCTGGAACAGCGAACCGATCGGGGTGTACGGCAATAGGAAGCCCACCGCGACTATGGCCAGGCTGCTGAGAGTGAGCAGCCGGCTGGGCTTGGACCGGTAGAACGGGGTGATCCGGGTGCGGATCACGAAGATTATCAGCACCTGCGTGGACAGACCTTCGATGAACCAGCTGGACTGGAACTGCTGGGGTGAAGCATTGAAGATGAACAGCAGTACGGCGAACGTTATCAGATCGAACGCTGAGCTGACCAGCCCGAACACGATAGTGTAGTCCCGGATGAACTTCACGCTCAGCCGCCGCGGCGTCTCGATGTAGGCCTGGTCGACGTTGTCCGTCGGTATGGTCAGTTCGGAGACGTCGTACAGAAGGTTTCCCAGCAGGATCTGGATGGGGAGCATGGGCAGGAACGTGAGGAATATCGAGGCGGCGGCCACGGAGAACATGTTACCAAAGTTGCTGGAAGTGCCCATCATTATGTACTTCATGGTGTTGCCATGGGTCTGACGGCCCTCCAGCACCCCATCCTCCAGCACTTTCAGGTCCTTCTTCAGGAGGATGATGTCGGCCGATTCCTTCGCCACGTCCACTGCCGTGTCCACCGATATCCCCACGTCCGCTGCCTTCAGGGGCGGCGCGTCGTTGATGCCGTCCCCCAGATAACCGACCACGTGCTTGTTGGCCCGGAGCGCCCGGATTATCCTCTCCTTCTGCACCGGGTTCATGCGGCAGAACAGATTTGCCTTCTCGACGATCAGTGCCAGCGCGAGGTCGGTGACGTCGAGGATGTCGCTGCCGAGGACGATGCCCTCGACCTCGATCCCTATCGACTCGCAGACGTGCCGCGTCACCAGCTCATTATCGCCGGTGAGGACCTTGAGGGCAATGCCTGAGCTGCGCATGAGCCTGATCGCCTCGGCGGCACTGTCCTTGGGTGGGTCCAGGAAGGCCAGGAATCCGATGAAGGTCATTCCTTTCTCGTCGGCCGGCTCGTACACGGAACGGTCGTTGTCCAGCACCTTCTCGGCGATGCCCAGCACTCTGAACCCCTTGAGGCTCATTTCCCGGAACTTGCCTTCCGCTGCGGACTGGGCGGCGGCCATGTCCACGGTCCCGGAACGCAGCCGGCATTTCGAACAGGCCTTGAAGATCTCTTCCGGGGCGCCTTTGGTGATAAGCGTTCTTTCGCTCCCCTTTTCCACCACCACCGACAACTTCTTGCGCACAAAATCGACGGGATCTCGTCCACCTTGACGAACGGCGAGGCGTCGATCTTCCGGTACTGGAGCAGGGCCGCATCCAGCGGGCTCTTTATCCCGGTCTCGAAAATGCTGTTCAGATAGGCGTCGACCAGGACGGATTCGTCGTCGTTCCCCTCGGGGTCGACGTGCAGTATCAGCTCGATCCGGTTCTCGGTCAGGGTGCCGGTCTTGTCCGTGCACAGGATGTCCATCGAACCCAGGTCCTGGATGGAGGAGAGCTTCTTGACGATGACGTCCTTCCCGGCCATCTTGATGGCGCCGCGGGAACACCACCGTGATTATCATGGGCAGAAGCTCCGGGGTCAGCCCGACGGCCAAGGCCAGAGCGAACAGCAGGGACTGCAGCAGGTCCCGGTTGAATGCCGCGTTCACGACGAACACGAAAAGCACCAGGAATATCGTCAGCTCGGTGATCAGGTACCCGAACTGTCTGATGCCCTTGGTGTATTCCGTGTCCGGGTCCTTGTTGGTCAGCTTCTTGGTGATCTGGCCATAAAGGGTCGAGGCCCCGGTGCGGGTTACCTGGACGGTCGCACCCCCGGAAACCACGTTGGTGCCCATGGAGACGGTGCCTTCCTCCTCCTTGCCCGCCTCGCTCGGCTGCGACGGGACCTTCTCCACCGGGAACGCCTCCCCGGTCATGGAGCTTTGATCGACGAAGAAGTCCTTGGCCGCCAGGACCTTCCCGTCGGCAGGAACTATATCGCCTGCTGAGAGCAGCACGATATCCCCGGGTACGATCAGGGATATCTTGATGTCCTGGGCCTTGCCGTCCCGCACCACCGAGGCGGTGTTGGTGACCTTCTCCTTTTAGCCTCTCAGCGGCCTGACTGGATTTGTTCTCCTGATAGAAATCCAGGGTCACCGAGATGAAGACCACAGGAAGAATATGATCCCGGCCTGGACCGCCTGGCCAGACAGCCCGGAGACGAAACCGGCGATCAGCAGGATGATGACCAGCGGATTCTTGAAATAAGAAAGATACTGGAGCAGAAGATTGCGCTGCTTGACCGCGATCTCGTTCGGACCGTTGATGGCCAATAGCCTCATTGCCTCGGCGGAGGTCAACCCGGCAGGGATCGACCTCTCCTCATCGCCCTTGACCGGAACGGTCACAGCGGGCACCTGGGGGACCGGGACTTCCATCGGGCACCGTTGGGAGCCCCTCACTAATCAAACTTCCCCACCCACGCCCGCCCAATCACTCTAAACCTAGAAATACGACGAGTCCAAATGTTATCCTGTTGAGCCATATGGCGCCCTCTCCACAATCGACCATCCTCTCCATTCTCGCGGCTGCTAGAGAGGTAGAGATATTTGGCATCCAATTCTATTCGAAAGTGACGAACTGCGTCATGGATGAGAACGGAAAGGCGATCATGAGGTCGCTGGGCGCGGATGAGCGCGCTCACAAGGAGACGATCGAGGAGGTCATGGACCACCTCTCGCCCGGGTTGGAGATCGACGGGGTCGTACCGGAAAAAGAGCTCCTCGATATCATTCCCAAGAAGGTATTCCCGTTCCCTCCGGAGGGTACGTGCCTGACCGTGAAGGACGAATCAGGGCGGTGGGATCGGGATAGACGTGGAGACGGCCTCGGTCAAGTGACCAGGACGCCACCGCGCTGGTGGAAGACCAGCGGATAAAGAACATCCTGATCACCCTGACCAAGATCGAGGAAAAGCACAAGATCCTCCTCGAGTCATCGCTTCTAGCCCTGAAGACGGAAGGGAGCTGGTACGCCTACACCCCTATTTTGGATGGCTGAACCCTTCATCTCACCGGTACCAGAGCACCACGGCCACATCATCCTAAACGGGGTATAGGGGGCGGTCCGTCAGCAGATTTTTATATCTGTCCTCCATGCTTACTCACCAACCTACCAACGGCTATCGGCGCTTATCTGATACCGACCGGTGTTCAAGAGGTATTCGAATGGTCAAGTTACCAAAAAGCCTTGAAAGGGATATGGCTGCATGTCTTCAGTGCGGATACTGCGTCCAGGTCTGCGATACCTATAACCAGAACCGATGGGAATCCAACTCACCTAGGGGCAAGGTCTTCTACCTGAACCAGCTCGCCAAGCGGAACGCTCTGGACACACTGTTGGGAAGGAAGGTCAAATTGGACCAGGAGTTCATCGATGCATTGTACCAGTGCACCGGATGCGCCCGATGCTGGACCGTTTGCCACGTCAACATCGAGTTCGCCGATTTCTGGGAAGTGGTCAGGGAATGGGCCCACGAGCAGGGCCAGGGACCGCTGCCCGCCCACGTCAAGATCCGCGAGCGCCTGGAAGAGAAGCGCAACCCGTACGATGAGCCGATGGAAAAGCGCGGGGCCTGGTTCCCGAAGGATGTGCCGCGTGCCATCCAGCCGGATATCCTGTTCTTCGCCGGGTGCACCGCGTCCTACAGGGCACCCCAGCTGGCCAAGGCCGGCGTCACGGTATTGAGCCGCGGTGGGGCCAGCATCAACATCCTGGGAGAGGACGAGTGGTGCTGCACGTCGCCGGCGCTCAGGACCGGACAGACCAGGCTCACCTCCAAGTTCGCCGAGCACACCATTGAGGCGGTCGAGCACATGGGCGCCAAGTCCATGGTCATGACCTGCGCCGGTTGCTACAAGACCACCTCGCATGACTACGGCAAGTACTACTCCAGCCCGGCTTTCCCGGTGAACCACTTCTCCCAGGCAGCGGAGAAGATGATCAAGGACAAGAAGCTCAAGTTCACCAAGGAGATCAAGGCCAAGGTCACCTACCACGACCCGTGCCACCTGGGCCGTCACGCGCAGGTGTTCGATTCGCCGAGGGAGTGCATCAAGGCCATCCCGGGCGTGACGCTGGTCGAGATGAAGCACATAAGGATGGACTCCAGGTGCTGCGGCGCCGGCGGCGGCTATAAGTCCGCTTTCAACGACATGGCGGTCAACATCGCCGCGGAACGCGTCAAGGAAGCGGTGGAGACCGGTGCCGACATATTGGCGACATCGTGCCCCTTCTGCGTCGTCAACCTGCAACAGGGAGCGAAGAAGATGGGCGCCAAGATCAAGGTCATGGACGTCTCCGAGATGCTGCAGGAGGCCACGGACCCGTTCCCCCGGCACCCGCTGCCGCACCGGCGGCTCCAGCTCCGGCCGCCCCTGCCGCGCCCGCAGAAAAGAAGTAAACTCTAGAGCCGGTCCTAGACCGGCCTTCATTTCCTATTTTTATTCTTTAGAGCAAGCGAACCAACGGACATTGTTTCGCAAAACTTCAAGTATCCTTGCACTTTCGTTATAGGTCACCGGACAAATAGCCATGGTATTCGAACTTCTGGACGAGAGGATCAGGAAGGTCCTCACAGACAAGGAAATCAGCATGCCCACCGGCCCCCAGACGGAGGCCATCCCACACATACTGGCAGGTCGGAACATCCTATTTGGTGGCACCGACGGGCATCGGCAAGACGGAGGCGGCGATGCTGCCCATCTTCCACAAGCTGATCTCCACTCCCAGCAAAGGCATCAGATGCATCTACGTGACGCCGCTGAGAGCGTTGAACAGGGACATGCTGAGGCGGCTGGAAGAGTTCGGGGATGCCCTGGACCTGCGCGTCGCAGTGCGCCACGGCGACACTCCCCAGTCGGAACGTAACCACCAGTCCAAGTACGCTCCCGACATTCTCATCACCACTCCGGAAACATTACAGATAATGTTCACCGGCAAGAACCTGAGGCAGCATCTGGCCAGCGTCAAGTTCTTCGTCGTCGACGAGATACACGAGCTGGCCAACGACGAGCGGGGGGCACAGCTGGCCATCGCCATGGAACGCCTGGTCTACCTGGCCGGGGATTTCCAGAGGATCGGGCTGTCGGCCACCGTCGGCAGTATCCAGGAGGTCGCGAACTTCCTCGGCGGCTCGCAGCGTCCCGTCACCATCGTCAAGGCCCAGATCGCCAAGGAGATGCACCTGTCGGTGCAGTACCCGGAAGTGACCGACGAAGACCGGGACCTGGCTGGCACCCTGCAGAGCGATGCCCAGCTGACGGCGTGCATGCGCCGCTGCCGGAAGATGATCGAGGACCACCGCTCCACGCTGCTGTTCGTGAACACCAGGGACACCGCCGAAGCGCTCGCCGCCCGGTACCACATCTGGGACGAATCGTTCTCGGTGGGGGTCCACCACGGCTCGCTCTCCAAGGAGACCCGCATCGAGATGGAGGAGAACTTCAAGGCGGAGAAGCTGAAGGGACTCATCTGCACCTCCTCGCTGGAGATGGGCATAGACATCGGCTCAGCCGACTTCGCCATCCAGTACAACTCTCCCCGCCAGGTGGCCAGGCTCATCCAGAGGATGGGGCGGGCAGGGCATCAGGTGGGCGCTTTCTCGGAGGGAGCGGTTGTTGCGTCCTCTCCGGACGAGATCGTGGAATCGATGGTCATCACCCGGAAGGCGCTGGACGAGGAACTGGAGCCTCTTCTGATCCGGCCCTCGCCGATGACCGTGCTGGCGAACCAGCTGGTGGCCATGACCATGCAGGGCAAGGTCAACAAGGACGATGCGTACGCCGCCTGCGTCAGGACCTATCCGTTCCGGGACCTGCTCCGGGAGGAGTTCGACCAGATCCTGGACCAGATATCAAAAATCGGTCTGGTGTTCGTCGACCGGGACGATTATCGGCGTTCCGCCAGGGGCCGGAAGTACTTCTACGACAACATCTCCATGATCCCGGATGAACGCACCTACATGATCAGGGAGCTCTCCAGCCGCAAGATAGTCGGGACGCTGGACGAATCGTTCGTGGTCTCGTTCGCGGAGCCGTACGCCACCTTCATCACCCGAGGCCGGACCTGGAGGATCGTCGAGGTCCGGGAGGACGAACTGCTGGTAGAGCAGGTGCGGGAGATCGGCTCCATCCCCTCCTGGGTCGGCGAGGACATCCCAGTCCCCTACGATGTGGCCCAGGAGGTCGGCCGCCTCCGCCGGCTGGAGAACTATTCCGAGTACAAGGGCGATGAGCCATCGGTAAAGGCGGTCAAGGCCTACTTCACGGAACAGAGGGCAAAGTTCCCCATGCCCACCGACAAGAAGGTGACGCTGGAGATCGGGAAACGCCTGGCCATCCTTAACATGTGCTTCGGCACCAAGGTGAACGAGACCCTTTCCAAGATGCTCTCGATCCTGCTGACCGCCCGGCTGGGCGAGTCGGTGGCAGTGACCACCGACCCGTACCGGATCATCCTGGACCTGCCCCGGGACATCAAGCCGGACATGATAATCGAGACCCTAAAGGGCATCCGGTCGGACACGGTCGAAGCGCTGGTCAGAATGGTCATCAAGAACTCCAGCCACCTGCGCTGGCGCTTCGTCTATGTGGCCAAGAAGTTCGGGGCGGTGGACAAGGATGCGGACTACAAGAACGTGAACTTCGGCCGGCTGGTCGAGGCGTACGAGAACAGCCCCATGTTCGAGGAGGCTATCGCCAGGGTGCTATGGGAGGATTTCGACCTAGACGGGACGGTAGAGGTCGTCAAGCGCATAGAGTCCGGCGACCTGGAGTTCCAGGTGTGCGGCCTGACCCCGATCGGCCGGGCCGGTCTGTCCCACTCGAAGGAGCTGATCACCCCGCAGCGTGCCGACCACTCCATCCTGATGGCGTTAAAGAAGCGTCTCGAGGAGGAACAGATGCATATGTCCTGCCTGAGCTGCGCCTCCCAGTGGCGTCTGCGGGTGCGGGAGGCGCCCAAGGCACTCACCTGCCCGAAGTGCGGCGGCCACATGATAGCGGCCCTGAACCCGTACAACAAGGACCTGGTGAAGCTGGCGAAGAAGAAGGACCTGACCGAGGACGAAGAGAAAGAACTGCGCAAGCTGTTCAAGAACGCCAGCCTGGTGATGAAGAACAGCAAGAAGGCGATGACCGCGCTGGCCGGCCGGGGCATCGGTCCGGACACCGCCTCCCGGGTGCTGGCCGGTTTCTTCGACAACGAGGACGACTTTCTCCGGGAGATCCTCAGCGCCGAGATCAACTACGCCAAGACCAAGCGTTTCTGGGATTAAGGTCTGGTACGGACCGGATTGGTCAGCGTTCCCACGCCCTCGATCCTCATCTCGACCAGGTCGCCCGGCACGATCGGCCCGACGCCGCTGGGCGTGCCGGTGGCTATGATGTCCCCTTCCTCCAGCGTCATCCACTTGGAGATGAAGGCGATAAGCTCCTCCGGCGAGTAGATCATCATCGAGGTCCTGCCCTGCTGCCTGACCTTGCCGTTCACCCGGCACGATATCTCCAGGTCATGGAGGTCGTGCGCCGAGGGCAGTGGTTTTGGTTCCGACATCGGGGCGAACGTGTCCATGCCCTTGCTCAGGGACCAGGGCAGCCCGGCCTTGCGGTAGGCGCTCTGGATGTCCCGGGCGGTCACGTCATTGAAGACGGCCACCGCCGAGACGTGCTCCATCGCCCTTTCCTTCGGGATGTTCTTGCCGGTCCTGCCGATGATCAGGGCCAGTTCTACCTCGTGATCGACCCGCCCCACGCCTTCCGGTACCAGGATGGCCTCTCCGTTGCCGATCAGCGATGACGTGGGCTTCAGGAATATGACCGGTTCGGACGGGACCTCGCCCTTCAGCTCCTTGATGTGCTCCCGGTAGTTCTGGCCGATGCACACGATCTTGCCGCTTCTCATAATGACACCAAAGGCTGAACGTTTTCAATCCTGGCAGGTGTCTCCCCGTTCGGACACGGTCTCGAACTTCAGGAGGACGTTCATCCCCTTCATCGTGGCGTGCACCTTGTCCGCCAGGTAGATCGCGTCGTCAAGGGTGGCGTTCTTGTCCCATTTGTAAATGCCATCATAGTTGCCCTTGGTCGGTTCAAAACCCAGGTTCCGGAGCGCGTCCAATATCTCCGACGGCCTTCTGCCTTCGGAGCTGAACGTGACGGTGATGTACGTCAACATGGACCACTATACCCAGTTCCGCTCCTTTATTTGTTACGGAAAGCGGCCGCTCAGTCGTCGTCCTTGGTCTTTTCGAGCGTGACGTGCCCTTCGCCCCGGAATCCCCTGGCGATGATGTAGACCTCGGAGGAGCTGTCCCGGGACGCCTTCGGCGAGAACATGCGTACCTTGTCGAAGTGCTTCTTCACCTCGGTGAGGAACTCCTTGGTGTCCTTGCCCTCGAATATCTTCATGACCAGCGTCCCGTTGTCCACCAGCGTCTTCTGGGCAAAGCTCAGCGCATACTCGCACAGCTCGACCGAGCGGGCCTGGTCGGTATCGTAGGCGCCAGAGATGTTCGGGCTCATGTCGGAAAGGACCACGTCCGCTTTGCCGGAGATCATGTACAGAAGCTTTTCCACCGTTTCCGGTTTCCTGATGTCACCGCGGATCGTCTCCACCATTCCGTCCACCGGAGCGATGCTCTGCAGGTCCACCCCAACGACGTGCCCCGTCTCCGTGACCCGCTCCGAAGCGACCTGCAGCCAGCCGCCCGGCGCGGCACCTAGGTCCACGACCACGTAGCCAGCCTTCATGATGTGGAAACGGTCATCGATCTGCATAAGCTTGAAGGAGGCCCGGCTGCGATAGTCCAGCTGCTTTGCCTTGCGGTAAAAGAAGTCCTTGCGGCGGGCAGAGAGCCAGTTCTTTGACATAAACTGCCGTTCGATGCAATCCGGGGATAAAACGTTTGTCATTGCACGTTCGAACTAACGCAAAAGACTGCCGGAGTGCCGGAAATCGAGGAAGATCCGAGACCGGGACCTACTGCTGATATGTTCATCTTGCTGCCAGGCCGACCGCGGTCTTGCGGAATTGGCTCATTTTAAACAGTAGAAACCGGCCTGCATGTAGGAGTACCAGAACAGCTCGACTGTACTGAACCCAGCCTCCCGGTAAAGCTCCAGATGCTCCTCCACTGTTATCGGGAAATATTCACTATCGAACCGGGCCAAATGTGCATCCACCTCGGCCTGGCTCTTTCCCATGGACCGCTGGTAGCGCCCCCAGTTCTTCTTCCCTATCCGCACCCCGGCGCTGGTCAGTGGCCTGACATTTTCGAAGGTGATGTAGACACCTCCGTCCGAGAGGAGGTCAAAGCAGGTGCTCACGGCCTTCCTCCTCTCATCTTTGGAGAGATAGTGATGACATTGGATGGCGGTGATGATGTCCGGCTTATCGGTCATCAGGCCTTTGAGGCCCTGGGTACCGGATGGGCTCAGGAAACGGACCCGGTCTTGGACATCCAGCTTATTCTTCGCCTGCTCCAGCATCTTCTCGGACGGGTCGGCCAGAAGGAAACGCGTGTGGGGAAAGATATCCAATGCCGCCCGCACGATCGTTCCGGTGCCGCAACCGGTGTCCAGCCATAGGACGGGCGGGCTGACCATAGACAGCAGAAGGTTGATTGTTTCGTTCATGAACTGCCCGTAATACGGGATCGTCCGATTGATCTGGACATCGTAGTCGTCGGGAAGATGGGGCGGGCCGCCGGTCATCCCCGAGGCAATGGAGTATTGACCTCATTAAACCTCCTGAAAATCGAAAAACACATTCATTGGACGGATGAAAGACTATTTAGACGCCGGACCGATTTACCTGCGGTGCCTTCCATGAACCAGAACGACTGGACATACGCCCGCGCTGGTGTCGACATCGAGCAAAAGTCCCGCTCCATCGCATCGCTGGTCAACAAGCTCACGTACCGCAGGACCGGCAAAGGCAGGGTCATCGACATCAAGGGGCAGTTCACCAGCCTTATCGATTTTGATGGCACGGTCCTGACCCTGTGCACCGACGGTGTCGGCACCAAGCTGCTTATCGCCGAGGCGCTGGACAAGTGGGATACGGTGGGCATCGACTGCATGGCCATGAACGTAAATGACACCATCTGCGTTGGTGCCGAACCGTTCGCCTTCGTGGACTACATCGCCATCGACCGCCCGAACGAGAGGATCACGGAGCAGATCGGCGTCGGCCTGGAGAAGGCCGCGGAGGACTGCAACGTGGATATCGTCGGCGGCGAGATCGCGGTCCTGCCAGAGATCGTCAAGGGCGTGGACCTTTCCGGCAGCGCGCTGGGCTGGCTGGAGAAGGAGAAGGTCGTCGACGGCAGCAAAGTGCAGATCGGCGACGCCATCATTGGGCTTAGAGTCGTCCGGGATCCACTCGAACGGAATGACCCTGGCCAGGAAAGTGCTGAAGCGGCGGAGGTCGGGCTGGATCAAAAGTTCGACCGACTGGGAAAGACCATCGGACAAGAGCTGCTGACGCCCACGGAGCTGTACGTCAAGAAAATGGTGGAGCTGGTCAGCAAAGTCAAGGTCCATGGCATGGTGGACGTGACCGGAGGCGGACTGAAGAACTTCGTCCGTCTGAAGAAGAACGTGTCTTCGAGATTTCCGACCCGATCAAGCCCCAGCCGGTCTTCGATATGATCTCCGAATTGGGACACGTGAGCGCCATGGAGATGTACAAGACCTTTAACATGGGCATGGGCTACGGAATCGTGCTCCCGCAGGACAGACGTCAAGCAGGCGTTGCAGATCCTCGGCGAAGGCGCCAAGGTTGTCGGCCAGGTTTCAAGGGCGATGGGGCCGGAGCCCCTTCGTTAAACGTTCACTACGAGAACTACTGACACCTGAGACGCATCTCTCTCAATTCCCGCTCCCTAGGCTCCGAGTTCGCTGCTTTCGAGCGGGAGCTGTCGCGTCCCGATCGGCACGTGGGCTGGGTCAAGTTCGTGGCGGCCGGGGTCATCAAACTTAGGCATTCGCCGTTCTCCGAGCACTACTCCGACAGCTTCTACTATGTACCCGATGACATCAAGCTGAACGAGGGCGAGCTGGTGAACCTGAACGTCGGGCCGCTGCGCTGGGCCGGCATCGGCGTTGAGGACCGCTCCCTTTTCCTGCTTACAAGGCCTCATACCGGGAGGTGCGCAGCGCGGAACCGGAAGTGCTCCGGCTGCCCCGCCCCCGGATCGATGCCAAGGATTTCCAGTACTTTCTGACCGAGCAATGGCGGGATGCCGAGTATGACGGCCTGGGCAAGTCGCTGGCGCTGCAGCTCCTTTCCTGCCCTTCGGACGTCTACGGCAACGGCGGCATCGGCGCCCAGTCGATCTGCCTCTCGACCAAGAAAGGTCCGTTGCTGGACCTGCGCTCCACCATCAGGAACAGCCTCCCGGTCGAGTTCACCGGCAAGAGCGACCGTTACCGGTTCGACATCATCGAGAAGGAGGAGCAGACGCGGGCGCTGCAGGAGAACCTTGGCCGGACCGTCGTCCAAGGAGACATCGTTCAACTTCCTCACCGTTCATGAACCCGGTCGCCCCGCCGCTGCCGGTCCAGGTTCCTACCACCATCGTGAACGCGCATAAGATCGGCGTAGAGAAGGAGGCGAACCTCGACCTCCTGGAGTATCTGTTGTACTCGCTGATGCTGCGCCCGGTGATCAAGCGCTCCGCCATTAACGAGATCGAGGCGGGGATGAGGCTCGTGAAGGAACAGGTGGAGCCCGAATCGGTGGCGCTGGAACTTCCCATCGACCGCTATGCGATAACCAAATTGGCCATGGCCATCTGCCGCCTGGAGGGCAGGGAGGAGATCGACGATTCGGCCTTCTCCAGGAGCAAGGAGACGTTCTTCGAGCTGTACCGCGAGTTCCTGGACACGCGGAAGGACCATTTCAAGCCGGGAAGAACTCATATGGGCGCAAGGGGGTACATTCCCGGTGAGCGGCCAGCTCGACGCCAACGACCTCATCCTTCTTTCCTACGTACGCAAGATCTCCCGGCAGCAGGGCAAGGAGTACGTGACGGTCAAGGACCTCAAGGACGAGTTGGGGAAGAAGCGATACCAGCGGTATGACCTTGACCGTTCGCTGGAGCGGCTGAACAATTTCGGTAGGGTCATCCGGAGCGAGAACATGAACGCGTTCAAACCGATCGACCTGGAATGAAACGGATCAGTCCTTTTTCGCTTCGGTCGTGCACCTTGTGCGATATGACCGCCACGCATGCCCCCAGAGCGGTGCAGGTCTCCATCGAGTACTCGCCGAAGGTGATGTCCATGTGGTTCGGCGCCATGTCATGCATGTCCTTGGGCACGCCCTTCGGGCCGGCACCGAACACCAGACAGATGCTCCTGCCGTTGAGGAGCATGTCCACCACCTCATCGACCGAGCGTTTCTTCTTCTTTTCCGGGCTGCAGGTGGTCAGCACGACCTCCCCCAGCTGCGGCTGGAATCCCTTGCCGGGTAGGGGATGGTGGAGAACCGGCCCTTGAGGCCACGTCCTTCAGGTAGCTGCCGTCCTCGCCGATCGAGGTGGTCGTGGAGACCCAGTCGGCTATCTGCTGCGGCGTGGTCAGGTCCTGGGGGAACGGAAAACCGATCGTCACCAGGTTGCAGTCGAACGCCAGGGCCAGCGGCCCGGCCCGGGCCAGGATGCGGCGGTGCGCCTCCCGGAAGTTGTTCGGATCGTAGGAGTTGTAGATGGCGATGGTCGCCCTGCCCAGACGTCTCTGTTCTCTCATATCAGGTCCATAGAAGAATAAAGGAGCGCAGGCCCGAGGGCCTGAAAGGGTTTACTTTTCGATGTTGAGCGGGACCCGCTTCACCGAAGTGAGCATGTCCTCTTCCAGGTGTTCTTCAGCCTCTTCCGGCCCTTCCATGCCCCGGACTGCAGGATATAGCCGACGAGCAGCGACAGCCCGATCGATGCCTCGACGTACGCCACGGACTTGTTCGCGTCCCGGTTGAATCTTGCCCCAGGACTGCGCCTCCTCGAACGTACATCCGGACAACCCGCCCCATTGCGGCGCGTCCATGGTGATCTGGATGGCATAGTGGTGCCCGCCTTTGTCATAGCCCAAGGTCTCCGCGATCACTTCGGTCTGCTGGATGAAGTTCTTCGGTACTCCGCCTCCGATGTAGATGACGCCGGTCTTCTCCGCCTTGATCTTCATCTGGGTCAGTTCCCAGTTGTCGCGTATGGAGTCCATGTGCATGAACGGCTTCTTTGCCGCCCGGGCCCTCTGATATAGGCCGGTCAGACCGATGCCGATGCTCGAGTCGTTGAGTGCCGGGACGAACATCGGCACGCCGTACTTGCGGCAATTGTAGAGGATCGAGTTCTTGTCCTTGACGTGGTCGCCGAGGATCTCCATGAACTCCCTCGACGAGTAGCCCCGGGGTTCGAGCTTCTCGGCGATGCCGCCGATGACCGCATCGGTCTCGCGGAACTTGTCCTCATCGACCAGCGTGTCGTATATGCGGTCCACGAACAGCTCCCTCAATGCCAGGTCATCGACGCGTGGGGAGGTCTTATAGTGAGAGTAACCTTGGGCCTGGTAGAAGTCCTGGTAAGGGATGCCCGATGGTGACGATGCCGTCCACTATGCCGAATTTGACCATGTCGGCAATGACCTTTCTTAGGCCAGCCGCCACGAGCGGTCCGGATAGTCCGAGTATAATGGTCGGCCTTGCGGGGTCCTTCAGCGCCTTCTCGTAAGCGATTCCGCAGGTGGCTAGAGCGCGACTCTGTATCGAGCTGTCCTTGTAAGCCTCCATCAGGTCCTTGAC
>CAWDCQ010000093.1:0-13738 GCA_963800775.1 uncultured Methanomassiliicoccales archaeon | reverse complement strand
TACATGTTACTGGCTTACCCAGAAAAATGCCGTTTTGAGGGGATTTCACCATTTTTGGTACTGGGCGTAGGCTTGCATTCCTTCCATCATGTCGGTCAGATTGAGTCCGAGATAGTCGATTGTCGTACGTATGTCCTCATGACCCAAGATCGACGAGATGGTCTCGATCTTGACCCTTGCCTTCCACATCATGCGGCCGCCTGTTCGTCTTAAAGTGTGGTTAGAGAAGTCGAACGCCCGGTTGCAAACTAATTCTGCCTTCTTTTTTTAGCCCGATGTGGATCTTGTCTACTGCCGTTTTCTTATAAGCTCCAAGTTTTCCATTTCTTTCATAGATAAGGAGCCCATCAGGGATTATGGCATTGGAATTCTTTGCTCTTGCCTTTTCGATTATTTTTTTTACGCTTGAGAAATAGGTCCGAATAATCTCTTTGTTTCGTCATGGATCGCAATGGTTCTACATACACAGTCTGAGCCCTACCTTGGACGTTGCTGGCGAATTGAGTGGCTCCGATTTCGCCAAGCCTCTGGCCTTCATCTAGGTACATTATCGGCCTTTACTATCAATCCCCAGGAAGCCCGTTCTGTTATCGGTCCGTCCATGGTCACCTTTGCCGGATTGCTGGTGCCAGTGTACGCACCACTACCAGTTCGATCCAGCCGCTGAAGTAATAGTGCTGGCTTATTATGGCGAAGGGTGGTGTAGCCCCGATCGTCACCGTTGAACCGGCATCATGCCATGTGCTTCCCACGCCCGGTGAGGTGGTGCCGACGCTGGTAGTCATGTTGAGCTGGTACTGTATCTTGTAGGCTGAGAGTATGCCCCAGGGGCATTGATGAACGAGTCCATGGACGTTGTGGTCAGAGCATAACGCAGGCCAGTGGATGTCGTGGTGACGTACCCTGTCCATTTGAACGTCGCTCCGCTGTCGAACCAGCCACTGACAGGGAGCTTGTTATAGGCGTAGTTAGTGGATCCAATGGTCAGAACGACGCCTAACGCTTTGCTCGTGAGCCCGATCGCCTTGAGGTCGCGTAGAACTGCTCCTTCCATTTGAACGTGATCGTGTGGGCCGACTGAACGTTGCTGAAGACGAACGATGTGCCTGAGCTATAAGCAACCCCGTCCATAATAAATCCGGTGCACAGATATCGATGAGATCCCTGTACGTCGGCTGGTGATGTCACCGAAGCGGTGAAGCTCGAACCTTGAGCGACCCAAGTCGAGGGGGTTGGGTCGCCGTAGGCACTGTTCACCGTGATCAAGTAATGCTGTTTCACTGTTATCGTGCCGCTCGTACCGGCGATCGTAGCTATTATCCCACGAGCGGAAACGGTCTGAGATCCGAGGGTCGCCAGCTCGAATCCGTTGGTGAACGTGTGAACGCCCCTGTCCGTGGCAGTGAACTTGTAGTTCGCCGGCAGCACAGCCTTACCGTCACTGGATGTGAAGTGGACCGTGCCAGTATAACCGGTGGCCACGTTGTTGTTGGCGTCCAATGCGGTGACGGTGATGTTGAAATGCATTCCAGTGGCCACGGAAGACGGAGCCGTGATAAGAAGATGGGTAGCGGATGGATTGATGTTAGTACCCATGACCAATTCGTCAAACGTTCTGCCCATGGCCGGGAAGTTCGACGTTGCGTAAGCATGGCCTCTTAGTGATGCGGGGCAACCGCTATCCAAAAGAAAACTTCGGAACCCATCAAAGTTTCATAATCCACATGAGGCGCTTGCGAGCCCAGGAAAGATATTGAGGTAAGGGAAGTGCACTTCTCGAACGCCATAAACCCTATGGTCTTGACACTTCCGGGGATGGTCACCGAGGTCAGACCGGTGCAATCTGCACACGCATCACCCCCAATGGTCTTGACGCCGTTCGGGATCGTGAACGCCCCCGCTTTGCCCTCTGGATACAGAATCAGGTTGGTGATGGATTTATTGTACAAAACACCATTCATGCTGGCATAGACGGCATTACCCGAGTTAACATTGATTGAGGTCAGGGCAGTACACCCGTCGAACGCAGATTCCCCGATGGTCCTGACACTGCTGGGTATGGTCAGGGAGATCAGAGTTTTGCAATACGCGAACGCATAATATTCCCCTATGGCCGTGACGCTGCTGGAACGGTGAATGCTCCCCCGGCTTTAGCGCACGGGTATTGGATCAAGGTCGTTATGGTCTTATTGTACAGCACCCCGTCTATGCTGGCATAGTTCGTATTGCCCGGGTTGACATTAATCGAGGTCAGGGCGGCGCACTCCGCGAACGCAAAACCGTCAATGGTCTTGACGCCGCTGGGTATGGTCACGGATGTCAGAGCGTTGCAACTGTCGAACGCATCAATCCCAATTCTAGTGAGGCTGTTAGGCAGGGACAAATGTGTAAGGGACGAGCATTGCGAGAACGCACTATCTCCGATTGTCTTGACGCTTATCCCCATGGTCACGGATGTCAGATCGTTGCAACTGTCGAACGCATTAGCTCCTATGGTTATTACGCCTGACCCTATGGTCACGGATTTGAGGGCGGTGCAAAATGCGAACGCAAAACTCCCAATGGTCGTGACGCTGCTTGGAACGGTCACTGATGTCAGGTCAGTTTTGCCCTCAAAAGCAACACTCCCAACGGCTACCACATGATGCCCACTTAGAGTGGAGGGGATGGTTATCGCCCCTCCGGCGCCGGTATATCCAGTTATAGTAGCGTTTTGACCGCTCGTTGTATAGGTATAATCCCCACTGCCGTATGGTCCGCCAGCAGATACATACCCTGTCAACGCGAATACAGATGCGAATAACAGCATCGAGAATATGAAGATCGTTCCGAACGCAATCAACCAAGCTTTCTTTCCAGAATTGGTCCTTTTATTGCTCTTCATCTAATTCCTCCTTTTTTATTCCTTCGATATTGTTTCCTAAATTCACTAAGATTGAATAGTTCATCAATGGGTCGAGGCCGGTTATTGGCTCGCGAAGCTGGCGACTTACAAAAAGGCTCTAATGACGTGTCGATATCCCCCGATAGTTTTCCAAAGTCATCAGAACGTGAAACATACGGTTTGGCTGTGTTTGGGCTCTTCCACACATCGTAAAGGGAAGGATAGAATGAAGTTGGCCCCATCCCTTCCGTCGTGGTTTGTGAGCGTGCCCAGGCCTAGAACCTCAAACTGATCTTGCACGATGATTGATTGAATACCCGACTATAAATCGACCATCTGTCAGCATATGGACAGAATACACATGCATATCTCGCATGTGCAGGGTTTTAATTCATGCACACGAAAACATTTAACATCTGCGAATATTGTTGATATTTTGGGGAAGTACGGATGAATAAAAATCGTATATCTACCACGATATCCTCTGAACACTGGACCAAGCTCTTGAGGCTCGCGGAAAAACGCGGTTCCCAACAAAAGGCCTTGGAGTTCGCGCTGGACAGTTTGGAAGACGGGCACGGACCAGCACCTAAACTGTCGCCAGAAGAGGAAATATGGGTGCGTATTGGTAAAGAACTGAATTTGGTCTGCCTCGTCCAAAAAGCGTGTCTTAAGGTGTTACTAGAAAATGTGGATATGGAACATTTCGAGGCACACGTGAAAGATCAGAAACCACTCGAATACGTGCTGGAGTTCTTTTATGAAAGGCCTCTAAAAGATTGTAACTTGAAAGAGATTATTGATGGGATAATCGTCAATGCTAGAACAGGCCACTGGTTCGAAACAATCAATTACAAAGATAACGGAGACCACTATCTATTGAATGGAACTCATGATATGGGGTATTATTGTTCTAAAATAAACTCATTGTTCGTGGAAAGCCTTTTGAAGACCTATGGGGCCAAATTCGAGAGCACGATTTCTGAGAGGACCATGTTCGTTAAAATATATAAATAAGAAACCGCGTTTCCAAATAATTCGCAGCTGGAGGTTCGATCGAATTTGTGTCTCAATACGGTGGCGATGGCTTATTCCCTTCTTGCAATACAGGTAGGGTCCATAATTTAACAGGGAAGGGTGGGCCTTTTTTATCATTATCCCAACTGTATTGAAGTTAGAAGAGTGTGGCATCTTATTTATTGTAGTCTCTACAATAAATTGTTTGTGAACACAGATGCCACAGATGAAACTATGCACGAACGAGAATATAAGGAATTGGCCTAGATACGGCAAATCCTGGAATCCAGTTTCTCGTGGAATAAAGAAGCGGATACGGAGATTTTTTCGTAAATCGGAAGAAACGATAACCAATCTTTGAATCGATTCGCTTGCGTGTGTGGTTATCGACTATCTGACTCAGATTAATTGGAAAATAATTATGGAAGAGTTTGCAAGGCTCTTCGCCCTATCCTTCTAGCTTCCGAGCGATTGCCATAATTTGGGGCACTTGGGCTTCAAGCCAGTCGGTTCGTTGTCATAAAGATCCTTGGGCCCACTACCATTTCCAGTAATACCCCCATGTTCCTGTTTTGGCAGGGAGGCGGTTCAGCGAGTTCTTGCCGCCTTAATCGCTGAGGGCAAGATAGACCTGATTCACCTGGCGATAAAAGGATGAACCGTGGTCCCTGGGAATTCAAAGACCGATCGGTGTTTGACCAACATTTCGAAGCCCATTCCCCTGATGCCAGCCAATGGGTGACCACCGGCCGTGGGTTTTCGCGGCTTTAAGGTCTACTCCGTTCTTTCCTCTGGCTCTTTCCAACTCGGGGGCGTTGTGCCCCTTCTCTGATCTCAGAAAGTTCACTTTTCGCTCTCTTTTTTCACGGGATTCTTCGGAACATAGGGGTCTCTGCCGCTGCATGTCGATCCTTCATTCCCTTGGAATTCGGCTCTCTTTTCATCGGTGGGATTGGCTTGTTTCCCGGCCACTCCATGCTCGGATTCGGTGATTTCATCCTTCATTCTGTTTGGATCCTGTTCATTCATGTTCCTTTTATCAAGCATCTTTGTTTCTGGCACGTCATTCACCTCGAAGACCCAATCCTCACAGCCTTCAAAATTATAGGTGGTTCATTAATTATATGAAAATAACCCCTCGAAAATTCGGTTTCTGGAGGAGGTCACCGGCCTCAGCGAGTACTGGGCGGTAGGATAAAGAAACACAGGGGTGTTTTACGGACCCGTCTTTTTCCTCCTCACTATCAGGACTATTGCGACCACAGCCGCAATGAGCGCCAAGACCCCAAGCAGATAGGCCGTGCTTCCATCTCCGGGCGGTGTCGTTGCCCCATTGGACCCGGAAGCTGAGATGCCCTGTGCTGAGGACCCTGAGACCAACACCATACGAATTGTGGGCAGCAACCGCAAAAGTGTAGTTCTGTCCACTGTTCAGACCGGTGATGGTGGTCGAGTTATCAGATGGATGGGCCACGTCGACACCGTCCTGGTAGACCACGTAATAGTCTATCCCGGAACTTCCCGAAGGAGCCGTCCAGGACAGCATTACCGCTCCATCGATCGACTTGGTGATGAGGCCGGTCGGGATTCCTGGAACGGAGCCGTTCGGACTTGGTGAAACAACGACCGCTGGTGTCTGTTCCCCGGTTCCGACCGAGCTATGTGCGGCTACGGTGAAGTTATACGATCGGCCATTGACCAGACCGGTGATGATCATCGAGGCGGCGATCGGATGAGCCACGTCGACACCGTCCTGGTAGACGATATAGTGATCGACCGGGGCACCTCCGTTATTTGCCGGTACCGTCCACGATAACGATACCTGTACGTTCCCTGGCGTGACGATAAGTTCCCTCGGAACTCCGGGAACGGTCTTGTCAGGGGACGGTATAGCGGTCGCGATCGACGACTGCGCTCCCGACCCCACAGGGTTGTGCGCTGCCACGGTGAAATTGTACGAAATACCGTTGACCAGGCCCGTGATGGAGGCGGATGCCGAGGTGACGTGCATTACGTCGACCCCGTTCTGATAGACGATGTAGTAATCGACCGGCTCACCTCCATCCGAAGCGGGTGCGGACCACACCAGATCGACCAGGCCGTTACCGGGGGTGGCCTGGAGGTCCTGTGGCGTTGCTGGAGAACCTGTCGGAATCGCGGCCGCCTCGGAACTCCTTGAACTCTCTCCGGCCAAGGTCACCGCGCTGACCTGATAGTAATATGTCTGGCCATCAATCAGTCCGGAATCGTTGAACGCCGGCGTGGAGCCGTCGCCGGTGTGTCCCAGGTACGCCTCACCGCCGGACGCAGTTCCGCGGAAGATATGATAATCGGTGATCGAGGCCCCAGTAGGTGCGGTCCAGTTCACAATGGCATCTCCGTCATGGATCGTTACCGTCAGCCCCTGAGGGGCGGAAGGCGGAAGAAGGACGGTGATGAAATGGGAATCGGAAGCGTTGTACGACCCACCGAAGGCATCGTTGGCGGTCGCGTAGGCGCTGTTGGTGATGTTCAGGTATGAAGGGACGGCACTTTGATAGGACAACTGCAGGGACGCCCCTGATGCTACATCTCCCAAACTCCACGTCTTGCTCAATAACGGGTCCAGGACGGTGACGTTCACTAAGGTCGCCTTACCGTCGTTCCTCACTTGGAACGACCATGTCACGTTCTCCCCTTTCACCGCCTGCGATGGACCGCCGATGATGAAATGAGGCCCTGGGCACGAAACGGTGGGGAGATAGTCCTTCGCTCCAGCGCCGCTGATGGGATACTGTTGGTCGACTATCCCGTCATGGTTTGCGTCCGGTCCTGTCCAATCGCCCCAGAAGTTGCCGTAGGACGTGGAGTTCCAATGGTTCGTCCCATCATCATAGGCCTGGACATGCGCCGGATCGAACGTCGACGATGCTCCGTTATTCTGAGTGATCTCGTTGCCGTAAATGGAATTGCCGCTGGAGGAATACTGAGAGATGCCATACAGGGAGTTGCCGGTGCAGATGTTGTAAGACAGGCTGTTGTTGTTCGCGGCAGACAGCCCTATGCCGCTGATGTCATTACCATTGCAGAGGTTGTGAACAACGGTGTTGTGATTGCTCGAGTCGAACACGCGGATGCCGTACTCGGCGTTTCCCGTTAGAGTGCTGTTCGTTACGGTGTTGTAATCGCTTGATTGGACCTGAAGGCCGCAGCCGCTGAAGCTGCCTGTGGAAGTGTTATTGGAGAAGGTGTTGTTGTTCGAATTGGACAGCCAGTTGCTGCAGTGGCCCGAGCCGGTGGAGGTGTTGTTCTGAATGATGTTGTTGTTCGAATCCTGAAAGAACATGTCATCTTTGCCGGCGCCGGTGAGGGTATTTTTCTCTATGACGTTGTGGCTCGCGACGGACGTGTGGATGCCATAGGCGCTATTCCCGCTGCAGATGTTGTTCGATACCGTGACGTCGCTGGCGCCGACAAGCTCGATGCCGGCATTGTTCCCATGTAGGCGACAATCGCTGATGACCAGATATCCGGTGGTGTTGCCTATGTAGATGCAGGTACCGCCAGTTCCGGTTATGTCATATCCATTTATGACGTAGGGATTGGCGATGGTCCCCGAACCGGTGCTGCCATTTGATGTTCTCAGCGCGGCCAGATCAGCGTTGTTGTTGATGTGTATGGCAGAATGTGTCGTGTACGTGGGTCCATCAGCTTGCACATCACCGATGATCCCGGCCGAAGCGAAGATCGACACCACCAATGAAAACGATACGATGATCAGAAGTCCCCTGCCAGTTGCTATCTTCATATCCCTACCGCCCCCTTTTGCAGGAATTCCGGCATTCTTAATGGTACGCCTCTCAATAGAAATCCGGTAGCTGGGGCAGGATCGTGGGAAGCTGAGTGCGGAGTATTGCAACTCTACATTCTACCTCCAAGCACCTGCCTCGAGCCAGTCAGGTTCGTTGTCGCAAATCTGCTTGGCCCACTACGTGTTAATGGCTTACCCCGAAAGGACAGGGGTCGCGATCTTGCAGTCATAGTATGTTCAGGTCGCGTGCTGCGTACAAAGAGGGGACCAGAGGACGAAAGCCGAGAGCACGTATCTTGGTCGTATCCATTAGCCCGCTCCATGGATTTGTCAAAGGTGTTGCAGGATCTACGAGCTTGGCTGTCTGATGCGTGATCCCTATTACTTCTTGAAGGGTGATAGGCGCATCATCACCGGTGTTGTATATTTCTCCCCCGATGCCCGGAGTACGAATTGCCAGCTTCACCGCTTGGGCTATATCCGCGTGATGGACAAGATGAAGCCGTTGAGCCGGATGCCAATTCATTCGCTCAAACAGCGGCACGGATTCTGAAAGATGTGGATCGCCGGCACCATATACGAAAGGAAAACGCAATATGCGCACGTCCAGGTTTTTGGTCCTGTGAAGATCCAGTAGGTGCTTTTCTCCTACCACCTTACTAGCAGGGTAGGCGTGTGTGGGTCTCACATCATCTGTCTCCAAGCCCGGTGCGGCGATATTGCTGTAGACATTAGACGTGCTGGTAAATATGAAACGTATGCCATCATTGATCTTGAGAGCGGCTTCGACCAGATTTTTAGTCCCGTCTATGTTGACCCTTCGGATCTTCTCGGTGTCCTGGCTGCGAAAGAAGGCTGCCAGATGCACTATGCCGTCCATGCCATCGATCGCTTTCGGGAGGCTTTCGGGTTGCATGATATCACCAAAAAACGCCTCTGCCCCTTTTTCCGTAAGACTCCTTACGATCTCCTCATTGGTACCGCGAACAAGAATTCGTATCTTATATCCAGCGTCCAGAAGAGATGGTACCAGTCTACTGCCCACTTTGCCCGTCGCTCCCGTCACCAAGATGTTCATTCTTTCACCTTTCAAGGTATTTCGTTCGTCCTGATTATATATTATTAGTCCCGAGCGCTTGTCCTATGGCACGGCGATTCTTCTCGCTCGCTGTGTTCGGAAGGGTATCGTCTTATTCGGTGATGATTCCCCCATCAAATATGACGCATTATCCATAATCGTCTGGAAGACGGCGGTTCGGTCGTTGAAGTAATGACCTTTGTCCCATATCCGGAATTAGCCGGGGTGTATCGGCCGCCATCACAGGCGTTGGCAGGTGAGCGCGCTGGAGGTGGGATTGCTGGAAGGGGGTCTGTTCATCGGTCGTCCGTTTTCCACCATCGGTCCATTGGGCAAGAAATTCCAATTCGATGTGGGAAGTTCCGAAGAGCACCATCTGGAGATCAGCGTTGGGGGCTTCTCGACTACCGGACTATTGGTTGATGGCAAAGCGGTTCAAGATCAAGAAACTGAACGTGCTTCGCAAACGCTCTGATGATATGTTTGAATGATCAGGGCTTCCGGAGAGATGACCTCCTGGATATAGCCGCCTCGCCCGATGGCATGCACCTTTTTTCGGGCCTACGCCGAGCAGTCCGAGAAATGGCAGTCGGAATCCTGTGACAACAATATAGATCCCAGTGATCAAGCCGACGATCTTCCCTGCTCCATCCTGACCATTACGGCCGGAAACTGCGGTATCAGCATTACTGAAGAGTCATGGAATGCCATCTTCAGGCACCTAGAGAACATCTTCTAACAATTCTCGCAAGCAGCGCCTCATGATGCATCTGCAGTTCAAACAAATGTCTCTCTGTTATCAGGCTAAGGTAACTAAGCCGATCAAATGCGGCCTTGAGGACTCCTCGAAATCGCATTGGATATGTGCCCGAAATGATTTGTAATAGAGAGGTCCTCCTTCGATTCTATGAGGGCCCGATGTCCAAAATGCAGTGCAGTATTCGAGCTTCCTTGGCAACCCGGTTTGGTTCACTTTGGCTCGATCAAATCATTGAAGTGTCCAGCTTGCGGGAAATGGAGAATGATGAATACAAAAGTAACAGACCCCGTCACCTGGCCAGCGGAAGAAAAGTAGGCAGAACCGCCAACGACAGAGGACGAGCTCAAGAAGAAGCGCCTCGGCGATCTCGCTCACGTGCAGGTACTCCGAGATCTGAGCTCATAGCTGAAGGAGCAAATCGTTGCTAAAGAAAGGTGCATATATCCACGGGCGTCCATGAAATTCCAGAACAATACATTTCAATTGCGACAAATATGGAGGATCGATAGTGAACGCCAACAACGATGCAATGATCATTCAGATCAATAAACCGGATCCTGCGCTAAAACGCTTGGATATCCTGGTGGGCAAGTGGACAATGAAAGGTCGGACATTTAGCGCACAGGAAGATGACATGAGCGGAGAGCTCCTGGCAGAATGGATGCCCGGTGGATTTTTCCAAAGACAAACGGGTTGGATACGATCAGGCGATCTCTTGATCCAGGCCGAGGAAATAATTGGTTATGACTTGAAAAAGAAGATGTTTACTTCAATTGTCTTTTCCAATCTGAGCGGCGATCCGGTTCCATATAAATGGGATATCAATGGCAATAAAGTAAAACACTCTGGATCGGGAGCGACCTACCAGGGAACGGTCAGCGATGATGGCGATACTATCACAGGCAGATGGTCGCCGGATGAGGGCACGGAAGAAACCGATCTGACATCTTACGTAATGACGATGTACCGAGTACCGGGTAAATAAGAACGAAGGAATCCGCCCCGATCCAAACGCGCTTAACAGAGAGCCTGGGTGACAAACCAATATAATACATGTTGCCTTGGATAGAACGACGCCAAGGATATTCGATGCGTTCGCAGGCACCTGTCAGCGAATCGGTTGAGGATCTTTTAACCAACGACCCGCACTTGGCCCGACCTGGGCTTCAGAACGATTTCGAGGAATTCAGCTCCACGGTAAATCCCTCATACAATGGGGTCGGCCTTCGTAAGAGCCATGCCCCAGACACAATTTGATGACATGTCCGGAGCACGGGACTATGTCTCTTGACAAATTGGCGGTCATGCAGAGGCGGGGATTCGATCTCTCTAGAGCCGTCGGGTGTGGCCTAACCCGATGAATTTCCGTGGTTTCTTGCGGGTTGAATGATCCTCATACGGACGATAGAAGAACGGATGATGAATAAATAATCGAGATCGATGAATTGCCAGGAATTCAAATTCCCCAGTCAATTTCCGCTATCTGACGACCTAATTTTAATTAATTTCTTGGTAGGAGCCTGGCAATCATGAAATCCCCCAACGAAATCGATCATGACCGGGACTTGATCAACCCATCATCAGACAGCGATAACAAGATACCCGGATTTTGTGTTCCAGCCCCCGCCCGCCTTTCATCAGGAACTGAAGTGTTCTTGGCCCCATATCGGAAAATTAGCCGTGGCCCTGTCGTAGTTCAATGGAACCAGGCCCTGAAGATGCCCGGAGACTTCTTTCTCAAGGATTGCTGGTTGACATGATCGAGTTCATACGCAGAATGGGACCTTATGCAATCGGCGAGATATGGTTCAGTGATGATGTCTATGACATGGAGGACGTGGATGCAGTTCAATTCAAGAACAGCACTTTCTCCGGCGACAGAAAAGGATTCCATAAGGAGGCGTCCACCACGCTGGTATTGGACCTCACGAAGAGCATCGATGAAATCTGGAATGGAATGAACAAGGACTGCTGTTATCAGATCCGTACTGCGAAGAGAGACAACATTACCGTAAGTTTTAACGAAAGATTCGATGAATTCGATAGGATGAACCAAGATTTCCGAAAACAAAAAGGACTGCCATCCGCGTTCATATCTCCGGAAGAAATGCGCAAAAAATACTTCCTTACCACTTACGAACTCGATGGAAAGCTTCTGGGCGGGCACCTTAGTATCAAGGACGAACGCAGGATCAGACAACTCTATTCCTGTAACATGAAGGACCTGGGAGGTGAACTTTCCCGAACCTTGTATGGCCATGGAAACAGGCTCGCGATTTGGGAAATGATCAAAACTGCCAAAAAGGAAGGTCTCGTGGAATTTGATTTCGGAGGATATGCCACAGGAATGCTCGGGGAAGAGCTGAAAGGTATCAACAAGTTCAAGTTGAGCTTTGGAGGTCGGATATGCGAAAAATTCAGCTACTCCAAGAACTATTCTAAGTCATTCAAACTAGCTAAATCGCTCTACCTGGGAGTCGTAAATACAAAGGAGAAAATCAGGGCTCTGGCGAGGTGATCGGGAGTAATCAAGCTAGCGGGAAGATAGATGCGGGAGCCAGGGGGATTTCTTATTTTATAATGGCCATCGGACCTTAGAGATTCGTCATTGTTATGTACTGCGATTCCTGCACTATATTTGGGGCTCGCCGTAAAATAGCAAGAATTCGAGGCATCTAGCTTTTCTTGATGCTAAGACAAAGCCAAGGCGTTTCCTAGAGTCGTCCAAATTGATGTCATCCAGAATGAATATGATTCAGAATGATCGAGGAGCCCGGACTCGGTTCTGACACAGAACAGGACCGGAGATTCCTCCTAAATATACTATGACGCTCAGGATTGTCCAAGGAATTGCCCTTGATCATTGTCTCTGCAACACCGTGATCATTAAGATTTGGAATACAAAATAACAGACCCCGTCCAACGCCTTAGCCAGACGGCATCTAGGGGTAATTATTGACTTTCCAGCTGATTTTTTTCTTATAATGAATCGTCCCCACCACGATCGAAGGCTGATAACACCAGTCTTCGAGGTGAAATACATGCCAGGAACAAAGATGGTTGATAAGAGTCAGAATGGGAACGGCAGTTCCTCGAGCGGAGCTTCCCGGGGGTCGTCGAGTGACATCTCCCGCGGATCGTCGACCGAATCTCGTGGAATGACTGGCTCATCGATTTCAAATAAGAAGAACGAAGCAGGCGCAAAGGACGACGAAGCAGAGCACGAGTGCTGCGGGCATACCTGCACCGACCGTTCCCATCATAAAGAGAGCGATTGAACGAAGAGTCGTCTCCGGGATCAACGAGAGAATCGACTTCGGAGACTTCTCAGTCTCCCATTCTATGACATTTTTCAATTCCTCATAAGGCTTTCGAGGACGAACGCATTTTCCTGAATCGGGGTTCAGAAGACCTTATTTCAGCAGCTACACCGGGTGTTCTTCTCGATGCGCATTGCCTGCCACGTGTGCAGCTCACAGGTCTTGTGTTCCCCCCTCTTTCAACATATTCATGAACTTCATGTTCTGGACCATGACCTGGTTCCTGGTGGAGATCGCGTTCAACGATCCTCCTTTTATCGGTGGGATGTAGAACAGTTCCTCGTCATCCACGAGCAGGATGAACATCTTGTCCATGTCGTACATGCCCAGCAGCTTCTCCTTCGATGGCATCGAACCGGCTTTGGACCCTTGGGCTCCAGCCACCAACGATTCCATCATCCTGCTCTTACTGATTATTCGGAGGGACAATCTATTCTTCTTGAACACCCCCTCAAGCCTTGGCTTGATGCTCTCATCATCGGTTATGACGGTCAGGTCGAACGTGAGATCGCTCCTTGCCTTGCGCTCGATCATGTCGAGACCGTGGCCGGCGGTGACGCAGTAAATGCTCTTCTTGGCGCTCTTGAGCATGTCCTTGACCTTGGATTCAAAGTGCCTCGTTCCGAAGATGAACCATAAGCTCTCGGGCACCCGGTCCTCGCCTTGTTCGCTCTCGAGCTCGTGAATCGATGCCAGCACCTCTTCCTTGGCCTTCGTCTTGAGAGGCCAGGCGCATGTCCAGTGCGATCTCCGGAGGGATGGCCTGATATGTGGTGGGCTTGGGATTGGTCAGGATGACGAAGCCCTTCTCTTCCAGCGTGCGCAGTCCTTGGTACACGCTGGCTTGGACATCCCTAGGAACTCCTGAAGCTCCTTGACCTCGGAATCA
>CAWDCQ010000092.1:0-17015 GCA_963800775.1 uncultured Methanomassiliicoccales archaeon | reverse complement strand
AGCCCATGACCTCGAGCCCTGTATCAAGGAATGGTTTTCATTCGACATTTTTTGTAAGAATGGACGATCATTATTTACACAAATATCGGAAATATTCCATTAACCCAATGGGGGAAGATCTTTTGAAAACAAAACGTGCTGTTAAGATATTTGCGCTTGCGGTCCTAATGCCGATTCTTATCTTGGCGTTCGCCGTGGCGCCGGCCCAGGCTTGCTCCGACCATAGCAGTTCGAACGGCAATGGCTCGGAATTCACCTACGAGAAGAACCTCAGGATCAACAACCTGACCATAGACCTGTACCAGCTTCCAATGACCACCGATCAGCTGGCGATGCTGAATGGAATACTCCCGGTCAATGATCTGCTGGCCAGCGGGGTCCAGTACCTGTACATCGACGGCGTGGCCCACATCAACCTGCTGGCGAAGGAGAAGTGCGACAAGCTCTACATCAGCCTTCACATCGACTGGCGCGGTACGATCGCTCTGCTGGACCACGACAAGAACGTAGTCATGGCCCTGCATTCGAAGTGCCTGCAGATATGCGCGTGCGCCACTGTCTCGATGGTCCAGGGAATTTACCAGGCCGACGTCTGTCTCAGCATCCACACTAACTCGATGTGCCGCTGCGGCTGCGACCCGAACTCGATCAACCTGAAGTTCCATTTCAACCTCAGCCTGACCGGAACCGATCTGGACCAGATCGAGGCCCAGCTGCCTAACTTTGCGGATGCGTTCATCCTGTAAGGTGGCACAAAACCCTTTCTTCTTTTTCCTGTGCACTCTGGCACAGACCCATCGATCAAACGGAAGGCCGAATGATGCAATCGCCTACCCGTGCGGCTGACCTGATCTCCGTGACGTCCTCGACGAAGACCAGTGCCATGGTATTTCCGTACGACCGTATCGGCGCGGTCGAGACCAGAAGGGTCACCTTCTCGTTCCCTTTTTCAGCCGTTGTCCTTATCGTCACCTCCACCCGGGCGGATCTCACGCCCTGGTCGATCGTCCGCTTGATCAGGTCCCAGAGATGGCAATCGTCGCAATGCGAGCTGAACCCGCAGCCCTTCTCGTTCTCCGTGGAATGGCTGCATTTGAGGGCTATCCCGCAACGGAGGCCGACTATGTCGCGCGGTGACAATCTAGTGAAATCCAGCACTCCCCGGTTGAAGGTCCTTATCCTGCGCTCTTCGTCCACGATCATGATCATCATGGGCGCATTGTCCACGATGTTCTGGACCAGTTCCTCTGCGCTCTTTCTCTGGATGGCATGCAGAACGGCATTCCTCAGCTCGGCGAACTGCGCCAGCGGTTCTCCCCCTTTGGATGTAGAAATCGGCCCCGTTGTTCAGGGCGGCAATGGCCACGTCCTCCCTGCCCCGGCCAGTGAAAAGGATGAATGGAACCAGGCCGTGCTCCGACCGGACCCGCTTGAGCAGATCGATCCCGTCCATTCCCGGCATCTGATAGTCGGACACGATGGCGTCGAAGTGCCGCGAGGACATCAATTTCAAGGCCTTGTTAGCCGAGTCGGCGGCGGTGATCTTGAGGCCGTTCTCCATCTCCAGGTAGATCTTGGCCAAATTCAGCAGTCCAGGCTCGTCGTCCACAATGAGGATATCGAAGGAGCTGTCGGGCAGGTACAAGTTATCGTTTGGTACATTTGGGCGTGACACTATCTAACTTTGCCCGATAGCACAGGATTGAAAATCGATCTGCTGTGGCGATCGGGATAAAATAAAGGGACGGGCCCGGCCCCCGAGCTCCGCCCCATCTCGGGCCTACTTCTTCCCTCTGGCCGCCTTCTTGGGGGAGGCCAGCGCCTCTGCCTGGGCCACCACGGAATCGACGATCTGGGGGGCCACTCCCACGTAGCTCGCCGGGTCCATGACCCGGTCCAGTTCCGCCCTGGTCATCCGGGACTTGACCTCCTTGTTCTTCAGCAGCATCTCCTTGAAGGTCTTGCCCTGGTCCTCCGCCGCCATGCTGGCCCGGCGCACGATCTCATGCGCGTCCTGACGTCCCATCCCCTTTTCCACCAGGGAGATCATGACCGGCTCGGCCATCATCAGCCCGCGGGACGATTCCAGGTTCCGCTGCATGTTGTCCTTGTGCACGACCAGGCCGGTGAAGACCGTGTCCATCTTGGTCACGATGTCATCGGTCAGCACCATGACGTGCGGGAGGATGAACCGTTCCGCGCTGGAGTTGGTGAGGTCGCGCTCATGCCACAGGACCATTCCTCAAGGGCCGGGATGATGAACGCCCGGGCGATCCGGGTCAGGCCGCACAGGTTCTCGGAGATCACCGGGTTCCGCTTCTGCGCCATCGTCGAACTGCCCACCTGCTTCTCATTGTCGAAGGCTTCGGAGACCTCCATGATCTCCGACCGCTGCAGGTTCCTTACTTCGGTCGCGTACCGTTCGCACGAAGTGTCCAGCATGGCCATGATCGAGACCAGCTCGGCGTACCGGTCGCGGCAGACTATCTGGGTGGCCGCCTCCTCGATGCCCAGTCCCAGGTCCTTCATGACCAGTTCCTGGATCTCAAGCACGTTTGGTCCTAATGCCGCGCCGGTCCCGATGGCACCGGACATCTTGCCCACGCACAGCCGTTTGCGAGCCTGAATATCCTTTCCTGGTAACGCATCATCTCGGTGATGTAGCCGGCGATCTTGAACCCGAACGTGGTCGGGATGGCGAACTGACCGTGGGTCCTGCCCATCATGATGGTGTTCCGGTGCTCTTTGGCCAGTTTCGCCAGGGTGCCGATCAGGTGCACGACGTCCCTTTCCACTATGTCCAGCGACTGAGATATCTGGATGGCGGAAGCGGTGTCGACGATGTCGTTGAGGTGGCGCCCAAGTGCACGTACCTCCCAGCCTCGCCGGAGCATTGCTCTGAGAGAGAGCGGACCATGGCCATGACGTCATGCTTGGTCTCGTCCTCGATCTCCTTCACCCTTTCCGGCCTGACGAAGCTCAGGTCCGCCTTCTTGGTGATCTCGGCAGCGGCCGCCTTCGGTATGTTCCCCAAGCTTGGCATGGGCCCGGGCCAAGGCCGCCTCTACTTTCAGCTGGGTGAGGAGGCGGTTCTCCTCGGTGAATATGGCCTTCATCTCGTCACGCCCGTAACGGTAATCCAATGGGCAAAGAAGCATCAGTTCAGCTCCAGGTACAGATAATAGACAGGTGCAATGAAGGACTCCAGATAAAACCTTGTCGGACCCAGGCCTTCATGCGGCGCCTCTTGAAGCGGCCATATGTTCAATCCCCAGTTGGCATCGCGTCCCTGACTGTTTTCATTAGCTGGAACGAGAATAAGTCGGGAAGCTTTGAGTGGGTGAATAGGTTCTTGCCCTGAAGTGGTTCGATTGAGCGCAGACACTGGCAACGGGAGGATCCCAAAAGAGGTACTTGATTTCTTCAGGTCGCCTGGCGGTCACTCTCTCATAATCAAAGGAGACGCCGGAACGGGAAAGACCACGTTCGCCCTTCAACTGATAGAGGAGCTGTCGCAGGAACAGCCCGAATATTACTTATCCATGCGCGTTTCCGACGAGGCGCTCTTCCGCCAGTTCCCCTGGCTCAGGGAGAAGGCCAAGCGGAACGAGATACTCAAGGCAGGCAAGGCCTTCCTCAAGAAGACGAACAACTTCGAGAAGGAGGAGATCAACCCAAAGGCGGAGGCGACCCTGCGGGCCACCAAGAACCTGCTCCGCGCTCTGACCGTCACAGACTCCAACCCATCCGTCGTCCGGACAGAGCTGAACAAGCTCGAGGGCCAGGTGGAGGCGGGCGAGATAGAGCATGACGGCGAGGAGGAGTACAACGTCATGGCACCGGACGGCTCGCTGGTCCTGGAGATCGGGGCCATGCTGCCGGAGCTGGAGCTGGCATACGACCTCGCGGAGAACAACCTGCCGAAGCGGTCCCTGATCATCCTGGACTCGATCGAGGCCCTGTCCGAGATCTACGGCATAAGCGCCGTGCGCATCATGAACGTGCTGCAGAAGGACCTGGTGGAGCATTCCGATACTAACATCATCTACGTCCTGGAGACCTCCGGAAAGTCCATCATGGACTACCTGGGGGACGGGGTCCTGATACTGGACTCGGGAGAAAGGGGCGGAAGGCGCATCCGGCAGCTGATATCGAGAAGTTGCGGGGAGGGAGCATCCACCGCTGGAAGTACATGTTCACGCTGCAGGGCGGACGCCTCAGCGTTTTCGACCAGGATTCGGAGGGTCTGCCGGTCTCCAAGGGCAGGCACGTCATCGTCCCGGACCTCAACGAGAAGACCATATCCTTCGGCTGTTCCGCGTTGGACAGGGTCGTGGGCGGCCTCCCGCGGGGCGGCATGACGCTCATCGAGATCGACCAGGGGGTGCCCCAGAGCGTGGTGCAGTGGCTCGAGAGCAGCATGATCCTGGACCATCTTCGAAGGGGAGGGGGCTGGATGAACCCGCTCATTCCCTGGACTACGCGGAGATCGAGAAGCAGATGAAGGCAAAGCTGGAAAAACCGGTCATGCAGGAGGGCCTGAACATCCTGGACACCAGCAACCAGTCCACCAACGGGTATCCGTTCCTGAGGCCGATCGAGGGCACCGACGCATCCCACGACCTGCGCTGGGATTCCCTCAAGTACATGCTGTCCCGCTCGGCCGCGCCCTACCTGTCCATCCTCGGCTTCGATTCGATGGAGGCCACCTACGGCGGCGACGTGCTGCCCCAGACCTTCCACCACATCGACGCCATGAGAAGGGGAGGCCATGTGGTGGTGGCCGAGGCCACGCCGATCAGCAAATCGCTGCCCCACCTGGCCAACCAGGCCACCATGCACCTGAAGCTGGAGAGCATCAACGGCACGGTGCTGCTGTGCGGCCAGAAGCCTTACACGCCCTATTACCACCTGGAGATCGAGGGCCCGGACGGAAAGGAATGCCCCAAACTGGTGCCCATGGTCTGAGCGTTCCCGCGGGGGAGACGGATTATTGCATCAGACGTGCACCGGCAGGATAGGTATACACCAACTCGTGTTCCGAAGTGGCATTTCCGCCGAACGCCCGGGCGAAAATACGCAATAATGAAAAGTTGCCTGCTGGCTTTTTATTCTCATTTGACGATTGGGGATTGACATGTGTCGACCTCCTGAGCGCCTCCCAGCTTCTCACTGACCCATATGCGGTCAAGATATTGGTGGCGACGGTGAGGGTATCGAAGTGTGCCCAGGACATCTCATCGCAATACGGCATTCCGATCGCCGCCTGTTACCGCCGCATCCGGGACCTGGAGAACGCCGGGATGATCGTCTGCACCGAGCGCAAACTGACCCGGAACGGGAAAAGAGTGTGCTACTACGTCTCCATGGTCCGGAACGCCACCGTTTTCTACGAGGAAGGCAGGCTCAAGGTCAAGTTCCAGATGAAGGATGGCACGCTGGGCTCCCCGAACGACGGATGGCACGACATCGACCTGGAAGGACGGGAGGATGGCATGCCCCCGGAAGACGAGGACGACAGCCTCGAAGACGACCCCGGGGACGGCCGATAGTTAACTGGCTGGCTCCGTCTACGAATATCGAACCCTATCGAAAGAGTTATAAATAGTCTGCATTATGTCCAACTCGCCTTAATTGTCAATTGCACAATTGAGAGTGAGATTTATGACCGAACTGTTAGAGGACCTCGACCAGAAGCGTCAGCTCAACAATAACGAGGCGGAGAAGCACAGGCGGCTCCGGGATGAACTCAACGAGAAAACAAAGGAATGGGTTCAAAAGAGAGACGAGCTGAACGCAAAGGTCCGTGAATTGGTAGAAGAGGCGGCCAAACACCGCGAGACCAGGGACACATTGAACGAACAGGTCAAAGCTTCGAAGGAAAGCCGCGACCAATGGAACAAGAAGGTCAACGAGCTCAACGAGAACGTTACCAAGCTCAAGAAGGATTCCATTCCTCACGAGGGACCATCGGTCCCCCGCATGAAGAAGGACCTGAAGGCCCTCGAGTTCAAGCAGATGACCTCTTCCCTCACCAAGGAGAAGGAGAAGGAACTGGTCGACCTGATGAAGTCCCTGTCGATGCAGATCAAGGAACGCGAGAAGTCCCTGGAGATGAACTCCGACGTGAAGGGCGCGATCCACGACCTCCGCGAGGCCAAGGACCAGGCCGAGGCGCAGCACAAGCTCGTCTCCGAACTGGCCGAGAAGGCCCAGGCGGAGCACGACTCGATGATCCAGCTCTACGAGAAGGCCGACTCCCTGAGGAAGGAAGCGGACGGATCGCAGGAGAAGTTCATCGAGACCAAGGTCAAGGCGGACGATGAGCACAAGAGGCACATCGAGGCCATCCGTCAGGTGCACGACTACGACAAGATCATCACCGGCCTGAGGCAGAAGGCCCGCAAGGCGAGGAAGAAGAAGGACGAATCCTCGGCCATGAAGGAGTCAGAGGAGATCTTTGACAAGTTCAAGCGGGGCGAGAAGCTCAGCACCGAAGACCTGATGACCCTGCAGAAGTCCGGCTACCTGTAAGCCCAAACCCCTTTCATCATATTCCTTTTATTTTTGCCAGCGTTCCATTGGAAATGATGGTCGCCGATTATCAAAATATACCAAAATTTAAGAAAGCTATAAATATTCTGTAATAGATAGTAGTAGTGGGAAGGTCTGGGCTAGTTTTCAGAGTGCATCCCATCCCTTCTGACAAGGCTAGCCCTTCCCAAACCTTTTTCCTTCTAAAAAATTCCTGCCACCGCAAAAAGGTTATTACTGTTCGACCCCATCGGCTGGCAGAGGGCTTTGAAATGGTGCTCGATAACCTTGGACAATCGTTGCGCGACGTGCTCAAGAAGATAGTCAACGCCAGCAACATCGACGAGAAGCTCGTCAAGGAGATCACCAAGGACATTCAGAGGGCGCTGCTCCAGTCGGACGTCAACGTCAAGATGGTCCTGGAGATCACCAAGGAGGTGGAGCGCCGGGCGCTCACCGAGAAGCCGCCGGCGGGCAAGAGCTCCAGGGAGCACGTCGTCCGCATCATCAACGACGAGCTGGTCAAGATCCTGGGGGAGCAGAAGACGCTCCCCATCCAAAAGCAGACCATCATGATGGTGGGCCTGTACGGTCAGGGCAAGACCACCACCTCGGGCAAGCTGGGCCGTTATTTTCACAAGAAGGGCATGAAGGTGGGGCTGATCGCCGGCGATGTCTACCGTCCGGCGGCCTATGACCAGCTGAAGCAGATCGCGGACAAGGTCGGCATCAGCTTCTTCGGCATCCCCGGGGAGGCCAACGCCGTCAAGATCGTGGCCGAGGGCATGAAGGCCCTGGCCAACCAGGACGTCATCATCGTCGACACCTCCGGAAGGCACGCCCTGGAGGCGGACCTGATCCAGGAGATCAAGGACATCGCCTCCGTCGCCAAACCGACCGAGAGGATCCTAGTGCTGGACGCGTCCGTCGGCCAGCAGGCCGGCCCGCAGGCCCAGGCGTTCCACGATGCGGTCGGCGTGACGTCCGTCATCATCACCAAGATGGATGGCACGGCCAAGGGCGGCGGCGCGCTCAGCGCGGTGGCCCGCACCAAGGCGCCTATCGTGTTCATCGGAGTGGGCGAGCACCTGGAGGACCTGGACCCGTTCATCCCGTCCCGATTCATCTCTCGATTATTGGGAATGGGCGACCTCCAGTCCCTGCTGGAGACGGCCAAGGAGAACATCAGCGAAGAGGCGGCGGAAGAGACCACCAAGAAGATCATGTCCGGGAAGTTCACCCTCAGGGAGATGTACGACCAGATGGAGATGCTCTCCAACATGGGCCCGTTGAAGAAGCTCATGGGCATGCTGCCTGGTATGTCCGGGGCCATGACCGACAAGATCAACGTCGAGGAATCACAGGCCCGCCTGGCCAAGTACCGGATCATCATGGACTCGATGACCGATGCGGAGATGGAGGAACCGCGGCTGATCAAGGGCAACCGCATCAACCGCATCGCCCGCGGTTCCGGCACCGACCCCAAGGACGTGCGCGAACTGCTCCACCAGTACAACAACTCCAAGAAGGCGGTCAAGGGCTTCATGGGCAACCGGAAGCTGCGCAAGCAGCTCATGAAGCAGGCGGGACCGGGCGGCATGGAGGGCCTCCAGTGAGGAGGTTCGTGATCGTCGGGCACAAGGCCGTCACCAGCGGGGATTTCAAGCTGGACGACATGGCCGGCGGGGCCGGACGGCTGGACATCCTGCTGCGCTGCATCAACTCGGCCTTCTTCCTGTCGCACAAGCTGCGCCGGGACGTCGAGGTGTATCTCGTCCTGCAGGGACCGCCCGGCCCCCACCGGACGGTACGCCTGGTAGGCAACGAGCTCAAGTACCTGAACCCGGACGAGCGCAGCACCGGAGCGCTGGTGCGGAACGCGCTGCTGCAGAAGGGCAATGGCGAACAGAAGAGCTCCCCGGGATCTACGTATCGATCGGGAGCTTCGCCGAGGTCATCGATAACCTGGCGGAACGGTCACGCATCGTCTACCTCAAGGAGGACGGGAACGACGTCCGGGACAAGAAGTTCGAGGGCGACGTCACATTCGTGCTGAGCGACCACACCGACCTCACCAGCGACGAGGAGTCGCAGCTGCTCAGGCACACCCCGGGGATCATCTGCCTGGGCCCAATATCCTACCACGCCGATCACTGCATCATCATCATGAACAACGAGCTGGACCGACGCTGCCCCACCGGCATCGGGGAGATGCCTGAAACGCCGTAACGGCGATTTGATTGGCAAAGTTCTTTTAAGGGCCTGTCATTACAATTTCGATGCAATTAAAGGACAAGATCGCCCAGCACAGACATTGCCGCGAGTGCGGCAAGGCGTTCGTCGGAGAGGACCGGTTCTGCTCCGAAGAGTGCGGGGGATCCAACAAGACGGTCATCCAGAAGAAGAAGAGACAGTTGATGATGCTCTACGTGGTGAGCTTCATCGTCCTGATAATTGCCATCGTTCTGACGGGATTGAAATGAAGGTTGCGGTCGGTGGAACGTTCAGCGTCCTGCATAAGGGGCACCGGGCCCTGCTCGACAAGGCCTTCGAGGTAGGCGACGAAGTTGCCATCGGCCTCATGTCGGACGCGTATGCGGCCAAGCACAAGATCAAGATGACCCCGATGCTGGAAAGAAGGGCGGAGGTCATCGAGTACGCCGAGACAAAGGGCAAGCCCTACACGCTGCACGTCATCGGCTCATCCCAGGGAGAGGCCTCCAGCGACGCCACCCTGGACGCCATCGTGGTCTCCCCGGAGACCATGGGCAATGTGGCCATCATCAACGCCGAGAGAGAGCGTCGGGGCCTGAAGCGGCTCATGATCGTGTCGATCGGTCACATCCTGGTGGACGACGATTGTCCGATCAGCTCTACCCGCGTGCTCATGGGCGAGGTGGACCTGGAAGGGCACCTGAACCGCCCGCTGATGGTCCACGTCGGGTCCATGAACCCGGTCAAGGTGGAAGCGGTGCGTCACGTGTTCTCACGCTACTTCCCGGAACTGGAGGTGGAAGGCTCCGTCACCCGGACGTCCGTTCCGGACGAGCCCTGGGAGGAGGACGTAAAGCGCGGCGCGAAGGAGCGCGCCTGGCAGGTGATGCAGAACGCCGACATCGGCGTGGGCATAGAGGCCGGGCTCTTCCGCCGCGAGGACGGCATCTACGACGTGCAGTACTGCGCCATCCTGGACAAGATGGGCCTCTACACGTTCGGCACCGGTCCCGGTTTCCGCTACCCGGCGATGATGGAGGCCGATCTGATGAAGGGCTCGACCGTCGGCGATGTGTTCGCAGAGAAGATCATGGGCGAGAACCCGGGCCAGAGCGGCGGGGCGATCGGATACCTGACCAACGGCGTTATGAACCGCCAGGAACTGACCGAATCGGCGGTGCTGGCGGCCATGGTCCCGCGCATCAACAAGGAACTGTACTTCGAACGTCCCTAGGCCCGGGACTTCTCCCGGCGCCGTTTTATGAAATCCAGGTACTGCTCCAGCGTGCCGCAGTTCTCCGCCCCGACACACTCGAAGCGCCGGTACTTCAGGCAATAGAAACCCTCCGGCGTGCTGAACTGGCAGCGTTTTCTGATCTCGGCCCGGCACTTTTCTCTGATGCACGCGAACCCCTTGTACTGCCCGGTGCAGTTCCCGTCATGGTCGAGATAGTCACAGAGCATCAATGCACCCCGATGCGGGACCGGACCAGTGAGCCGAAGTAGGCCTCGGCGGAGGAACAGTGCCCCATGCCAGGGCAGTAGAAGTGATGGTACTTGGCGCAATACAGGCCGTACCAGGGCTCCTTCGAGCAATCGCCCCGGTAAGATTGGCGGCGGGCGACATCAGCTTTGCTGCATGCATCCTCGCCGAGGCAGGCGGTCGACTCGATCGATCCATGGGCGCAACGGTCGCCTTTGTAGAGGTACTTGCACAACGGTTCTCCATCCCTCCGTTCCAAGCAGGACATGCATAGCCTTTTAAGAATATAAATTTACCTAAATGAAAATGCCCGAATTAAATTCACAGGATGAGGAAAGCTCGGAAAAATATAAGGCAATGGGATTGAGTAAGCCAATACACACCGATCGGAGCGGATCTGATGCCCAAGTACCGATGCAACGTCTGCCATGTTTTTGAGTTCGACATCGACCTGGGCGACCCACTTCACGGGATCGATCCAGGCACCAGACCCGAGGACCTTCCGGCGGCATGGAAGTGCCATATCTGCGGTTCGGACAAGACCCACATGAAGCTGGTGGAAGTGAGGACCGAGGCCCAGCTCCAGGAGATGGTGACCTGCCCCTACTGCGGCAAGGTGCACTCCCTCAAGATGCTTCTGGCGGAGGAGGAGCTGATCGAATACCTGGCGCACTGGAGGCGCACCAGGGACGAAACCGAGGTGCACATGGGCGAAATCCACCACATCTCAACCCGGAACCAGAACCTCATCGAACCGATGCGCACCAAGGCACCGGTACCACAGTGGGACGACATCCTGATCCTTGGGGCCCAGCTGGCCAAGATCCCGCTGAACGACTACGACCACGTGAAGACCGCCACCACCATCGGACCGGCGGCCCGCAAGCCGATGGTCCTGGACATGCCGGTCCTGATCACGCACATGTCGTTCGGGGCCCTTTCCCGGGAATGCCAGGTGGCACTGGCCCGGGGAAGCGCGGCGGTTGGCACGGCCATCGGCTCCGGGGAGGGAGGGATGTTGGAGGAGACGTTCGTCAACGCCTATCAGTACATATTCGAGTACGTCCCGAACAAGTACAGCGTCAGTGACGCTAACCTGAAACGGTCCAGCGCCGTCGAGATCAAGTTCGGTCAGAGCGTCAAACCGGGCATGGGCGGGCACCTGCCGGGGGAGAAGGTCACCAAGGAGATCGCCGAGCTCCGGGGCAAGCCGGAGGGGGCCGACATCATCAGCCCGGCCAGTTTCCCGGAGATACGGGACGGGGCCGGACTGAAGCGGGTGGTGGACATGCTCAAGGACATTTCCGGCGGCAGACCGGTCGGCGTCAAGCTTTCGGCGGGCCGGATCGAGGACGATATGGCGGTGGCGCTTTCGGCCGAGCCGGGACTACATCACCATCGACGGGCGGCCCGGTTCGACCGGCGCCGCCCCCAAGTACGTAAAGGACTCGTCATCGGTGCCGACGATACTGGCACTGCACCGGGCCAGGAAGTTCCTGGACAAGGAGAAGGCGGACGACGTCTCGCTGGTGATCACCGGGGGCCTGAAGGATATCCTCCGATTTCGCGAAGGCGCTGGCGATGGGCGCGGACGCCATAGCGGTCGGCACCGGCGCATTGATGGCGGTGGGGTGCCAGCAGTACCGCATATGCGACACCGGGCGCTGTCCGGTCGGGGTCACCACCCAGGACCCGGACCTGCGGGCCCGGCTGATAGTCGACATTTCCGCCAAGAGGGTGGAGAATTACCTGCGGATGTCGAACGAGGAGCTGAAAGATTTCGCCCGGATGACCGGCAACGATGACGTGCACAAGATGTCCGTCGCCGACCTGTGCACCGTGAGCTCGGAGATATCGAACAACACCAGCATCAGGCATGCCTGATCACGGGAACGCGGTAAATGAGCCTTTCAAACGATTCGATGTAAGGAAAGGAAATCGAAAAAGAAACCTCAGGTCTTGGATTTGACCTCCGCCACCATGTTGCACTTGGTCAGGACCTGGAATCTCGTCAGCGACGCCGGGATGAGCACCAGCGAGGTCGACTTGATCGACATCACGCTCCGGTCGAACAGGTCCCAGTCGACGTCGTCCCCGATCTCCAGCCTCTTGATGTTGCGGAACATGACCTGCCCCTTCAGCGATTCGCAGGTCCTTCCGGTGATGACCAGGGAGACCAGGTTGCCTATCCGGTAGTTGGTGGTGCCCACGTCCTCCACCAGGGCGCGCATCACGATGGTGGTGAGCTCGCCGATGGAGAGGTCACGCTTCTTCGCTTCGGCGGTGAACTTGGCGTAGACATCGTTGTCGATCCCGCGGATGGTCACGTCGGTCATCAGCTCACCCCCGGTTCTTGCGCGATCTGCGCGTGACGATCGCAGCTATCAGGAACGCACCGCCGGCCAGGATCGCCATGACCGGGAACATCGTGTACCAGGGAACAGTGTAGCCGAGAATTGCCAGGAACCAGAACCCTCCAAGCAGCAGCGTGCACGCCCCCACGACCCCGCCGATCCAGCGCAATGCGCCGCCGGCCATGGGGTCCATGTCCATCCAGGGCGACATTCCGGCCTGTCTCAGCATTCCTTCCCTTTCCTTCTCCCGGAGCTGGCGCCGGACGTTCTCCCTGAACGCCGAGTCCTGGGCCGGGTCCTGGTGTTGATGTGTTTGTAGTATCTGTCACCATATCACCATTGCACCATATCAACATATGCACCATTTATATTAAAAGATACGAGGCGCGGTGACAACGGGCGACCTTGCTCTATATCCCGACTCGATCTGACGAGGGCCCAGCCCTTTAACTGTCAACGAAATCTTAGACTGGACAGATGGCCATCAACAAGATCAGCAAAGAATTAATAATCACCACGGGCTATATTAAAGGGAAAGGATGAAGGACGAACCTATCTATTTCATCAACCAGCATAGCCTGCTGAAGCGTCCGAAGATATGGTCCAAGCGAGATTTTATTCTCATTCAGATAATTTCCGCTATCATCGGGATCCCGATCATCGTATTACTGGTCGAAATGGGCAGCCTTCCTCTGTCATCTTCCCTGGTGATCTTATTGGCCTCATCAGCAGGCGGGGCCATCGGTTTCTGGCAGGGCAGGCGGAGAGCAGAGCGCTACAAGATCGAGCTGGCTACCGGCGGTCCGAGCCCATTCTATGGAAAATATCCTTTCGAACAAGTGAAGGATCTCAGAAGAATTTGAAAAGTTGGCGCCGAGGGGGAGATTCGAACTCCCGAGGTACAAGTACCACCAGCTTTCAAGGCTGGCGCCGTAATCCGGGCTTAGCTACCTCGGCTTGGGATGCCCGAACAGATGTCCGGTTAAGAGGTTTGCGCTCAGAATATCTTCCCGACCTTGCCCTCGACCAGGACGTCGAGGTTCACCTCGAAGGCGATGACCGGGTATCCGAGCTCGAAGGCAGTGATCACTTCCGGATGAAGTTCACCGAACGAGCCGACGCATTTGCCGTTGACCAGGACGGACGCCCCTCCTTCGGCGATGTACATGCCAGACTCGAGCGGCGCCAGGTCGAACTTGACCGACAGGTCCCGCATCACGCCCTCGACCACCGACTTCATCTCCGTGAACCCGGCCTTGGAGTGGATGGCCATGACCGCCAGGTTCTTGCGCCGCTTGCCGTCGACGACGTCGCCCACCTCGAATATCCTCTGAGGCAGGTCCCGGTGCTTGCTCTTGCGCAGCACCGCCAGCAGCGACGGGATGAGCCGGAGGCGCAGGCAGGTGTGGTCCTCGCTGACCGGATTGAGGACCTCCACCACCTCTTCGTCGTGCACCCGCATGTGCCAGAACTGGTCCTCCTTGGACGTCAGCGTGAGGGTGGTCACTTCCCAGAACCCGTAGCCGACCATGAGCTGCCTCACCAGGTCGGCGGCGCGCTCTATGGGTCGCTCCGAACCGACCGTCTGCGTCTGCGGCAGAACCTTGCCGAAGTTCTCGTAGCCGTGGCCGATGGCGATGTCCTCGATGACGTCGTGCGGGTGGATGAGGTCCATCCGGACGGCGGACGACAGGACGTTGAGCTTCTTGCCCTTTCCCTCGGCACCATAGCCCATGCGGGCCAGGCACTTGGCCATGCCCTCGGCGTCCAGGTCCAGTCCCAGCCACTTGTTCGCGGCGGTGATGTCTATCTTCCACTGGCCCGGCTCCAGTTTGGGCGTCATCTCCTTCTTCCGGCCGCGCAGGACGGTGACGGTCTCTATGTCCCCGCCCCTCTCGGCTATGGAGGTGGTGACGATGTTCAGCACCCCGCTGATGGTGACCTCGTCCATGCCGGTGACGTCGATGAATATGTTCTTGGTCTCGGTGGTCACCACGGTCAGGCAACCGTTGATGATGGGCGGGAAGGAGAGCACCTCGCCGTTGGAGTCCAATATGACCGGATATAGCGGCTTGCCTTCCAGTATGGATTTGTAAGCGACTCCCTTCTCGTGCTTCTCCAGCACCTCGCACATGGTCATGCGGACGTCCTTGGCCAGCGGAACGAACGAGACGCTGTCCGGTTCCACTCCCTTGTAAACGAACGGCGGCGTCACCTTGTCCAGGTCATGGACGCCGATGGCGACCTTGACCCGCTTGCGCCCGACGGTCAGGTGCAGCTTCTCCTGCAACTCCATCAGCGAACGGATGATCTGGTCGGTCATGATGACGTTCCTGATCACGGCCGCGACCACGTACGGACGTACGTCCGTTGACCGTATCCTCGACCTTCAGGACGATGCCAGAATCCTTGGTCGGATAGTCCGCAGCCCGGGATCGATGTCCATGAATGCGCGCAGCGCGCGGGCCACCCCTTCAACCGAGTACAGGTCTGGCCGGTTCGGGAAGAACTCGATCGACGTGGCGCCGGTGGCGGCGTCGAACTCGTGCAGGTCCGCTCCGATCATGGGGATGCGTTCCAGCACGACCGAGCTGGGCAGGTCCTTGCCCAGCAGACCGACCAGGTCGTTGAAGTTGAAGTTGATTACTGGCATGGTGGCAATGCGATGTTTATGAGACTATTTTATTTTTCCCGGTTCACCGGCCGAGGGCCTTGTGCGCCTTGCCCAGCTCCCCCGCCGATTGGGCGGCCAGGGTGGACAGTTCGCCCGCCAGGACGACCGCGCCGACGATCTCGGCGAGCTTCTTCGCCTTCCCCAGGCCGACGCAGTCGATCATTGCCAGGGCCTCGTTCTGGCAAGGGAGCCGGGTCCCGCCGCCGACAGTGCCGACCTCGACGCAGGGGATGCGGACGGAAAGGTACAGGCCGTCCTCCACCACCTCGGCGGTGGTCATGCCCATGCTGCCCTCGACCACCTGGGCCGGGTCCTGGCCGGTGGCCAAGTACAGTGCCGCGATCATGTTCGCCATGTGCGCGTTGAAACCGTAGGAGAGGGCCATTGCCGAGCCGACCAGGTTCTTGCGGAAACAGGTCTCTGCGGCCTTCTCCGCGGTGGTGTGCAGCTTCTCCTCGATGACTGCATGCGGGATGGTCACGTCTGCCAGCACGACCTTTCCCCGGCCCTCGATTGCGTCGATGGCGCCCGGTTTCTTGTCGGTGCACATGTTTCCTGAAACTGAGATGAGGGTGGCGCCGGTCTTCTCCTCGATAAGGCGCGAAGCGGCCTCGGTCGCTATCGTGGCCATGTTCATGCCCATGGCGTCGCCGGTGTCGTACGAGAAGCGCAGGTAGAGGCTCTTGCCGGAGGAGAAGGCCCTGACCTTCAGCAGCTTCCCATGCTTGGTGGTGCTCTCCGCCGCGGCCTTGATGTCCTCAAAGTGGTCGTCCACCCAGCAGGCCACCTCGGCGCAGTGCTTCACGCCTTCGGTGCGGAAGACCGGAGCCCGGGTCATCTCGTCCTTGACGATGACGACGTCCGCACCGCCAGCCTAGGATATGACACTGCAGCCGCGGGACACGGATGCCAGCAACGCCCCTTCCGTCGTCGCCATCGGCACCAGGAACTCGCCCTTGGCGTGACCGCCGTTGATAAGGATAGGACCGACGAACCCGAGCGGGACCTGCACGCATCCGATCATGTTCTCGATGTTCTTCTCCGCCACGATCGGGTCGAACGAGCAGTGCGAGATCGTGCTCAGCTTGGCGCCGGTGAACTCCTCCGCCGCCTTTCGGCGCTCGTCGACGTCCTGCTTGGTCTTGCCCCTGTTCTTCAGACCGCCAGTCATATGATCGTTCAAGGTATTGCCTGGCTACATTTAGTTATTGTCCAATGGCATGGCGGAATGAAGGCTCCGTGGTCATTCGTTCTCACTTTCAATGGACGGGGAGTCCCTTAAATAGCGTAGAAACCTATTTTTTGGCATGGAACAGGAAGTTCGTTGTCAGAGCTGCGGGATGCTGATGGGAAACGGGCTTTTCGGGACGCTGGCTAACGGCAAGGAGACCACGGAGTACTGCCGGTTCTGCTTCCAGAACGGCAAGTACACGGACCCGGGGGCGACCATGCATGGGATGATCGAGAACTCGGTGAAGATCATGGTCAAGAAGATGGCCATTCCCGAGGACAGGGCGCGGGAGATCGCCAACTCCACGATAACCCCTCTAAAGAGATGGTCGTCGCCAGGCAACGTGCGCGAGAAGGCCTAGGTCGACCGTTTTTCGGGTGCCAACGGCCCCAGGATAGAGAAAGCTTTAAAATAGGCCTTGGTATTCCCTGAACTCAACCAGAAAAGGGCCCATAGCTTAGTCTGGTTGGAGCGTCCGGCTGATAACCGGAAGGTCGGGAGTTCAAATCTCCTTGGGCCCACTAC
>CAWDCQ010000091.1:0-19582 GCA_963800775.1 uncultured Methanomassiliicoccales archaeon | reverse complement strand
AGCAATGGATTTGAGGATTTCAGCTGCTATCTGCTAGAGGGCAATCCGTTGAACTGTCTGCGAAAAGGAAAAGTCTGGAAATATACTGGATTGGGGAACGAGTACCCTTTGATCTCGTCGAAAGGCGTAGAGATATATTTCTCAGCTACAAAGGGTACTTCTCCAAAAGAATTTGAAATACCGATCCAAAGTGTGTACTTGAAATTGTGGAAGGACATGAAAAATAATTGTGTTCTAGAACCCGATTCCAAGAATAAGAAATTTATGCTCAAATTGCAAAGCAAGACATGGAGATATTTTCCGGAATTCTTAGAGACCTGGATGATCAAGAAATATAGAAAGGACAAGAATTTGATATACATAGGGAAATACTAAATGCCGGGAAAGATTCAAACCCCTTCCATCTTTATTGACCCAACATCTTTTTTCAGCATCATGGATGCCCTTAGAGCTCAATCAATGAGGACGAGGGCATAGCGGTTTGCCGGGCAGGACCGGTCCGTCAGCGTTTCGATAGGGAAACCGTTATTCCTGGCGGTCTGAAATACATCGATCCCGCAACTTTCCATTGACGGACGGGCAGACTCGGGATGCCGGCAATTCCCCTTGCTGCACATATCGCAAAGACGGCAAGGGCCAGCACCTAATGCGAATGCTTTATAGAAACCGGAAAAGTACAGCTCATGCTCTATCTGGACCGCGATCGAGGTCGGATGGGGCTCGCTTCTGATGTCCGTCTTGCTGTGGATGAGGAGGGCATGAGAGTAGCATGCCAAGACCTCCTTTATCTGGGAAACTGGAGGCGTATTAGGCGGACAGCAGTTGTTGGTTCCATAGTATCCGCAGCCGAAATTGCATTTCATCCTGACCCATTCGGCCGTCACAATGGTGCTCATCTCGATAATCTTCGCCTCGTAAGCGCCAAACGATTTGGCCAGATCGACGAACCTATCGTAGTCCACCATTCTTATCGGAATTGACGTATCGGATATATCAGATTGACCTGGATCTGACCAGAGATATCTTTGTTGAAATTAGGAGTATGGATAAGGGACATCGTACCTATCTTGTTCCGATTTAACCCTTTGGCCATATAGAGAGCGATAAGATCCATTCCGACATCATCGTGCAGACATTTGTCATCGAGTCCATCAGTGGGGCATCAAAGTTCGGGATGAAAGAAACTCTTCATGCGATCAACGCAGGCTGCTTGCCGGTGGGACCGGTTCTGCAATATTACGCATCGGCCGTTGGGTCGTTAGGACGGAGGATGCCATGTAGTCATCGATTTTACGATAAGGGCAGTCGGCCGCGATCGTGATATGTCTTCGTCATATGCCCAAGGCTTATCTTAATCAAGAATGGCACAGAAAGTGCATTTTGTTATATATTGTAAAACATCTTCTTGATTTGAAGTCCTACCATGTTCTGTCCTAACTGCGGCACCGCCAATGACGATGCCAGCAAATTCTGCACCAAATGCGCTCATCCATTGGAGGCCCAGCCTCCCGCTCCAGCCCAGTCCCGACCTAACTCGCCCATTAGCGACGTTCCTGCTCCGGCGCGGAGATCGAAGAACAGGACGGCCATTACTGCCGCGATCCTGATCATCGCAGTTTTGGTGGTAGCTGCCTTGGCAGCGGCTTCAATGGGGGGAAACAAGAACATCGACTCCTCGACCCCCAACGCCCCTACAGGAGTTACGGTACTGGCCGGCAATTCTCTCACAACGCTGAATTGGACAGCACCGACCTCCCATGGAGGCAGCAAGATAACCGGTTACAATGTTTACCGATCTAACAGCGAGAATGGGACCTACACACTGATCGCATCACCCAACGGTACGACCTACATCGATATCGGGCTGGTCAACGGGCAGACATATTGGTACAAGGTCTGCGTGAAGAACGGGGCTGGAGAAGGAGCTCCGGCGGCGCCAGCAAGGTCCGTCCCCTGCAAAGCGCCCGAAGTCCCTACCGGGCTGACGATACTCGCCGGCAATGCTCGAACGACCTTGAACTGGACCGCACCGAAATCGAATGGCGGCAGCGCGATAACGAACTACCTGCTCTACCGGTCGACGACATCTGGAGACGAGATTCTACTAGCATCGCTCGGCAACGTCCGCAACTACACCGACCGCTCGCTCATCAATGGCGTGACCTACTACTACACGATCAGCGCTTTGAACTCCGTCGGCGAGAGCTCGAAGTCCAATGAGGTGTTTGCCACATCTGGCTGGACCCCCTCGGCATCCATAGTGTCGAGGGCGGTGGATGCGACCCACTACTTGTTCACGATCGAGGGCGTTTCCTCATCGGTCAACGCATCCTATTTCTCAGTTACCGTTTCGCCCAATGCCAGTCTGACGTCGTCCCGCAATTCGGCAAATTGTCTTCGCACGATCTGAGGCCGGGGACCTGATCTTCGTCACGGCACGACCGGGGCAACCGCATACAACCTGACCCTGGTCTATAATCCGACAGGATTCGCCGCCGGCAAGATGTCCTGGACCACTCCGCCGGGAACACCTCCAGCGCCCACCGGACTAAAGGCCGTCGCGGGCCTGGTCCGAGTCTCACTGAACTGGACCGCACCGGCCTCCAATGGTGGAAGCGCAATAACCGGTTACAATATCTATCGTGAGATCGGCGCCGGTCCGTGGATCTATCTGACGACTGTGACCGCAACATCCTATCTGGACACAAGCCTGACAAGTGGTCAAGCTTATTCATATAAGATCTCAGCGGTCAACTCCCTGGGGGAGGGACTGAAGACCGCCGGCATGACCTCGACACCAACATTCAGAACGATCTTCTGAGCGCGGTCAAATCGAGCGGCCAACTGGTAGTGGGGACACAGGTCCCCGTACGCTCCATTCGAATACCTGAACATGACCAGCGGCAAGTACGAGGGGATAGACATGGAGATCGCTTAGAGGATAGCGAAAGAATTGAACGTTACCCTAGTGATCAAACCGATGGACTTTGATCCGCTCTTCCCCGCGGTCCAGACCGACAAGGTCGATATGGCCATTTCGGCGATCACGATCACATTGGCGAGGGAACAATCGGTCAATTTTACCGCCCCGTACTACTTGGCGAACCAAGGGATATTGGTAAGGAATTCGTCCAGCATCTCGAACATCAACGACCTCAACGGGACCAAGATCGTTACGCAACTGGGTTCCGCGGGCTCGGCCTGGGTCAATGCAAACCTGGTCGCGACTGGAAGGATCTCCTCGTCCAACCATGTCGATGTTACCGATATTGCAACAGCTGTCGCCGGCGTCCGGCAAGGCACGTACGCAGCCTTCATTGATGACCAGACAGTGGCCTATGGTTACGCAGATGTCCCGACCAACGGACTGAAGGTGGGATTCGAGGTCGCGAGCAATGAAAGTTACGGAATATGTATACCCGAGAACCAGGTCAACTTCCGGAATGCTGTCGATAATGTGATTTCCCACATGATGGCGGACGGTTCGATGAAAGCCCTTCTGCTCAAGTTCGATGCGATCGCTGAACTGGCACCGGTCCAGATCGAAAATGGAAGTTATCTGAACTACTCGGGTAGCGGAACCGGAGCAACCCTGGGGCTCACCGGCAGCATGGTCATTTCGTTCAGCAACCGGACATCGACAGGTTACATGATGAATGAGTCCATCACCATCAATGGGCGGACCTCTATGGACAGTCAGATCGTCAACGGGTCAGGAGGGAGCTGGATCACGCATCGTCCGGGGAGAGCGGCAGTGTTGGCCCACAAACGCTCATCGGAATGGAGAACCTGCAAACGAACTTTGGTCTGAAGACCGCTGACCATTATGTCGAATATTTCACCGGTTACAGGTATGACTTTTGGGAGGATTCTTCAAGCCAGGTTCTGTACCAGATGAAGTACACCTACACCTATGGCGCGATCTTCACATTCAAGTTGACAGGCACGAACATGATGTGATCACACGCCGCATAAGAAGGTGTGGCCCAATTCCCTTTCAAAATTCTTTCTTTCCAATCTCAAAGTGGACCATATCCTCCTGGACCATCCGGTAGGCGACGCGCGGTCTGCGAGCTCGCCATCAGATTTCGGAACTGAGGGATCATCTGAAGGAACATCTCGGTTTGTTTGTGATGAATCCCCGGTATCGTTCGGTTAGGAACTAAAAACTAATAAAACGGTCCTGCTTCTAGGTGACCCAAATGAATGCCAGAAAAATCATCCGGTCTTCAGCCTTGGTCATTTCGCTATATTCGTTTCTGATCTGGGCCTATATCTGTGCCAGGATCGTAATTTCCCGTGTCAACATGAGCACCGCATTCATTGACGGGATAGACATTTCGTTCTGGCATCTAGGGATACTGGTCTTCATCATAAGTGCTCTTTCTCTCTGGGTTTTCTTGATGTTCAAGGATTGAGCCGATGGCAGTGGCCCGGTTCAAAATACCACTTCTCCCCGAGCTCTCCAGTCGTGGGCCCATCTCGGTCTGGGGGACTCCTACCAAATATCAGGTTATTTCATCGATATGAATATTATTAACGAACGATTACATATTGAGGATCGTAAATGATGGAAAATATTCTCCAGACGATTGGGAACACGCCCATAGTACGGATCAACAAGTTGAATCCAAACAAGAATGTTAACATCTATGCCAAACTGGAGGGCTTCAATCCCACGGGGAGTATAAAGGACCGCATCGCGCTCGAGATGATCCAACAGGCGGAACGGCAAGGTCAACTGGTTCCCGGAAAGACGATCATCGAACCGACGTCGGGCAATACCGGTATCGCGCTGGCCATGATCGGAACGATCTTGGGATACAGAGTAGAAATCGTGATGAGCGAAGCCGTTTCAGTGGAAAGAAGACAGATGATAAAGGCGCTGGGCGGGGAGATCATCCTGACCGACGCCGTATCAGGGACCGATGGGGCCATCAGAAAGGCCCGGGAACTAGTACAAGAGTTTCCGGACAAATATTTCATGCCGGACCAGTTCTCCAACAATTACAATCAGATCTGCCACTATCGCACGACCGGGGAGGAGATATGGAGGCAGACATTCGGCAAGATCGATTATTTCGTTTCTGCGCTGGGAACGTCCGGAACGCTGATGGGTGTGGGTAGGGCGCTAAAGGAGCATAACCCCAACATCAAGCTCGTCAGCGCTCATCCGGTGAAAGGCCATTACATCCAGGGGCTCAAAAACATGGAGGAGGCGATCGTCCCGTCCATATACGACCCCTCGATACTCGACATAACGATAATGGTGGAGACCGAGGCCGCCTACGACATGGCAAGGCAGATAGCCCGCAAAGAGGGTATTTTCGTAGGCATGAGCAGCGGAGCGGCGATGTATGCAGCGGCGGAAACGGCGAAAAAAATAGATTCTGGCAACATCGTAGTAATATTCCCGGACCGGGGCGAGAAATACCTGAGCACGAAACTGTTCCAGGTCTGATGGCTCAAAACAATGGGATGATCGACAGATCATTCCGACCTTCGTGAACGGCAAGCGTTCGATAGCTGAAGCGCCCTGAGAAACGAATGCCACATCGCTGACGGGAAGCGAACGCCGACAGGACCGTTCGGATGAATTCCGACCCAACGAGGTTTGTAGCAAGATTTTTTTCGTTTCCATTCCAACCGTTACGGATGCAAAACATCATGAGCATGACAACTCCCATTCTCAAGATGTTTGAGACCTGTTATGTTCGTTATTACGGCACGATCCCAGCAATCGTCAGAAACGGGACCGCTCCTCCGATGTCGGCACAAGCGTAACGGCAGATTTGGGTCGTTTCAGGCGCATCTTCCTCAATATTCCATGATTTTGTTGACAATTTCCGATATTGTAGGGCAAATATCATTATTAGCAATGAACTTCATTGGCAGGACAATGAGCAAGGCTCTTCAATCATTCCTTTCAGAGATTAAAAAACAAGCGGGATTGGTTCAGTTTTTAGAGTGCGAGCCAAGGCAGAACGAGAACCAGCAAACATCCGGCGGCCTCGGGGACAAGGAGTTCCTGACGTCAATATCAGAGAATTCTTTCGAATCCGAAGATGCGTTGCTTACATCTGATCTGATCGGTTTATGCGCAGCGATCGAAAAATATTGTTCTACGGTTCACAAAGGGCACGATCGTAAAGGTACCACCATCATCAAGAAATGCCCGCAGTACCTTGCCAAATGCAGTGCGGACGGCGAAGACTTCCATGTGATCAAGATCGCGTTTGATCTACGTGACAGTCTGGTCAATGCCACCACCTACAATGTTCTTACATCGGTCAAGGAAGGGCCACTGGAAGTCGTAAGGCAAAAGGTTTTGGTACAGGAATCTGAGAACGAAAGGTATGTCATTATCGGACCGGAAAAGATCAACGATCTGTCTTCAAGGATCAGGCAATTGCCATCCAGCAAAGGGAGGAAGAGCGTGTCATTATACTCCGCTTTCCTGGCCAAGGAGGTCATTGACTGCATAACCCGGTATGACGCCACCAAGACGGAATGCGCGTTCCTGAGACCCTATCGTGTGTTGATATTCGTCCAGTGAGGCCGTACCACGATCGATTGGTTCAGTTCCGTTCTAAATTGCACTGGTCAATAACTAGAGATAGAAAATTGCTGGCTTCCCGCCGATGCTTATCGCCTCGATGGACGTCGTCAGAAAGGGCCGCGTTCCGGTCAACGGATGCAGCGGCCGTTTCGCTCGTTCCAGGCCAATATTTCAACTACCAAGACCAGGGCTCATTTTGCTACGGTCTTCTCATAGTTTTCGAAGAATGACTTCAAGGTCGTCATGGATACGTAAGGCTGGGCCCTCATCCTCATCGCATCACCCAATGGGCTCAACATGTCGAACAGTTCCTCCGGTGTCTGCGCGTCCACCATCAGGAAACCGCCCCGTTCATCCGAGAAAATTCCGTGGTCCGTTACCCGGCCAGATTCCATAAGTTTGATCAGGTGGGCAAAGATCATTTTCTTTACCGGTACCGCGCTCATAGGATCGAAGTTGTCTCTGACGACCATTTCCACGTGGAACTTCAAACAAAGTCACCTTGTCGACTGCTCGGTCCCTCGTATACTTATTACGTCGCACCCTACGATAGCGAAAAAATGGATACGAAACATCGGAAAAGGCGAAGATATTCCTTGACGGATCCGGGGATATTTCCTCCGTGGATCGATCTTCATGCTCGGAAAAGGATGTGCACCATCTTCTTCAGGACCATCTTCATTCACAAATCGCTCACGGGAAGCGAAAGTTCATTGCAACGGAGCTGCGGTGATGCTGGGGAAGTGAGTGAAGATGAGAAGGGGGATCAATTACGACGTAGGGACCAACACCCGGGGCAGTGCGTCATCATCCCGGAAAGAATTCGATCTTCCGGTGGTGCGAAGAGAGCTGGAGATCATCCGAAACGACCTGAGATGCGATTCGGTGAGGATATCGGGTCAGGACATCGGCCGGCTGGTGCAGGCCTCAGAGCTCGCGCTGCAACTAGGGCTGGAGGTCTGGTTCTCCCCGGCATACGTGGAGGCGACCGAGAAGGAGACGATGGCCTATCTGAAGGAATGCGCTTTGCCGCGGAAAAGCTAAGGAAAATATCGCCGAACATCGTCTTTGTGGCCGGATGTGAGCTGACATTCTTCATGAAAGGTCTGGTGGATGGCAAGACCTCGTTCGACCGGATGGGCACCTTCATGAAACCCTGGCGGTTGTTGAGGAGCACCCTGGTCAAGGGTTCATACAACCGGCGGCTCAACCAGTTCCTTTCCGGAGCGGTCCTCGATATCCGCGAATCTTCCATGGCCAGATCACCTACGCCTCGGGCCCTTGGGAAAAAGTGGACTGGTCCCCATTCGACCTGGTGGGGATCGACTACTATCGGCATGCAGGGAAAAAGGACACCTACCGGGAACGGCTCAAAGAGTACAAGAGGGGCGGCAAACCGGTGGTGGTCACGGAGTTCGGCTGTTGCACGTACAAGGGTGCAGAGGAAAAGGGGGGCTATGGCTGGGCCATATGGATCGGAGCAAGGACCCTCCCCGGCTCAAGGGGCCGTTTATCCGGGACGAGGAGGCCCAGTCAAGATACGTGCTTGAGCTCCTGCAGATATTCGAGGGGAGGGGATCGACGGCGCCTTCGTTTTCACGTTCGTCAGTCCCACGTACCCGTACAGCGACGACCCGCAGTTCGATCTCGACATGGCCAGCTACAGCATCGTGAAGACCTACTCAGACCATCAGGGAACGGCATATCCGGGAATGCCCTGGGACCCGAAGAAGTCGTTCGCTTCCTTGGCAGAGCACTATGGCAAGAATTGAACTCCTGGCATAGTCGGATGGAGATCATTCGACCATGGTTCAGAACGTCAGAACGGCCTCGCCCTCCCTGCGTACCAGCTCCACCGTGTCGTCGCCGTCGGAGACCTCTACGCCCTCGATCAGCATGTCCGCGGTCAGGCCGCGCACCTCCATGCACAACTGGTCGGCCAGAACCCGCCCTCCAGCGCCAACGATGGCCTTGATCTGATCTTCGATGGATGGCATGCCGATCTCCTTCTTTGTGTCCATCTGCCCTTTCTTGGCCGCATAGACACCGTCATTGTGAAGCGCGACGATGACCTTGCGTCCAGCAGAGGCCCATGCTTTCGCAATGCTCATTCCTGCATCCGCGTTCTCCCTTCCGTAGGGAGCGTGAACGATCTCGATGACCAATCTGTTCAATCAACCACCCCCGAACGACAGGACCCGGTCGGCCCTGGCCATTACATCCACCAGCTTGGAGACGGCGACCATCTCCACACCGTCTATTGCCTTCCATGCCTCAAGGTCATGAGGACCCTTCGGACCTGCCCCTTCCGGCCCATGACCGTCTGATGAAAAGCATGACCGCAGCGCTAGACCTTCGCCCCCCTGTCCATCAGTTCCCTGATCTTTGTCCCGACCGGATAGGGTCTTCCGGGCCATGAGCACCTAGCTGTGAACGGACCGCCGCCCCGAACAAGAATATCTCCACTTCGTATCCCATCTCCTGAGCGCGGAGCGCCACCCGGCACATGTGGTCTGCATACTGGTTGCTGTAAGCGGCGGAAGTAAGGAGGAGGGCGAGCATCTTCCGGTTCACCAAGCGATCACCCGATCAGCGCGTTCCATCGTTTCCTCCACGAACGAGCCCTCCAGGTCCTCGAGCACTTCGACCGCCCCTATCAGCTCGCTGTCGCCGATGCCGCGAGCCCTCAGGTCGGGGCGGATGCCAGGACCTTGGCCCCCCGTTCCGCGGCAGTGCTCACGATCGTCGATGGGTGGCCTCGGTAACCCCGGCGGCATATCATCACCGCGTCCCCAAGAAGTACAGCTTGTCGCCTTGCCCTTATGGCCTCGGCAACGCGCCAGGATTCCCCTCGGTGCAGGGCGTCTTCATCAGCAAGATGCAGGTTCTCATACGATCACGATATGGATTGATACTCCAGCTTGCGATATTTTAGGATGCGGAATTTAGGCTGGGAACAAGGCGGTCCGTCGATGGTGTCTCGTTGCATCTGATTTTTTAAAAGGGGTAGTTGCGGAAAAAGAAAGCATCGAACAACAGGGTCCGACCAGGGCAATTAGAAACATACGTCTTTGCCGTTGACGATCGGAGTCTTCTGCCAACGAACGTGATCGAACGCAGGCGACCTTTCAAGTACGACGGGAAGGTGTTTGCTTCCCGGACCAATGCCGGAGTTGTCTACTTGGACCTCATCCTATTGTTCCGGGGGTTATGCTCCACCTCGGCCATTCCGAGGTGCTCCATGATCGGCGGGATGTACGTAGCAAAACGTCCCCTCAGCCCCTTCTTCAGACCGTACCATCCGCCCACTGGGTTGTCCGGGGACCGGCCCCTGCTTCGACCGTGCCCTCCTTGGCCGGCTTTTGCTCGTCGGTGTTGCCCAGCGGCATCCAATCACCTTTCGCCTTCAGCATCGCGTGCAGGTCGTCCAGGTCTCTGAGTGGTACTTAGTTCGGTCTTTCCGACGTTCACGACGATGGCTGGCGGGTCTGCTGTCTCATCCCGATAGGCAGTGAACTCCGACTCACCGGACGGGGTCCTTAGGACCCAGGGATCTCCTTCGTACCTTTCGCTCCAGGCATAAGCTGAAACAACGGAACCGATGGATAATTAATGATTTGCCGAGCCAATGGTCGACGGTCCTGCAGATTAAATCCTGCTATTTTGGTCCGCGGCAGCCCATTTCACAGGAAACTTCGTCGCCCAATGGCTATGGCGTCTGGCCGATCAGAGGCCTTTAGCTCCAAGCCATTTGATTATCTCATCAGCGGTCTTCTGCCACTTGGTCTCGGCCATCAGGGTGTGTCCCTGTCCTTCGGCGATGTAGGCGTCGGTATCGTACAGCAAGGCCGTTTCGCGGACCTCGTTAGGCCGGGAAGAAATAGTCATCCCCTCCACCGATAACGTGGACCGGGTCCTGTTGGGATTGAGTCCGGCGGTTCCGATGCCCCTCCTATCTGATTCACCGCCTGGTACGATTCGACCTCGAACTTCCTGTAGTACTCGTCGAATATCTTGTCCGGGAATTCCTTTCTGAAGAAGAACTCCTTGGTGAGCGCCTTGTCCTGAATGGCCGCCTAGTGTTCCTGGTCAGCAGGTACTTCAGAGCCAGGCCGCGGTGCTGTCTGACCAGTCGTCCGAAGGTCTCCTTCATGCCGAACGGAGGGCAGGAGGCCATCAGCACCGCCACCTTTGCCGGGTTGGTCTTGATGTACATCTGGGAAAGAAGTCCACCCATCGAATGCCCGATAAGGATCGGTTCTTTGGGCAGGGTTTTCTCGCCACCTCCGCGATGTCCGAGAGATAGTCAGAGAGTCCGGCCGAGTTTATCCGGGCAGCTTCGCTGTCACCATGGCCCCTTAGATCCAGGGCATGGCATTCGAACCCCTTTGAAGCGAAATAAGGCATGAACTTCTCCCTCCAGAACCAAGAGGATTGCCAAGCCCCGTGAACGAAGAGCACCGGGAACTGATGACCCTCGGTGACCTTGCCCTCGGACGTGTGCGCCAATTTCATGCGTGTATCTTCGTACCGCGGATTATTAAAAGATTGATGGCAGCGGTGCCGTTCGACCCCTGGCTAGAACTTCATTGAAAAGGTTTTCGTCAGGGAACGAGCCCGACCCGATTCGCGCCCTCTACTCGGTGCGGTCCGATGCCCAATCGTTCCGGCATAGTTGTCCCCTTTGAACAGGTAAAATTCTCCCCTACGAAGGCACCGAAACCCTCCACGGTCGCATTGAGCCCCTGTTTGAACTCCTCCGGAAGCAGATTCCAGCCTTCCGCGATCCTCTTCGGGTAGCCAGGATCGGCCCGGTCATTCTCCAATCGAACCTAACGTACAGAATACCCTTGAAGAAGTAGGCCTTTCCCGCGCATGGACCATTTCCGTTCATGGCGGCGTCGAAGTCGCCCTCGAACCCGGTGGGAAGTCCCGGCCAGTTGCCGGCGACCTTCTTCGGGCAGTCGGGGTACGCGCGGTCGTTCACCCAGTCGAACTTGACATAGAAATCCCCTTTGAAGAAGTAGCAGTTCCCGGAAAAGGCCCCCTGCCCGTTCAATGCTGCATCGAGGTCGCTGGAGAAGCTCGACGGCATCCCGGGCCAGTTACCGGCGATCTTCTTGGGATACCCAGGCACAGCCTTGTCGGAGATCCAATCGTACTTGATGTAGGAATCCTTCTTGAAAATGTAACAGCTGTCTGCAAAGGGGCCTCCCCCGTTCACGATGGCGTCGAAGTCGCCCTCGAAACCTTTCGGCAAGGTATGCCAATTATCAGCAGTCCGTATGACCGATCCGACCTTCGGTCCCTTATCGTCCTTAGACCCCGACCCTCCGTCCGTTGCCCTCAACATCTTCGATACCCCAAGACTTGCTCAATGCCAGAAGGCCTTGTTTTCTATATAGGACTTGTTCGGGATCGGTCAGGCAGATGTCCGCGGCTCACGCCTCCCGCTTTGCTTTCTATCCAGGTCCTTGTAATCGTTCGCAATGGTTCTATTAGTGGCCGTGCCTATTCCTTGGAGTTATGACAAAAGACGATCGGACCAATTTGCTCGACCACGGCATACCCAAAGCGGCCAAGGAACTGGCCGTAAGATATGCCCGCATACCGGGAGTCCACATACTGGTTCGGCCCGACCGCTGCCGGGGATGCGGAGCGTGCGTCAGGGAAGGGTTCTGCCGCTTTGGCGCCATTTCCGTCGTGGACCGCAAGGCGACCATCAACGAGCGCCGCTGCCGAGATGCTCAAGATGCACGCACCTATGTCCCAGCGAAGCCCTCGCCATAGAGGTCAGACCGCATCCACTCATGACCCGCACGCTCAGGCACATAATCCGCCGGGATCAATCGGCTCCTGAAGTGAATTGTACCCATTCTCGTTACTGACAAGGCTTTTGCAGATTTCATCCAAACGCTTTGGGCTTGAACATTTTCAATGCCACATGTCGTTTCAGTGCGTCGCACATGGAGCCGACCGCGTCGGCTCCTTTGAAGATGTTCTGGAAGCTCCGACTGCGGGCAATGCCTTTTAGGATGGTGTAGGCCAGTATGACCAGAAGGAGGTGTGTAACTCCTACGTCGATCTTCCTGACCTGGTACTCACCCATTCCCAGGTATTGCTTGCAATCGCGATAGAATACCTCAACGTCCCAGCGCATTTTATAATATCGCAGAACGTCCTGGACAGGCATGTCCAGGGCGTTGGTCATGAGGACCAACGCACCTTTGTCTTGTCCGGTTTTTCCTTGAAGAACAGGAATTTGACGGTCATGCCGCCCTTTATCTCCGTCACTTTCTCCATACAATAATGGTACTGGCCATCGCCTTCCATGGCCAGGAAAACATCAGCATTTAGCTGGGTCAACAGGACCCGGGCCTGGACCGGTCCGTCCTCGGTCTGGATCAACCGGTTGCCCTTCGCTTCGGTGATGAACGGCAACCCCTTCGATTGGATGTGGCCCATCAGTTCCTGCGAACCGAACCAGCTGTCGAATACGACCGCCTTCGGGCGGACGTATGCCAGACCCATGTCGATGAGGTCGATGGCCAGCTCCAGTTTGGTCTTGAAGACTTTTCCTAACTGGAGGCAGATCTCCTCTCTTGATGTACTGGACCAGGTGCATCGGCACCCGGTCCTCGCCATCGCTGTACAACGAGGTCAAATAATTGTGGCACCAGATGTTGCGCCTCTGGCTGTGATCGAACAGCCAGCCAGCGCCTTCCATGGAGCGGCCGGACTTTTCGATCAAGGTGTCATCGATTATCAGGACCCCGCCCTCCTTTCCCTTCGCATACATATCCAGACGGATATGGTCCAGCGCGGAGCTGGACCATTTGCTGCCGTGCAGGAAACGGTTCAGGCAGCTCTGGCTGCGCCCGTCCAGCGCGCTGCTGGATATGTCCATGATGTTCTTCTCGTTCTTGCCGTTGAGCATCAACCCGGACATGAACGTCTTGAAGTGGCGGAACTGGGGCTTGCTGAAGCAAGCCCTGTATTTGTCAAGAGTGCTGGACAGAGGCATATCCGCTGTTCTGAAAAGCATTGGTGCATCCCAAGATATTATTAAACCTGCTACCTAATAATAATTGTGCCAGAATCGAAATCTGCAAAAGCCTTGTCATTGAAGTAAAGTTCAGAGCCAACGAAACATATAACCTAAACGATCTACCGAAAAGACTATCCCTACGATAATGCATTTTTCATTGTCGTCTCGAAGAAACATATCAAATGCATTACTGTCCCAGAAATACGAGAGGGCAAGGAAATATCTCCTGCATCAAGGAACTATCTTGGAAGCCGAAGGGAATTCGATCTCGATAAGGACACTATCGTCCAGTTCTGTGATTTTGCCGTTGAGTTCTTTGATGGCGTGTATGTCTTTAGGAAATTTAAATTGAAAAGATATGTCAGTCCATTTCAAAGCACAAACAAACACAAAATGTTGTTTATAATAACAAACCATTGTTCGAATCGATGACTTATTCTAATGGCATTTACGAGCAAGTCATTAATCAGGCTCTAAATAAATCACTAACTTCTCTTAGTGCACAAGAATATCAAATTCTAAAAAAGAAGATTGATACAGCTGAAAGCAAAACGATCCTATCGCGGTACATGAATGAAGTCCTTGAAAAAGGATTAAGAATTTTAATGGAAGATTTTAAAGATGACTATGGACTGGAAAAACAAATATCTGCCTGCAATCAAATTATTGAATTGCTATCAAAATTGACAAATGAAAACGATCTGTTGGACTTGTTCATAGATACAGATGCCCAAGATTATTGGCAATATGGGAAAATAATTCTTCATCACTCAAAGTGAGTGATGCTCCTTGCCGTCCAGAAACATCCATTTCGATTAGCACTTTGTTCACTGGAAATAGGGTAGAACCCCAGATGGTTAATGAGTTAAAAAAAGAGATACTATCGGCTGATCGAATCGATCCATTAGTTTCATTTATCAAATGGAGTGGATTGCGGTTAGTAAGTAAGGGAATTAGAGGAATTTTGTAAAGATAAGCGGTTGAGAATTGTTACAACAACCTACATGGGAGCCACAGAAGTTAAGGCAATGATGGAGCTGGCTAAATTGCCCAACACTGAGATTAAGATATCGTATGATACTAATCGTCAAGACTCCATGCAAAAGCCTACGTTTTCTATAGAAACTCTGGATTTAGCACAGCGTAGACCGGCTCTTCCAATCTTTCAAGTGCTGCGCTCAGCGGAGGATTAGAATGGAATGTGAAGGTAACTGAGAAGGATCGACCTCTATTCTCAAAAGTGTGGGGGCGAATGTTCGACACATATTGGAATGATGAAAGTTTAAAATATTTACAGAAAAAGATGAAAGCATCCTTAGGAAAGCAATCGACTCTGAAACGGATGGAAATGAGATTGATAATAATTATCTGTTTGACATCGAACCTTTTCCTTTTCGAGTGGGAATCCTTGGGAACTGGAAGCTGAAAGAACAATTCATAACAGATACCGAAAATCTGATAGTGGCAGCCACTGGGACCGGAAAAAACGGTCATATCCGCTTTTGACTATCGCAGATTCTGTCTAGTTAACAAGGGAAAACCAAATAGGCTTTTATTCATTGCACATCGGAGGGAAATCCTCGTCCAGAGTTTAAAATGTTTCAGGGGTGTGTTAAGAGATAATAATTTTGGGGAACTCTTTGACGGCTATAATAAACCATCAAATCTTGATCATTTATTTATGTCGATTCAGACCTTCAACTCCCAAGAATTTCTATCCAAGACAAGTTCAGATTATTATGATTTCATCGTGGTCGATGAAACGCATCACGGTGCCGCTTCAAGTTATGAAGATTTGCTGACTCATTACAAACCTAAGATCCTTCTCGGTTTGACTGCCACACCTGAGAGGATGGATGGATCTGACATCAGGGAATACTTCGATAATGTAATAGCAAGCGAAATCCGGTTACCAGAGGCAATTGATCGTGGATTATTAGTTCCATTCCAATACTTCGGGATTACCGATAACGTAGATCTCTCCAATGTCAAGTTCGAGCGCGGAAAATATGATGTAAAAGAATTAAGCAATGTGTATGCAAACAATAAATCAAGGGCCATATCGATTATCGACTCAGTAAAGCGATATGTGGCGAACATTGGAAGCGTAATGGGACTTGGGTTTTGTGTAACCAAAGAACACGCCCGTTTCATGGCTTCCATGTTTAACGAAGCAGGTATTGGTTCCATAGCACTAACTGACGAATCAGAAAAGGAAGAAAGGCAAAATGCAAAGAAAATGCTGACTTCTGGCCAGGTCAAATTCATCTTTTCTGTTGATTTATATAACGAAGGGGTGGATATTCCAGAAATAAATACCGTCTTGTTCCTAAGGCCGACAGAAAGTCTTACGATATTTTTACAACAGCTTGGTCGGGGCCTGAGATTGTTTCCAGGAAAAGAAGAATTAACTGTCTTGGATTTCATTGGCCAAGCAAATAAACTGTATAGTTTTGAGAGGAAATTCCAAGTCCTTATTGAAGGTGGATACAAATCCATTGAGTCACAAGTGGAACAAGGATTTTCTTACTTGCCGAATGGTTGCTATATTCAGTTAGAGAAAGTTGCAAAAGACCACATATTGGATAATATTCGAAATGCGATTGTTAACAGAAAGGGTATTATTGAAAAGATTAGAGCTTATGAAGGCGGATCCAGGGATAAAATTCATCTGGTTGAGTTCTTGGATTATTCTAGCCAGTCCTCGAGATATTTATTCGAAGGGCACACTAACCAGCCTTTACAACGAGTCAGGAATAATCACGGAATCAATCGATTTGGAGAAAAACGGTTTATTCTCCAAAGCGTTCCTTAAAATATCTTCATATTGACAGTAGGAGATGGATTTCTGAATTAAAATATTTGTTATATAATGATAATATTATATTAAAACAAACAACAGGAAGAAATGATTCTGATGTTGTTTTACAACTTTTATAATAAGAAACCGCTCGAAGCTGGATTCAATAGTTTGAAAGAGTTTGTCCAATTTCTGAAAGCGGATCAGTTATTTTGTGTAGAACTTGTCCAATTATTGAGTTATCAACATGATAAGATCAAATTTGTCGATGAAACCGTGGATGTTGGGTATGAAATTTCTTTGGATCTTCATTGCACATATACACGAGAAGAAATCTTGACTGGATTGGGCATTAATTCATACGACCATCGTCAAGAACTAAGGGAAGGTGTGTTTTATTTCAAAGAAAAAGACCTGGATATTTTCTTTGTCAATCTGCAGAAAAGCGAGAAAGAATTCTCCCCAACCACAATGTATGAAGACTACGCGATTAGCGATAGGTTATTTCATTGGCAAAGTCAGAGTAAAATAGGCGATACATCTGTCACCGGGCACCGTTACATAAATGATAGAAAGACCGGTGGCAAGGTCTTATTATTCGTTAGAGAATATAGGTCTCAACCGTACACATTCTTAGGTAAAGCGAATTACGAAAGTCATCAAGGAAATAAACCAATAAGCATAATATGGAAATTAGAAAAACCAATGCCTTCTCAAATATTAGAAAAGGCCCAATTGGCTCTAAGAAGATAAATCGTGAATAATATATCTTCTAAATACGATTCCTCCATAAATCCCTTTTAAGGAAGTAAGCCAACAACCCACACTGGAACCTGTATTGCGCTTTTAAAATGGGGAAGATATTTGATAACCTTTTCATACATCAGAGAACCATCAAATGCTTTCCCTGTGGCTCTATGAAGAGTTCAGGTGGCTACGATATAGACGCCAAGATCAATCTTGTTCAAGTTCGAATAGGACAATGTTTGAAATTTTAATAGATCTATTCCTATAAATGATGCATGCGAGAATGCAACTTCCACCCCTACTCGATCTTTGATAAAGTCAATCTTAGCCAAAGGTGTTTCTTCTTCTGCTTCGACATCATCGTCATTGAAAACAGCAAATTGCTACTTCCCATCCTCTTTTGACGAATGATTGGCTGAAAACCAATGTTCAACGCCTTTCTTTTGTATTCCTCTTTTGGTAGTGTGACATCCTGGATTATCGAATCAAGTTCATTTTTTATTTTCAGGCTCTGTTGCAAAACTCGAACTCCAGGCGAAATGTGGGTTGGCCAGATATCTCAACAATGAGATGTCGAAACCCATCGATTCATCTTTTTGCCGTCTTAAGCGATAGACCAAAATTCATAAGAGTCCTGTTTCAAAAAGCATATCTGGTCGTTATCGCGTTCGCCTCGCTACTATAGCAGATTAAAATGTTGGCCCAAACATACTGGATGAGTTTTGCAACAGAGCCTTTTCAGGTTACTGTTTAGACTTGGTCCGCGAATCGGTATGACCATGTTTTGTAATTCATTACGTTTTCTTGAAGATTGATTCGGATCTTTAGATCTGTCGATTTGAATGCACTTTAATAGAGATTGACAATCTTATTCGAATTTAATAATCATGATCAGATTGCATCAAAAGACATCTCTCTTGTGTAAATGACGATTTGGGAATTCAGTCTTCTCTCTTAATATTGGACGACACAAATGAAATCATTGAACACGATACTTCGCCTTTTTTCTACGTTTCTCGTCCGTCCATTTTTTGTTAGTCGTCAACATCGTCCTTTCATATTTGCCGACCAACTGGCTCTCGTTATCATTCGTGTTATTATCAGTATCAGGAACGGTAACCGGACTTCCCCCTTTCTAATAGGCAGGCACCGCTCCAAAACTGTAGGAAGGGTTGCTAGTGATCGAAAGGAATTCAAACGGTTCGTACAGTGACAAAATGAGGAGCATCATCCCCGCACTGCTTGCAGTAGTGATGATCGTCTCGCTCGCGGGAGTGCTGTTCGTCGGAGCGGCCGGGCAGGTCTCTGCCCAGGGCCCATCAACTCCGATGGTCCAACATGGCCCCATCGTCGTTCACAATAATACGGAACTTGCTGATCTGATCGCTACCAATGGATGGCCGGGTGACGGATCATCCTCCAACCCTTACCTCATCGGCGACCTCGAGATCAATGCCACCGGCGCCTCGAACGCCATTTCTATCGGCAACACCTCTTCCCACCTTATCATCACCAACTCCTACCTCACAACCGCCGTCCCCTTCTCTCCCTCGGCTTCGGCGAGGGTGCTGGTATCTTCCTTTACAACACCAGCAACGTCCTCATCCTCAACAACACCATCAGCGACTGCCATTATGGCGTGCTGGTGCGCAACTCCACCGATACCAAGGCATACAACAACACGATAGCCAACTGCAGCTCATTCGGAACGATCTGCAACGGCTCTTCCAACTGCCTGTTCTATCTGAACGCCTTCGCCGGCAACAACGGGGCCACCGGGGTCTACAGCGGCGATCATGCCCAAGGCTATGACGACAGCGCGACCGACGTGATGGTCATCGGGATCGCTCGGCAACTACTGGAGCGACCTGTCATCGACGGATTCGGACCATGACAGCATCCTGGACTCATCATACGCTCTGGCAGGCGCCGGCAATGCTATCGACCCGTTCCCGCTGGCCGGGACGGTCGCCTCGCCGCACGGCCTTCGCGCAGTTCCGGGACAAGGTTCTGTCTCTTTGAGCTGGGCCGGTTCTGAACTACACCATTGGGATGCCAGTAACCGGGCTGACCCTCCACCGGATATCGACCACCGGTGACAGCACCACAATTCCTCTCGGCCCGAACGACCTGGCCTATGTTGACAACGGACTCCACTTCCTGTCTGATTACACCTATTACCTAGTGGCAAATGCAGTAGCGGACAGCCCGTCCAGTGCCTCCGTTACAGTTCACACTGACGATCTCTATGCTCCGACGATCTCGATCCTTTCTCCAATTGAAGGGACCTATACCAATCATACCTCGGTCGTTGTCAACTGGACCGAAAGCGACAACGGTTCCGGGATCGCCTACTCCCTGGTCCGCATCGACGGCGGCGAGTGGCAGAACGCTTCCGACCTGACACAATGGTCGTTCTCATCTCTAG
>CAWDCQ010000090.1:0-51647 GCA_963800775.1 uncultured Methanomassiliicoccales archaeon | reverse complement strand
CACCTATGCCTGCTCCCATGGCGCCGGGGCGATGGTCCCAGTGGATGTCTTCATCCCCGGGTGTCCACCCCGGCCGCAGGCGATCATCCAGGGCATCATGGTCGCTTGGACCTGATGGAAACGAAAATGAAGAAGGGTCAGTGACCCTAGCACCAACGTTCACGAAAATGTTCGACGGATTTCATCTGACTACTATGACGGTGCATTTGGCATTTCGCACGATGTACTCGGACACGCTGCCTATGAGCACACGGTCGATGACCGTTTTTCCCGATGTCCCGACCACTATCTCGTTAGCGCTCACTCGGTCCGAGACCTTGAGGATCGTGTCATATGGCGATCCGGCCTCGAGCATCGTCTTCATCGTCGATCCCTTCATTGGACGCCATGCCTTGAGGCGATCGAGTTCGTCCAGGCCCTGTCTGATGAGCCGTTCCTTGTCCTCGTCCGTCTTGGGGCTTACAACGAAAACAATGAAGAGTGTTGCTTTATGATCCTTCGCATGGTCGAAAGCGTACCTGACGGCCTTGGCCGAGTGTTCCTTCCCGTCCGTCGCCAATAGGATGTTCGTAGTCGACAACCTTCCTGCAGGGAGCCATTGCCATGCCCGTGGATATAACTTTTCCATTTACACTTTGGCTGATAGGTCGGTCAAGCGGCCCTCCAGTATGCCTTCTTCTTCCGAGTGATGCACATTTTCGATGACTAATGAGCCGTTCATTTGGCGATGATAACTGGGCATTTAGCCCCCTTGATCAATCCTTCTGACACGCTCCCGATTATGAACTTGTCCAGGCCGGTCTTATTGGTCGGGCCGAGGATGATCGCATCCGCCTTTATCTGTCCGCCTCGATCAGTATGATCTCGACGGCGGTGCCCCTTCCCATCGAGGGTCTTCGAATCCATTCCTTCGTCCCCGGCTTCGGTCTTTATCCGGGACATCACGATCTGGGTGAACTTGACCAGGCGAGGGTTGTCCTCCATATCCTTGCGGCTAAGGACGGCCAGGATGACCAGGTCTCCCCCCATTCGCTTAGCGTACTCGATGGCATATTTTGCTGTCTTGCTGGAAAACGATTGCGCATCGATGGCGAGAATGATGTTCATTATTTCCCGGCCCTCTCTTGATTGATAACGGCGGTGTCGCTCATAAAGTTTTTACCTGTCTCCGATCGGACCCTGTAGCAGCCGGCCGGCACCTTGATCCGGAACACCGCGCCCATGCCTGGCTGGCCTATCTCGTCGATCTCCATCCCGGTTATCCACAGCACCTCCTTGATGAAGTTCATTCCGTGGCCGATCCGGTGCTGGAAGTTCCTTTCGAACAATTGCTGCTTCATGTCCGGGGATATGCCGTTTCCGTCGTCCCGGAAATAGATCTTCCACCCAATCATCGCACCGGACGTACGATATCGTGATATGGGACGTCTTCATTCCGTGCTTGACCGAGTTCTCCATCAGGTTTCCGAGGACCTTCTCGATCATCGGGTCCGCGTAGACAGACAGTCCGGCCAGCTCGCGGCTGATCCCGATGCTGCTCAGGTCGGTCTTGGAGATGGCCCGGGAAGCGATGCTGTCCATCTCGAACCATTCCGGTTCGTTGACCCCCAGTCCCTGGTATTCCCGGATGAACTCCATCTGCTCCCCTATCGAACGGGCAGCCAGTGTGGCCTTCTCCACGTATCGGCCCACCTTGTCGTCCCTGACGTTCTTCTTCACCAGTTCCAGGTAGCCGGAGAGCATGGTGACCTTGTTTGCCACATCATGCCTGGTAAGGTCCCCGAGGAGGGTGAGCTTCCAGTTCGCCAGCCTCACGTTCTCCTGTGCCCTCTTACGCGCAGTGATATCGGTGATGAACCCTTCTAGTCCGACCATCTTTCCCTTGTCGTCATACACCGGGCAGCCCTGCTCCCAAAGCCACCGCACGGTCCCGTCCTTGGCGATCAAGCGGTATTCCACATGGAATTGGCCTCCTTCAGCGATGCCCCGGTGGACCTCGTGCGCGACCATCTTCCGGTCGTCCGGATGGATCATGTCGTTGTAGCTTACCAGTGCGTTCCCGATGAAGTCCTGCGGAGCATGGCCCGTGATGATGCGGCAGCCGTCCGAGATGAAGCACATGGTCCAATCATCGTCGTTGCGGCACCGGTAGGCCATCCCGGGCAGGTTCCCCATCAGGGTGGACAGCATACGCTGGCTCTCCCTGAGGGCCTCTTCCGACCTCTTCAGATCGATGGCCAGGGCGACGTGGTCCGACACGAACATCAGGATCTCCAGGTCCAGTTCGCTGTAGCGCACCGTCCCGGTATAGCTCTGCACCACCATGACCCCGATCGTTCTCTTCCCTACGTTGAGGGGAGCACCCATCCAGTGGATTGGCAGCGTGCCCGACGGCACGATCTCCCCCTCTGCTATCAGCTTGGCCCAGAGGGACTTGTCCATGAACAGCGGCTTTCCCGTACGGATGACGTAGTTGGAGGTGGTCCTGCTCCGGCGCACGACACCGGGGTTCGGGTCCATCTCGTCCACGAAATAGGGGAAGGTCATGGATTCCTCGTCGTCCTCTGCCACCAGTCCAATGAAGAAATTCTTTGCCGGCATGAGCTCGGAAAGGATGGCGTGCAGGCGACCATAGAGATCGTGCAAATCCTGGGACGATACCGTCGCCTGGGATATCTGGTACAAAGAGGACTGGAGCTTTTCCGCCTGCCGCCTCTTGGTGACATCCTCCACCATGGCCAGGGCCAGAACCCTCCCGTTGTCCTCCAGGCGTGAAAAATGTACATTTGCCCAAATGGGGGAGCCGTCCTTGTTCTGGTATTGGTTCTCCTTCGTGAATTGGTCCAACTCTCCCTTCATCAGCTTTTCGAACTCGATACGGTCGTCGTTGATACCGCCTGGGCCCATCAGGTCGTAGACGATAGTCCCCCGAAGCTCGTGGCACTTCCTATGGAAGGTCCGGCAAAAGGCTGGGTTGCATTCCAGGATTCCTCCGGTCCGAGTCCTCCAAGGCGATCCCGGTGGCGGAATGTTCGAATATCGCGTGGAACCGCGCCTCCCTTTCCTTGGCCTCTTGCTCGCTGCGGCGCTGTCCCCTTCGGTCCCGGACGACAGAGATGGCATGGCCGACCCCATCGATGTCTATGACGTAGGCAGTGACCAGGCAGGGTATCCTCTCCCCGGATCTGGATATGAAAGTCAATTCGAGGGCGACATCCCCTTCCGTGAGCAGATTGTCCCTCGCTTCGTTCTTCGCGGCGACGCTCTCCGGAGTCAGCAGGTCGTTCTTGCCCATCGCAAGCAGCTCCGCCCGGGAATAGTTCAGGAGCGAGCAGGCCTTTTCGTTGACGTCGATCAATGGCGAGTCATCGTCCAGTCTCCACACTAGCACGGCGTCACGGTTGCTGTCGAACAACCGCCTGTACCTCATCTCGCTCTCCCGGATCGCCTTTCCGGCCCTCCTTTGCTCGACACTGTGACGCACCATGTTGGTAAGTTCGGCGAACAGCGGTCCGATCTCGCCACCTTTCTGAAGATAGTAGTCCGCCCCATTGTTAAGTGCGTCCATGGCCACCTCCTCTAGCCCCCTGCCGGTGAGAAGGATGAAAGGAACGTCATCGCCCCGGGAACGGAGCTGTTTAAGGAATGTGAGACCGTCCAGTCCAGGCATCTGATAGTCGCAGATCAGTGCATCATATCTTTGGCCGGAAGCGGCTTCGAGCGCTTTGTGGGAGTTCTGCTCCACATCGACCACAAGGCCAGGTACCCTTTCCAGAAACTCCCTGGCTAGCTCTAGAAGGGTTGTGTCATCGTCAACAACCAGGACCCTGATGGGAGATTCCTGGGGGGTGGTCATCTCCGAGCTGATTTGCAGTTTCCTCAGATATACTGTTCCTTACATTTCCAATCCTTGATAATAGCCGTTGGCTCATATGTCGAGGTCGTTCTTTTTTGAGGAACAAACATCTGGATATCATTCATCCTCTATGTATTCGAACAAAGGATCGGATTCGCAGGCCGATCATCCGATCCGCGGAGTACGCCACCGGGAAGTCCGCCTTCGGTTCGGCCAATTCCTGTCACAGGTTCGCTCGGTCATACAGGCCGTCGGGTCGATGGCGCAGGCCGGTCCGGGTCCGTGAAGAAACTATGCCGTCATGATCTGCGGGACATTCTGCTCTCCGTATCCGGGCCGTTCATATCGGTATTTTGTCGCCGATTTGATATTAATCCATGCTGGCTCTCCGCCGCATGAGCGAAATCATTTAGTCTGGGGAACTCTCTTTAAGAGGTTCGGTTGTCCATTGGATACTGGGGATTTGGATTTACATGAAGCTCATGATAACCACGCCGCCGGCGAAGACCACCGAACTATGGCCTCCTTTGGTCTTCTATACATAGCGGCCAATGTGAAAAAGCACAGGAACGACCAGGTCAAGGTCCTGGACGCCTTCTGCATGAACCTGGATGGCGATCAGTTGGTGGAACTGGCGGTGAAGGAGAGCCAGATGTTTTCGGCATGAACTGTTCCACCCATACATTCCTCCAGGCCATTGAGACGATCCGAAAGATATCGGAGCGGCTGCCGGACACGGTCATCCTCCTGGGGGGCTATCATGCCACCTTTGCGGCGGAGCCCATCCTGCGCGGATATCCCTTCATCGATTACATCATCAAGGGAGAGGCTGAAGAGGCCATCATCGACCTGCTCGATTGTATCGAGAAGGGGGAAAAGCCACACCACGTGGCAGGAATAAGCTTCCTGGACGAAGGCAGGCACGTTTCGAACGAGCTCGCTGTCGTACAGGACCTAGACGCCCTCCCGATGCCAGACCGACAGTCTGCTTGCCGGAGTGGAGTACGGCTACACCATGCAGGGCATTCCTCTGACGTTCGGAAAATTCACCACCATCTCCACTTCCCGCGGATGCCCTTTCAACTGTTCGTACTGCTCGTGCGCGGCCTTCTCCCTTCGCAAATGGCGCTACCGGAGCGCCGAGAGTGTCGTCGATGAGATGCAGATGCTTTACGACCAGGGCTACAAGAACGTGGTCCTGGTGGACGACAATTTCACCCATCGGGAGGAGCGGGTGAACAAAATCTGCGGCCTCATCCGGGAGCGCGGCATCAAGATGCATTTTTATTGCGAGGGAAGAGTCAACAATGCCTCACTGGACATGCTCAAGACCATGAAAAAGTGCAGGATTTGATGTGATGTACTTTGGGGCCGAGTCCGCTTCGGAGACCGTGCTCGAGTACTACAACAAGAAGATCCGGCCAGCCCAGATATCTGCGGCGGTGGCGAACGCCAAGGAGGCCGATATGATTGTTGTCACATCATTTATCCTCGGTGCGCCAGTGGAGTCCGATGAGAGATTAAGAAGACCATCGATTTCATCTATGACCTTCGGCCGCACGCGGTGGAGATAAACATACTCGATTATTTGGTGGGCACGCCCCTATGGCAGCAGATGGAGAAGGACGGGACCATCGGGCCGGACGACTGGAAGCGCAACCACCGGGTCTACGAGTACATCAAGGAAAAGGACCGGGAAAAGATGGAGGTCCTGGTCCAGCAGGGCTATGATGCCTACCTGAACGCCTGGAAGAGCACCTCTGGGGTTATGGAGCTGCTTTCTCTCCTGGCGCACAACAAGACGGCCCGCCGGGTGGTCTTCAGTAATCTGTTCAATCCCAAGGCGAGAGAGGTCGTGACCAGCGGCCTGCGGGCATTCGGGGACCGGCCCAAGCCGGGTGGCTAGGATTCAATCATTTCTTGAAGAGCTTGGCCGCCTGGTAGGCCTCGTCGTTGCGTTCTATGCGGCCCCCGAACATGTCGTCAGTGTACTTGCGGTGGCACTCGACACAGAGCGTCTTCAGGTTGAAGGGGTGGTCCCCTCCCCCCCGGATCCGGGGGATTATGTGGTGCACCTCGGTGTACCACTTCGGAAGATGGCCCAGCTCTTTGCCGCAGTCCTGGCATATGCCCCGGTCCCGCTCCACCACCGCCTTCCGGAGCTTTCTCCACATGTTCGTCCTGACCATCACCGGGGCTCCTTGGAACAGGTCTTCCCGGCTGCCTTCTTCGAGCCATGCGGACGGGTCCCCGAAGGCCTTCTCCATCCGGTGCTTGCAAACGCACTGGTAGAGCTCCGCCAGGTTATCGTGCCTGCCGCCGCACTCGACGCAGGAATCAGTCATCTCGGACCGCTTCCGCACCACCTCGATCCTCACGTCCACGTCCCAGGCCCGGTACTGGCACCTCACTTCCCGGTGTTCGTCGCAGGTCCGGTAGTGGGGCAGGCGCTCTCCTTCCTGGCAAGGTGACCTGAGGCAGACGCTCTTCTTTTTCGGGATGTCCTGGAAGTGGCAGCCTCTCATGGCCACTGTCACCTTGAGGCGGGTCTGGCCATGCTCTTCCCTCATCTTTTCCGGTCCACCAGCACCGCCATTGCCTTGCCTCTCAGGTTCCTCTTGAGGACTATAGCATGGCTGTCGCAGAACTCATGGCACGAATAGCATTTTATGCATTTTTTGTGGTTGACCTTGGCCTTTCCGTTGGTCATGGTAATGGCCTTCATGGGACAGCCACGATAGCACTTGCCGCAACCGATACATTGCGAACGGATTATGCTGGGCGTGAGCGCGTAAACTTTCATGAGGCCCATCGCAGCCTTCATCATGCGTCCTCCGCTCCGCTTCTTCCCCATGAGGGTGGAGGGCTTCACATAATCTGGTACGACGAACTTGTCCAGATCCTCTCCCACGACCTCCACATCAGAGAGGTCCTCCGCGATCAGGCCCCTTTCCATGGCCTCCCTGATGGTGCACACCGAGTTGGGATCGATGGACATTATCCTCGACGCCACCACATCCAAGGCCGTGTAGGAACTGCTGGCCAGTATCGCCCCGACGTGGCGGGGGGTGCCGGACATAGGCCCATCGCCTTCCATGGCGTCCACCGCGTCCATTATTTCTAGGGTGGGCTTCACGAACTCGTTCACGTCCAGGAGCATGCGAGCGAACTCGCTGGGGTCCTGAAGCCGGGCATGGAATGTCGGCTTCTCCATTCCTGGTACCAGTCCGAACGCGTTCTTTGCCGCGCCGGTCATGTAAGTGAAAAGGTGCGTCTTCATCTTGGAGACGACCACCACCGCATCGACATTGAAGACCGGTTCGATGAGCTTGAGCCGCTTCATCAACTTCCCTTCTGGATTGGCGACGTCCCGCGCACCTACGTCCTCGTTAAGCTCTATTCCAAGGTCGTTAGCCACCAGGTCGTATCCGACCGTCTCGTAGGCCTTCTTCAGGTTCGACGCACTGTAGATCATCGCGGCCCCCGGGCTCTCTGCGATGATCACCGTGCAGCCATGATCGACCAGCAGTTTGGCGACCGCGTATACCACATCCGGGTGTGTCACCACGCATTTCTCCGGAGTGGAGGGCATCAGGATGTTGGGCTTCAGGAGTATCCGTTGTCCAGGTTTTGCGAAGCGGTCCATCCCTCCTATCAGGTCGATGGAGCGCCTGACCGCTTCCAGCGTGCTTTCCCGTCCATAGTTGTTGCAGGCTACGAGAGCTACCGACTTCGATCCCGTCATATGAGAACCAGGGAGGTGTACCGTTCTTCCTACGTTATTAACCCATGGCGGAGTCCTCCGAAAAACCAACAACACGGCCGATCGCGGGAACGCACGCCATTAGCGCCAACGCCGGTATGGAACGTTCGATGGTCCGTTCAGTCCATCTCGATGCCGACCGGGCAATGGTCAGAACCGGAGACCTCGTCCTCGATGAAGGATCTGGAGACCCGGGGCATTAGGTCCTGGCTGACGAAGAAGTAATCGATGCGCCATCCTACGTTCCGCTCCCTGGCGCGCGTCTTAAGGTCCCACCAGGACCATTTCAGCTCGTCCGGGTGCTGCTCCCGGAACGTGTCCACGAACCCGCTGTCCACGAACCGGTCCATCCATTCCCTCTCCTCTGGCAGGAATCCGGACCGCTTCATATTGTCCTTCGGCCGGGCAAGATCGATCTCCCTGTGGGCGGTGTTGATGTCCCCGCATATGACCACTGACCTGCCCTTGGACCGCAGGCCGGTCACGTACCGGAGGAACTCCTCATAGTAGTCCATCTTGTATCTCAGCCTCTCCGGCGAGGCCTTGCCGTTGGGGAAGTAGATGTTGCACAGGACGAAATCGTGATAGTGGACGATCATGGTGCGGCCCTCTTTGTCAAACCGTTCGACCCCAATGCCGTATTCGACCTTGTCCGGATGGACCTTGGTGTAGAGGGCCACGCCGCTGTACCCGGACCGCTCCTGGGCGGAGGTGTAGTACGCTTCATAGCCCGGGATCTCTTTCAGCTCCTTGGGCAACTGATCGCAACTGGCCTTGGTCTCCTGCAGGCAGAGGATGTCTGGCACGTCCGTCCGGATCCAATCGAGCAGTCCTTTCTTGTGGATCGCTCTGATCCCGTTCACGTTCCAACATACCAGTCGCATGGGCCTCAGATTAGAGCGGGAAGTTATAGAACATTCGTCTTGGCCAATTATCAACAATCGGCCCCGATACTCCAAGTTTAAATCGTAGATGCTCGCCTTGATGTTTGGTCGATCGAATAGACGAGGTGAACACGATGCCAGAGGTCCCAGCTGACTTTCCCTTTCAAGAATTCACCCGATACTTCGACTTCATGCGTCATTGGGGGGATATACACGAAAAGTTCGTACAATATGCCTCCCCCCGGTTCTCCAAGCTCCCGCCCCAGCGCAGAAGGGAGTTCCTTGCCAATGTGGTGTCGGAGGACGATCTGCTGGTATCAATGTCCTCCGACCTGGGTATTTTCCGGGAGGTGGTGAAACGGCTGAAGAGCAAACCCTGGTTCACCGAGGACCTGCGGTCCCTGGCTTTCGAGGCGATCAACGAACTCATCTATCCTGGAACAGATCATGACGAGGCCGAATGGGAAAGACTGAACCGGACATATCCAGAGGTCTTCGTGAAGCTGGGGGACGTCAGGTTCGACGCTCCCAAGAGCTGTCCCATCCAGTTAAAGGACGTGGAGACCGAGGTGGTGCAGCTGGATGATCTGGACACCGCATTGAACTGCGTGCGCTGGTCCGCGGTCTCGAAGGACGTGGACACCGAGGACGGTTTTACCGCCCTGATGCAGGAATTGGTGGACCACGGGTCTCGGGTGAGGGGCATCGATCCACTAACCCTCGAATCACTCTTCGATTTCCAGGACATCCTGGACCTGAAAGTGTCCGAGGCCACCGCAAAACATGGGCCGCCTGGTGAAAAGACATCGTGGATCTTGTTCGCCGTGCAGGACCGGGTGATGGTCCCGGAAACGCTTCATTTCCTGCTCATGCAGGCGATGGGGCTTAGGATGTTCCGGGAACTGGACCGTGATGCGCGCCATGAACTGATGGACCAGGAGTACAAGTTGCAGCTGGGCCCTGCCTATGCGTCGCGTTCCGTTTTGCTTCTGGGCGATTACCACCGGGACAGGGTCCAGGCACCCCAGAAGATATTGAAAGCGATCGAGGCGTACGTCCGGGACGGCAAGCAGCAGTTCGCATTGGAGCTTTGCCTGGAGAGCATGAAGAACCTGCTCATGGAGCCTCAGGACATGGGTCAGATGGAGCTCACCTCCGGCATCCTGTACCTGGCCAACGACAAGCCGCGGAAGGCGGCGGACACGTTCCAGCATTCATTGGAAACGGCGGAGACAAGCGGGGATGAGGCCAGAGAATCGGTGTTATATGCCTATCTGGGCGCCGCCTATGCCCTCCTGCGCAAGAAAGAAGAGGCCCACAAGGCCTTTGAGGAATCCCTGTCCAGAGTCGTCAGGAGGAAGGGGGAGGCATCGGACCTCCTTGAGGAATTGATGCTCATGGCAGACCTGGCCCATGAATCGAACGAACACGTCGCGGAGAAAGGCTTCCTCCAAATGGCCTTGTCCATGGCCGATGGTATGGCGGACGAGCAAATCAAGCAACAGATATCCCTGATGATCGAGGCCGCCGAGGCCCAGGCAGCCGTTTCTCAGCCGAACTAGTCCATTGGACCTCGTTCGGTTCAATGTTTCAAAGGACCTACTTATTGCCCCGTAGGAGCATTTGGCGATCGGCTCGCCCAGCGACCAAATACCGTCCGGTTATTTTAGAAGAGCAATCGGCCTGGCCCGAGCGATGTCCATCACTCCAGCCTTCGTTAGGACAGATTCTTCCGCGTTGGGGCCGACCATCTGACCGATTAACATTCGGTCGTCCTTAGACGTGGTTCTTGGTCACCCTCTTTTCGCTGACGGCCGTGCTGGTCTCGGTCATCCGGGCGACCATCTGTGCCAGGATGAATTCGGCCAGTTCTTTCCGGTCGCCTGCCGTGGTGCCCGCCATCAACCGTTCCGCTATGTCTGGAAGAATCGATCTTTATCATTTCCTTTCGTTCATCCGTGCTCATGCTCGCGATGAACTCACCGGTCATCATCTTCACCATCGCCTGCTTCTCTTCCTTGGTCAGTCCTTTGATAAGTTGATGGACGTACAATTGCTCCAGGCTCAATGGGATCCCTCAGGGACAGGATTCGGCCCGCGGCTAAATAATCGTTGCTGCTCAGGGATCAAGGAGCTCGAACCCGGTCGACTTGTCCAGCCGACGTATGGCGCTCGAATCGAGAAGCTCGAAGATGATGATCTCGGCGATGAGCCACACCTTTACCCCGTTGCGAACGCATCCGGTGAGCGATCTCTCATTACGGCCAGCAGAGATGTGCATATGCAATCTGGGATTCCTTTTTCATCTGGGAATATGGACCCGGTACCGGTCATCTCGTGGACATCGCCAAGGACCGTCCCCATCGGCCTGACCTTCTCCGCCTCTCCGTTCAATGGACCGACCACCAGACGGCTGCCCCGGTCCGCTCCTCCCAGTATGATGACCGCAGCGGCACTGATTCCATTCTCGAGGGCGAACTTTTCGACCGTCTCATGAACGATCTCCCCATCTTCCAGTCTCAGCACGAAGACCCGTCCCTGCTTTGCTTCCGAGAATTTCATGTTAGTTCCAGCCTGCGATATGTCGTATTACAATACCAATTTTGTTCCTTTCGGCCACTTTCGGAAGCAAAGGACCGGGGAACACGGAGGACCCAGGGACCCGAGCTCGTGGTCAGAGTCAGAACCCCACTTTCGTTCCCCTCTCACCTCAAGGGGGATAGCGTTGCGGCTGCATCGAGAGAACATCGAAGTAACTTTCAGGATCCTCGGGGGGCGTTACAGCTTGGAAAAAGGCGATAGGGAGGCAGCTCTGGCCTCGCACATCGTTCGAGAGATCGAGCATACGTTTCCCTATCGCCAGATCGGAAGGAGCATGCTGCAGAAGCTCTTCTTCATACTATCCAGGGAGGGGCACATGGATGCCCAGTTCCAGCTGTTCATGAACGAGAAAAAGGACCGTCTTCCCGAGACCGGGTGGAGAACGCCCTCTGCCGGGCGGTGGAATCAGGCATGGTCACTGCGGTCAAACAGAACGGGAGAAGCCGAGTGATCGTGCCCGAGGGGGAACATCTTGGCGAAATTCCGTCGAACTGCGGGAGAGCGCCAGCCTGTGCGTCCGGGCCTATGGCTTCAACGATGATTGAGACTCAGCCATACTGACCACGGCGTACTATCTGGAGGACCGATGGAGCATGGGGCCGGACGACCTGGTCAAGGCGGTGTTGGCGGTCAACCACCGTTTCGACGTCAGGAGGGTGTGCTGATTGCTGGACCGTTCCAATGTCGTCTTCCGGTCCTGGTAATAGAACCGGTCACCACAACGCCCGGCCAGCGTTCCAGTGCTTCTGCCGTTGAGCTCTTGTGGTCCTGTTCAGCGGGCGAGGCGGAACCAGAAAAGGCACCGCCGACCGGTTGCGGCAATCAATACCACATTTATTGCCGGTGGGCAGGTCGTCCGGTGCTTATCCAGTCATTCGGCCGGCATCGATATGGTATGGCCGGTGTGACCGGACGGAACTGGCAACGGAAACGTTGACGTCCAAGAGGTCGAGCTCGCCCTTCTCGGCCAGTGACGTCTACGTTTCCAGTTCTGCCGGCGTGATGATCGCGCACCGGTTCCTGTCCGTCCGCGCTCAGCTCTTGTACTCCTTCCTGCGCTCTGCCATGTCATCGAGACGCTTCTGCACCATGGCGTTGATGCTGCCTTTCTCGAATGTGCCGTCATCATTCAGCTTTCCTGCCGGTACGCCGGTCAGGACCTCGATGCCTTCGCTGATGGTGCTGACCGGCCAGATGTGGAACTTCTTGGCCTTTACGGCCTTCACCACCTCCTCCTTCAGCATCAGGTGCTGCACGTTGGAGCTGGGTATCATGCAGCCCTGCTTGCCCGAAAGTCCCAGGGCCTTGCACACTTCGTAGAACCCTTCGACCTTCTCGTTGACGCCACCGATAGCCTGGACCTCTCCCTTCTGATTGACGCTGCCTGTGACCGCTATGTTCTGCTTGACGGGCACACCGGCCAATGCCGAGAGCAGGCTGTACAGTTCGGTGGAGGAGGCGGAATCGCCATCCACGCCACCGTAGTTCTGCTCGAAGACCAGACGGGCCGAGAGGAAAGGGGCTTCTCCCGGGCGTACTTGTTCGTTCAAATAACCGGAGAGGATGAGCACGCCCTTGGTGTGCGATGGTCCAGACATCTCCGCCTGCCTCTCGATATCGATGACGCCTTCCTCGCCGACCGCTATCGAGGCAGTGATCCTTGACGGATTGCCGAAAGCAAAGTCCCCCGTCCCAGGACAGCCAGGCCGTTTACCTGGCCCACGGCCTGCTCTGTCGCGTCGATGAGGATGATGCCTTTGGTGATGAACTCCTGTAGCTTCTCCTGGATCATGTTCGACCGGTAGAGCTTCTCCTCGAGCTGAAGCAGGACGTGTTCCTTGGTTATGACATCGGACTTGGCCTCAATGGCATAGAAGTTCGCCTCCCGAACGGTGTCCGCTATGACCGAGAATAGCGTGCTCAGCTTGTTCTGATCGGCCGCCAACCTCGACGCGTATTCGATGATCGCCGAAAGTCCGCTGCTGTCCACCGGCAAGAGCTTCTCCTTGGTGCAAAGGGTGCAGATCAAGGTGACGTATTCCTTGATGTTCTCATCGTTCCTCTCCATCGACGTGTCGAAGTCCGCCTTGATCTTGAAAAGCTCCTTGAAGTCCTTGTCCGCGGTGTAGAGGATGTCATACACGCGGGGGTCGCCGATTATGACGATCTTTGCGTCGAACGGGATCGGTTCTGGCATGAGCGATTTCGTGGCGATGAAGCCCAAACGGGCCTCCTTCTCCTCGATCTCCAACTGCTCGCTCATTATCGTCTGCTTGAGCGATATCCAGATGGATTAAGTCGAAAAACAGAACCTTCCACCGGCACAAGGATGAATCCGCCATTGGCCTTGTGCAGCAGTCCGCTCCTTATCATGGTATAGTTCGTGACCAATGCCCCGAACCTGGCCTCTTTCTCTATGGCCCCGAATAGCTTGTAGTAGGAAGGGTTCAGCTCGAACTCCACCGGTGCCCCCTTGAGCTCGGAATTGTCCACGATGAGGTTGACCTTGTAGTTGGCCATGGGGTCGGGGGCCTCCATGAAGAAGGGGAGCTGTTCCTTGTTCACCGGCGTGAGGAACCTGGCCAGATTGTCCAGGATGTCCTTAAGGACATCATCGATGTACTTTATGACCTCCTCGTTGCTGCCGTATTTCTGCTTGACGATGGTGAGCAGCGGACTTGAGCACGTATGTGGCCACCTCGCGGTTCAGCTCCTCCACCGTCTTCTCCGCCTTCTCTTCCAGCTCGCGGAACTGGACAAAGGGCTTTTGCAGTTTTGCCTGCAGTGCCTCCTGTTTGACCCGCAATCGCTCCTTGACTCCCGAGGACAACTTGGTTGAACTCCTCTGGGGTAAGCGGTTTATCGTCCACTATCGGCACCAGGATCATCCCGATCGGGGTCTGCTGGATCTGGAAACCGGCCTCGGAGGTCATGCGGTCGATATTTTTAGTGAAATCGCTCCGCTCCTCCTCGATCGCCTTCATGGTGTTTTGGCGCTTCTTGGCGTACTCGTCCGATTCGAAGGCGTTCTTGAGGGCGGTCGGGATGCTGGAGACCATCTTTTCCACGTCCTCTTTGAACTGTTTGCCCTTTCCGGCAGGCAGGGACAGGCGTTCGGTTTCGACGCCTCCTGGAAGTTATACACATATACCCAGTCTGGCGGCACCGGCATGGTCTTCGCCAGGTCCTTGACGAAATCGACGGCTGCGGTACGCCTTCCCTTCCCGGGCACACCGGCGATGTATATGTTGAAACCTTTGCTCCTGATCTTAAGACCGAACTGGAGCGCCTTCACCGCTCGGTCCTGTCCGATGATCTTGTTCGAAGGTATCACGTCCTTGGTGGTTCGGCAATCGAATGGCAATTCGGGGCAAGCACGGCGACACTGTTCCGGAGAAAGTTCTTTGACCATAATAATCAGGCCCTCTTCGGCTCGATTCTATGCGCACCCGTAATACAAAAAGCCTACTGCTCCAAACCATCAGGTCTAAGTAAGGGAACTATGGTCGGTGGAATGTTATGATGATGAGGGGAGCCGCACTGGTGATTGGTTCATTACTGTGGGAGGACCACTACCAGGGCAAGGACCTAAGACGGAGCATGTGGAGGCAGAACTGGCTCAATATGGATGCCAAGAAAAAGGTCTCGCTGCCCATACACTATGGGCGATACTCGGCCAAACGCAAGTGCTGCACCACCACATTCTTCCCTGAGGACGAGCTGAAGGGCAGGGAGATGGGCGTAGGGTACGCCATCCCTTTCAAGGTAAAGTTCTCCAAGATAACCGAGCTGGAGTCGGCCGGGATAGCCATGTCCCGGGCCGAGGGCATGGAGGGCAGGCAGCTCCGCAGCGATTGGATGACCACTGCTCTGGTGGTCAATCCCGAGTTCAAGGACCGTGACCGGATCGAACTGGCATGGTCCAGGCTGATCAAGAAGAGGACGGACAAGCTCCCGGACGGGAACGATGAGCACTTTGGGTTCGATCCGAACGGGTACCTCCGGGCTGGTTGGCCCAAGGAGGCCGGTTCCGGGCAGTTCCTGAAGGACATCGACCTGGTCATCGCCGCGGTGACGGTGCCCAGGGAACTGGACAGAAGGCTGATCGCGCCTACCACGGAAGAGGTGGCACGGGCCATGAACGGTCCCAAGGGGAGGGAGTACTTCTCCAAGAACCAGAACAACAGCATACTCACGTATCAGGACGAAGCCATCGCCCGGTACATCGACGAGCACGAGCCCGCCGCTCTGCAGATTTCGCCCGAGAACGAGTGAGCTCGGCGTTTGGGCCGGGATGGGCTTCGGGGCCTGACAGAAGACGACCATGCCGCTTTTCTCCGTCGGCAACGTCATCTTTCTGCATGGCCGATTCCGGATGAGCTCAATGCGGTCTCTGGATGGTCGGCGCGGCCGCCGGACCGCTGTTCATCGGAGGCTACTGCACTTTTGGTTCGGCGGACGGTCTCCCGAGGAGCTCCGTTGGGAACGGCTCGAAGAAGGTCTGCCGGTTCAGATACTCGTTCCCGAACCTGAGGTTATAGGACCGCATCATTCCGAGGCAGTCGGCCAGTGGCGCGCCCTCCTCCCGATAGGAGCTCAGAACGGCCAGGAACTCTTTCTTCTCTTCGGCGCTCAGCTGCTCCTTGTAATAACCAAAAGCGTGCATCAGGACGTTGGAGACACTGCCGCGCTTCGGCCTGATGCCGAGCATGGAGCGGAGCTGGTACTGGTATTGAAGGAACACGTGCTCAACGTCCCTTTTGTCCCGATTGGAGGCGATGTTGCCCAGCAGCCTCATCTTGTTCTGGCCGTACGCCATCAACAGAAGCTTGTTGTCCGCCTGGTACTGCATGAGCGCGCTCACCTCACGATCTAGTTCCCTGAAGCGGGCAAATGCATAGAGCTTGGTGAGGAAATGCTCGGCGATGCCTCTATCGTTCAGCATGGCCTCGTCCTCCACGGCCAGATCGCGGAACCTGGCCAGCAGGGCCTCTCCGAGCAGACCCGGGACCCGGTTCGGCAGAGGGGACCCGCTATGTTCGTCCAGGTATACCTTGGCATCCTTCAGCGCGCAAGTGGGCGAACGTGATTTCATCAGGAACCCGTCCACCTGGTCCAGACCCATCAGGAAGCAACTGCAGTACCGCTGCTCCTTCTCCGTGAGGTCCAGGCCGGTCTCGGGTTGGACCAGCTTCCGCTCTCCGTTCCTGAGGGACACCAACCTTATCGGTTCCCGGGGGACCCCGAGGCCTATGGCCATCTCTGGACAAACTGGCAAAAGGTCGATGCGGCCCTTCATAAGGCCTACGAGCTCAGATTCGATCATCTTCCCGTCATAACGGCAGGGAGCGAGTCCAATGCATTGAGAGATAACCAGTCTGGGCCTGACGACTTCCACGGCCTTTCCAAACGCAAACAGGTATCTAAAGGTATTTTTCTTGAAGGGCAAGGTCCGTCTGGGACCGGATGAGCTTCCCTCATCCCTTTGTAGGGATATCCGCCCCGTGGGCGACTTGGCCGGAAAAGAACGCCATTTGTGTTTGACAATGTTAATATCCGTCGGGCAAGGGTCATTTTCAGCACCGCCCCGTCCCGAGCCGCCTGAGCTGGTAATGTCCATGGGCAAGGAGGACGGCAGCAACAGTTGATCGATTCATGAGGAAGGTAAACAAATGAGCGACCAAACGATGAGCCAAATGGTAAAAGAGAGGCCCGGAAAGGGCAGCGATCTGGTGATCACCAGGGTCTTCGATGTCCCTCGGGAACTGGTCTGGAAAGCATGGACGGAGCCGGACAGGTTCAAGCGGTGGTGGGGTCCGAAGGGGTATACCAGCCCCAGCGCGGAGGTGGATGTCCGGGTGGGCGGGAGATACCACGCCAGCATGAAATCCCCGGAAGGAATGGAGACCTGGAGCACGGGAACCTACAATGAGGTCAAGGAACCGGAGAGGCTGGCCATGACCGATTCATTCGCCGATGCCATGGGCAACGTGGTTCCAGCATCGTACTACAAGATGCCCGGCGAATTCCCCATGGAGCTTCAGATGACGGTCACGTTCGAGGAGCATGCGGGAAAGACCACGATGACCTTGAGACATTCTGGCTTGCCTCCGGAAGTGACCAAGGACACCGAGTCAGGCTGGAACCAGTCCTTCGACAAGCTGGAGAAGGGCCTGCATGATGAGCTCTTTGTGCAAATGAAGACCCTGGTCCTGGTGGAACCGGGTCAGCAGGCTGCCACCATCATCAGGGGTCCAGGATGCCCCGCGCGACCTGGTGTTCAAGGCCCAGACCACCCCGGAGCTGTTCGAGCAGTTCTGGGGGCCGGAAAGGTACACCACCAAAGTGGAGAGGATGGAGATAAAGAAGGGAGGCGTCTGGAGGGTGTTGCAACGCGACTCCGAGGGCAAGGAATATGCTTTCAATGGCGTCTACCACGAGGCGACGCCCGAACGGATCATCGACACCTGGGAGTGGGAGGGCATGCCCGGCCACGTGCTCCTCGAGACGATCACGATGGAGGAGATCGATGGCATGACCAAACTGACGAACGTCTCCGTGTTCCAATCGGTGGAGGACAGGGACGGCATGTATCGTTCCGGGATGGTCGAGGGATCGGAAGCTACGATGGACCGGATGGCGGAACTGTTAAGGAAAATGAAGTCCACTTGATATAGTGACCTTGGATGTGACGGACGGTCATCTGCGCCGGCGTTCCTAGGGAAGCAAATGAGCACGCGAGACGATCTCGCTCGCCGGCGAGCAGACATGGACAAATAACAGGTCGGGGCTGAGCAGCATCGGAGAAGGATCGAATTGAGAAAGATCATCGTATCGAACATGGTCTCACTGGACGGTTTCATATCCGGGCCGAACGGGGAGACCGACTGGTTCGTTTGGGACAAAGAGCTGGAACGCTATACGGTCGAGCTGATGGGTAAGGTGGACATGATCATGTTCGGCCGGGTCACGTACCAGATGATGGCCGGCTACTGGCCCAACACCACCGCGGACAACCCTTACATCAAGGAGAGGATGAACGGCCTGCCGAAGATCGTGTTCTCCAAAACGCTGAACAAGGTGGAATGGAACAATTCCACCCTCGTCCCCGAGATCGATCCGGAAAGGATCGTGCGGATGAAGAGGATGTCCGGCAAGAACATAGTCATACTGGGCAGCGGCAGCATCGTGTCGGAAATGACCCAGCTCGGCCTGATCGATGAGTTTCGGATGATAGTCAACCCGGTCATCCTGGGCGAGGGCAAGCAGATGTTCAAGGGGATCGACGACCCGGCGGAAGCTGAAGCTCATCGACACCCGGCAGCTGGGATCCGGAGTGGCCATCCTTACATACCAGCCAGCAGATCGGCCGGCAGATTGAACCCGATGCCGGGACCATTGACACTTCCCGCACGGCAGCAGGACCGCGGGCTGTCCCTGCCGAGCGCCGGTCCATGAAGATCAGATACCGAACCCCGTGCGCAGATTGGTTAAACGATGAGCCCGATGCACCTAAGAGGATATCATGGCAGACAAGCAGATCGCCGAGGGCCCGATAGCTTTCCTGGTTGACGGGGACAATGCCAACTCGGATATGGTCGGGGAGATGCTGAACGAGGCATCCAAGTACGGTTCGGTGATTATCAGGCGCGTCTATGGGGATTGGAGCAGCCCTCAGATGGCCTGTTGGAAGAAGAAGCTCCATGAGTTCGCACTGTTGCCATCGATGGTCATCCCCAATCGGTCCGGCAAGAACGCCACCGACATCGGGCTGGTCATCGACGCCATGGACATCATGCACAAGCATGTGGTCAAGGGTTTCTGTATCGTTTCGAGTGACTCGGACTTCACTTATCTGGCCATGAAGATACGGGAGGAAGGGCTTTTCGTCATCGGCATGGGCAACGAAAGAACCCACCCTACGTTCCAGAAGGCCTGCGACCGTTTCATCTTCATCGAGAACCTCCTGCCGGCCGAGGAGGAGCTGGAATCTGAGCATTGCCCGGAGCTGGCCACCGAAGAGCCGAAGAAGGTGGAGCGGAACCTGCCCAAGAAGGGACTGGGCCCGGAGAAGGCCCAGGACATGCTCACCAATGCGTTCCGTAACAAGGTTGGTGATGACGGAAGGGTGAACCTCGGAAACCTGGGCGAGGCCCTTTACCGGATAGAGCCGGCGTTCGATCCGAGGACCTACGGCAAGAGCAGCCTGGTCGGACTGATCGCCGCACTTCCTGGCCGATTCTCCATAGAAAGGGAAGGGCTTGGCATCTGGATAAGGATGAAGGAAAGCGTCGAATCACAGAAGGCCAAGGGCAAACGCCGTCCCCGCTCCAAGTGAGCTCAAGGCACGACCAGTACTGGTACCTGCGAGTGCTGCACCACTCTGGTGGAATTGCTCCCGATCAGGAACTCGGCCACCTGGCCCACGCCCCTGGAACCGACCACGATCAGATCGTAATGGCCATCATGGCCCAGCCGCACCAGCTCTTTCCAAGGTGTGCCAAGCTCGATCCTGGTCTCGATCACGATGCCTTCCCTCTTGATGTCATCCGAGGCCGCCTGCACCAGGTCAGTGTGGAACTCCTTCAGGTTCTCTATGAATGCCTCGTCCTCCACCGCCAGCGAATACTCTCCCGGCTTGACCACCGAGACCAGCGTTACGGTCCCCTTGAACAGTTCCGCAAGGCTGGCTGCCGTCATCGCTGCGCGTTTGGAGTTCTCCGAGCCGTCGATTCCCACCAGGATCTTCTTGAATTCCATGGTCTGCACCTCAGTAGCAGTTAGAGCAATGTCGTCATAATGTTATTGGTGCGGGAGTGCACTGCAAGCTCGCTGCGGCTCTTCCGGGCGGACCCCTCGGTATATACCCGGAGAACTAGAACGTATTGTAATTAGGTCCGCTTGAAATAGGAGGCTTTGCGTCCTATGATCGAGGAGTGCCCACCGTGCCGGGTCGGACGTTCTGACATACGGTGGGACCAATGTCCCTGAGCATCAGTTTTCCTTACGACCCGGCATCCTCACCCAGCTGTTCCACGACGCAATCCCTGATGTCCTTATCGTTGCGCAGACGGCGGAAGGATGGCGCCCTCAAGCGCTTGTCCCCAGTGAGCTCCAGCACCTCCACCTCGGCTATCAGCTCCGGCCTGATCCAGGTGATGGTCGGTTCGTTGGGGTAGCCGGTCACCGGAGGGGTCTCCGCCAGCATGCCGTCCAGCACCGGGCGGAGCTCCTCCAGGTATTTTTCGGTGAAACCAGTGCCGACCCGTCCCACGTATCTGAGCTCGTCGCCAAAGAACAACCCCAATGCCAGCGCGGATATGGTGCGAATCTCGGAGGTGTACCCAAGGAGCACACAGTCCACGGTCTTCAGGGCCTTGATCTTCAACCAGGCATCGGACCGGGTTCCTGGCTCATAGTAAGAATTGGCGCGTTTGGCCATGACCCCTTCGAGCTTTCGCTGTTCCACCATCGACCACAGTTTCCTTCCGTCCTTTGTGAACGCTATGCTCTGCAGGTGATGCCCTTCGCGCAGGACCGCATGCATGATCTTCTTTCGCTCGTCCAGTCTGGTCTTGATCAGTTCCTTCCCGTCCAGTTCCAGGATATCGAAGATGACGTAGGTGGCTGGGTGCTGGATACTGAGGAACTTGGCGATGGAAGGCTTGGACTGCTCTCTCTTCTGCAGCAGACGGAACGAGAGGGTTCCCCCGGTTGTCGTAGACCAGGAGCTCGCCGTCAAGGACGCAGGAGCGGGCCTTGATCTGGTCCCTGAAGGAGAACTCCGGATAACGGTCGGTGATATCATGACCCCGCCGGTTGAGGAACTTCATGGTGGAATTGACATAGCACAGTGCCCGGGTCCCGTCAGCTTTGGCTCGTAGATGTAACCCTCTTTCTCCAGGTCCTTCTTTGAACCCATCCCAGCCAGCATCGGTAGGTACAATCTACGCCTCCAGGCTCTGTTTCAACGCATCGATCAGGTTCTCTTCCGGTGTCTCCTGCTTCTCCTTCTCCATGGTGACCAGCTCGTTTCGGTCACGCTTCTCGATCGCCACCTTAAGATGCTCGGCGAACTCGTCCTTGTATTGCGATATGTCGAAATGGCTGGCCGTCAGTTTATCGATGAGCTGCACGGCCAGGTCCAGCTCCTGCTGCTTGATCTCCACCTTGTCCGAGATGTTCTCCACGCCTTGCATGCTCCTCAGTTCGTAGGAGTAGTTCAGGGTGCTCAGCAGCAATCCTCCCTCGTAGGGCGCGATAGCGCAGGTGTATTCCTTCTCCCTCATCACAAAGCGCCCTATGGCGTTCTTGTTCGAGGTCCTCAGCGCCTGGCAGAAGATGAAGAAGGCCTTCTCCTTCTTCTTGTCCGGCCCTACATAATAATGTCCATCCAGGAAAGGGCGGTCGATCTGGTCAGGCGGAACGAATTCCATGATCTCGATGGCGTCCGACTTCTCTGGACGGAGTCTAGCCAGCTCTTCCTTGGTGAAGAGGAAGAACGATCCCGGTTCGACCTCCAGTCCCTTGACGACCTCTGACCAAGGCACCTCCGTGTCCTGCTTCTTGCAGAACTTGCGGTACTCGATCGGGCTTTTGTCCTCAGCATGGAGCAGTTTGAACCCCGGGGACGCGGCATGTTCGACCGTGGAATAGAGCTTGATCGGTATGTTGACCATGCCGAACGAGAGTGAACCTGACCAGATGGATTTCATTTTGCCACCGGGGGAATGATTGGAGCCGGTAGGGTTAAAAGATTTTGACCCGGGGTCAAATAAAGGTCGAGTTACGGTTAAATACTACATTAATCAAGACCCCCTCCTCGGGATAATCATATGGTTGACGTCTCAGGTGTCATAGGGGTGTTGCTCGCATTATCGGTTTCCACTCTGATCATTTACGTCGTCACAAGGCTTATGGGCGAGACCGAAGGCATACTGATCGCCCTGCTGGCGGCCATCATCGGAACCTTGGTCTACGCGTTGGCCTATTGGCTGTTTGGAAATGGTCTGCTGGCGGCGGTCGTTGCCGGATTTGTCTGGCTGTTGGCCCTGAGAGGGCTGTACAAGATCGGATGGGTCAAGGCGCTGGTCATTGCGGTCCTCGTCTGGATACTGGCGACGGTGATAGGATATTTCCTGCCCACCCTTTCGGGACCGCTCTAGGCAAGATATCTTGGACCTTCCCCTGAGTCGTGTTTCGAACTAAAAGGGCCAACTTTTCCTTCCAATTCTTCCCTATTAAGCCATCCTGGGGCTGACCATCATCACGCATTGACATCATTCCCGGAAAATTGCCATAGAATGAATTGATGGTGATACATCCAGATGTCCGTCCTGCACGTGCCGCTGAGTGCTGTTCACTGTCAGGATGACACAATAGTTTATTGAGGCCCGCGATTCAATTGGAGACCAATTGATCGACGATCCTGGCCGCCTCCATTACATTGACAACCTTCGCTGGTCCATGATAATCCTTGTGATCGTGGTACATGCTTCCGTGACCTACGGACCGGTAGGGGGCTGGTTCTATTACGATCGCGGCAGCACCGACCCCTTGACCGGTACATTGCTGACCTGGATACCGACATTGTCACAGACTTTCTTCATGGGTCTGATGTTCTTTCTCGCAGGATACTTCATTCCTTCGTCTCTAGAACGGAAGGGTGCTCATCGGTTCTCTGCTGATCGGCTCAAAAAGCTTGGCGCCCCGGCACTCCTGTTCATTCTTGTGATCGGGCCAGGCATAATCTATTCATTGTACTGGAACAACTCGTCGTTCCTAGGATACTACAGTGCCTACCTTCTCGATCCGATGGATTACGAGTCCGGGCCGCTGTGGTTCGCCATAGCGCTGCTGGTGTTCACGCTCGTTTATGTGATGTTGCGAGAAAGAGTGCCTAAGATCAGGGCCAGGGCTTATGGCAACCGGGAACTCTTCGCACTGGGTATCGGTCTGGCACTTGGATCTTTCCTGATGCGGCTGGCATTTCCGATCGGTAGCGCCATCTGGAACATGCAGGTACCTTTCTTCTTTCAATATGTCGCGCTGTTCGCGATCGGCATCGCAGCAAAACGAAATGGCTGGCTGGAAATGCTCACCGATAACATGGGCAAGACCTGGACCGTCGTCGCTGTCGTCCTTGCCATACCTGTCTGGCCAATACTGATGCTGGCCGGCACGGCATCGGGAGAGGATATCACAACCTTCATGGGAGGGTTGCACTGGCAGGCACTTGCCTTGGCGCTATGGGAACAGATGTTCTGCGTGGCCGCTTCGGTGATGTTGCTGGTTTGGTACCGAAGAAGGATGAACAAGATGACCAAGACCACCGGATTCCTGTCCAGGAACTCATTCGCCGTGTACGCGATGCACGCGCCCGTCTTGATCGCTGTCACTTTGCTCCTCGCCCCCGTCGGTCTGCCTGTAATCGTGAAATTCCTGGCGGCGGTGGCCCTGACCGTGACGATCACCTTCATGGTGTGCGATACCCTGAGAAGGCTTCCTGTAATCAGGGACATTTTCTGAATAACGGCATCTTCTCAATTCGTCGTTCCTACTATGGGTAATTGGATTGCTTCGGGTCGACAACTCCGGTCAGATATCTGGTGTCCGTGAATTATTCCACCACTATCTCAACGAACTGGCTCTGCCGAACGTCGGTCGATTGCTCATCGGAACATGGAGGTCCACACGCTTCCGAATGTGGCTGTCAATCTATCGGCCAATATATCTCGGTCACAAGCTGGTCCGGGTCCTTCACCGTTGCCGGGTCATTGAGATATCGCTCGAACATGACCTTTTTCGGTTCGAGGCCCTCCTTGCGGATGAACTCTTTTATCAATTCATAGGTCCCCATGATGCTCTCATACGGTCCGACATGAGTCGCGAAAACGCATTTGCCGCCCGGAACCGAGGATGACCTGACATTGCCTTCGCCAGTCTCCTGCCTCTCCGTAGGAAAACCGCACTCCATGTCGCAGCTGTCAGCATCGTAATCATGGTAAACGGCGAAGGGCGGGCCGACCACCTAGATCTTCTTCCTTTCCATGAACATCCACAATTGACCGAACATCTCGCCCATCTTCGACTGAATCTGAGAGTTTTGCACCCTTTCCCTCAGAGAAAGAATGGGTACCGGTTTCCGGTCGACTATCTTGATTTCGATTGGCATGGAAAAATGATGAACACGGGCGTTACAAATAACTTCTTGGGGCCTTGTCAGAAAGGCTTTGTGGCTGTCTCGCCCGCTTCATTATTAGAAAATGACTTCAAATCGTTCGTTTTCGTGTTAACAGCGTTAAGATTAGGGGCTTTTCGGGCAAAAGTTAGTATATATAGGTTATATACTAGGCTAGGTCAGGTGTTCCTATTTCCAAATACAAGATCGAGAATGTGGTAGCCTCCGCCTCGCTCGGAACAGAATTGGACCTGCAAGCGTTGGCGGTCTCGTTGGACGGCGCGGATTATGAGCCGGAACAATTCCCCGGACTTATCTATCGCTTGAAAGAGCCAAAGACGGCAACATTGCTGTTCCGCAGCGGCAAGGTCGTATGCACAGGGGCCAAGAGCCTCGACCAGGTAAAACTGGCCATCGACAAGGTGACGACCCAGATCCGCAAGGCAGGCATCAATCTGGACAGCGAGCCGAAGATCGAGGTGCAGAACATAGTCGCCTCTTCGGACCTCGGGCAGAAGATCAACCTGAATGTGATCGCCATCACCTTGGGTCTGGAGCGGGTAGAGTACGAACCGGAGCAGTTTCCCTGGTCTGGTCTACCGCCTGGATGAGCCTAAGGTAGTGCTTCTGCTATTCGGTTCCGGCAAACTTGTCTGTACTGGTGCCAGAAGGCCTCAGGATGTCGAGGCGGCCGTGGACAAGATCACCGAAGAGCTGAAGGCCGCTGGCCTTCTGTTGTAGGTCAAGGGCCGTTCCAAGAACGTCGGGGCAGGTTCGGTCCTGTCTCGAGCGTTTAATTTTTTCATCACTTTTAATGGTATTTCTAATCAGAAACGTCCGAACCGGTATCGAATTGCGTCAGGCCAGCATGCAGGTCAAGAACAAGTAGATTATCGTTAACTTTCTGACGTACATTACGCAGTACCCGAGGATATACGAAAAGATATGTCTCAGGAGATAGGCCGGCGCCACCCCCTGGCAGCGGGACGATCGTCTTGGTACGACTATTTCCCGTTTCTCGTCTCCAGCTCTGTCCCGTTCAAACAGAAATAGATGTTGACCAGTCCATAATCTGCCTTGACCGGACATCCCGGGCAATGGCATCCCTTTGAGGCGATGATGCAGCTGCTCTTTCCCTCGAAGCAGAACATGATCTCTTTCTTTTTCTTGGCGCAATCAGCGTACGTGGGGCAGGTAGGGCAAATGCAACGGCCCTTGTCTTGCTTGTTCAATTTCTTCCGGTCCGATTCACTTAGTTGGGCCAGATCGGCCATGGCTTCTTCGAACTTGTCCATCTTTATCCCTCCGGGCCAATGCCCAGTTTGCATTCTATTGCGACCTGAGCCGGCGGTGGGTCATCGACATCATTCACCGGCCCGATATGGATATTCAGGGCAGGTCCGGGTTAATATCGATTGTGATGGGGCTGTGGCCCGAACGACCTTCATTCGCCTGGGGCGCTCAAGTTCTGGACGATGTGGATGCAGAGGGTGGATGGGTTGTCTGCCCGAACATTCTGGGAGTGCGGTCGCGGGTTGCTGACGCATGCCAGACCGGTACAATGTGGATTAGAAAGGAGCTTGGTCCTGCGGCTCGGCCACGGTCAATGACCATGGACGGCCGGCCGATCTCAATGTTACCGTTCAGAAGCCCCGGTTCATGTTTGCGAATATCTCATCAAAATTATTCTTGGTCCCTGCCTTCAGGCCCTGTGCCATTCCTATCGCCACCTCGTACACGTCGGCCTCGATCGCCGGCAGCGACGCCTTGGCCACTTCCGAGGAGGGAATGCCCCGGTTGGTCTGGCCCCTGGCCTTTCTCTCCCCTTTGTCCAGGTCGGTGTCCACGACGGGCGGTATTATCTCAAAGACCTTGACCGTCGTGTTCCTCAGCTGATGCCTCAATGACACGCTGAAGGAATGGACGGCCGCCTTGGTGGCCGAGTAGACCGGCGTCATGGACATCGGAACAAATCCCAGGCCGGATGAGATATTGACTATGGCCGCTTCCTTCTTCTTCATGAGGTCAGGGACGAAGTAGGCGGTCATGTAGACATAGGCCTTCAGGTTCACGTCAATCTCGTCCATCCCGTCCGCGGCACGGTGCCGGAGAAGATCTTCCGGGCCCTTGCGGAAATCGATCACCCTTTGTATGCCGGCATTGTTCACCAGGATGTTCAGGTCGGGGAACGAGGAAGCGGTCCATTCATGCAGGGAAGCGCAACCTTCGGGGCTTGAAAGGTCGCATGTCTTCGTGTGCAGACCAGGGAATTTCTCGGCCGCTTTGTTCAAATGGTCTTCGTTCCTCGAACAAACGATCACCTCGTTGCCATGGGCGATGAGCGCCTCGGTCAATGCCAGGCCGATCCCGGTCGCTCCTCCAGTTATCAAAATCGTGTTCCCGGAGATTTTCATTCCGTCCCTCGGTTAGCCTTAGTATCCCTGGATTCTTATTGGTTGTGCTTCGCGCCCGTCAGTACATTGGTCGGTACTGCCATCGGGGATGGGCAGCGTTAAATGCAAGATGTTCCGCTTAGCTCCTCGGAGAACGTTCCTGAATGAAGCTGTACCACTCTTTCACCAGCGAGATCATCCCGGTCCGCCCCTATAGCTTCGAACTTACGATAAAGAAACCAGCGGGCTGGGCCCTGTTCACCCCTTCTGAGATATTCGAAGAGGGCACGCTTTGGACGGCGACGCACATCGACGATCGGCTAGTCGGGATCAGGCTCCGTTCCGCGGGAACGGTGGATGAGCCCATGGTGATCGCCGATATCTATCTGGATAAGAAACCCAATGCCGACCAGCTCCGAGCTGTCAACCGTTCCGTGACCAGGAGCATCGGCGCCTCCGAAGACCTGTCCGAATTCTATACCATGGCCTTAAAGGACGATATCCTGAAGCACGCCATCGCCGACCTGAAAGGTATGCACAACACCACTGCCAGCACGATATTTCCAGACGCACTGCTGGCGATAACGTTGCAGATGACCACCATAACCCGGAGCAACCAGATGATGGAATGCCTCCTGAAGAATTACGGGGATGTGGCAGAGTTCGACGGCAAAACGGTGAGCACATGGCCCCGGCCCGGCTCGCTCTCTTCCGTGACTCCAGAGGTCCTGGCGAAGACCTGCAACATGGGTTACCGCGCGAAGAACGTGGTCAAGCTAGCCAAGAAGATCGATGGCGAGCTGTTCCCCAGCATCGAAGAGCTGGAAAAGATGGCTCCGGAAACGGCGAAGAGGATGCTTCTTGAGCTACCAGGCATTGGAGACTATTCCGCGGACATCATCAATCCTCATGGCGGATTCCCAATAGACGTCTGGTCTGCGGACGTGTTCGGTCTTCTGCTGTTCGGCAAGGAACCATCGGACAAGAACCGGGAGATTCCGCTTATCAAGAAAGAAGGTCTGCACCGCTGGGGGAAGTGGTCCTGGATGGCCTTCTACTACGTAGTCCAGGACCTGGCAAATCTTTCCGACAAGTTAGGGATCAAGCTGAGGCTGATCTGACATCGATAAAATATTTTCAGCCGTGGTCGAGGTAACCTTTCAGGGTACGCCGCCCTGTTTGCCCTTCAGGATATCGTCGCGCATCTGCTGGTACTGCTCCCTGGTTATCTCACCCTTGGCGTAACGTTCATCCAGGATATGCTCTGCACCTTTCTCGGGATATTCCCAGTACCGTCCATGCCAGTGACGGTACATGTTGTAATCGCGGCCGCTTCGATCGTAGCCTATGAACGTCCAGAACAACACGCGGGAGATGAACCCGACCACCAGCAGAATGAAGATGAATCCCAGGATCCACCAAGGAAAGTAGTACGTGCCGTCGTTCTGAAAGAAATTGGAAGGGTAGAGGATGATCTCTATCAGGAACACGCCCAGGAGAAGTATGATCAACGCCCCAATGACCACTCCGATTATCCGCCTAGGTTCCGGGTCCATGGATTCATCTAGCCGTGCTCTCAGTTATTAAAGGTTGACCTCACCGGCCACGACGCTTCAAAAGAGAGAAAGGTCGACAATTATTCCATAGGCGCAAAACGGGCCAGGTGTCAAGGACCGGCCAATCAGATGACCAATGCGTCAGGCATTGATCTGCTTCACGCACTTCTCGATGGACATCAAGTATACCCCGTAGATCATCACCCAGATGATTGCTGGATAGTAGATCATCCGTTCCATCCCGCCCACTCCAAGCCCAAGGAACGTGCCTGAGGCCTGCAATCCCAAGGCCACTAAACCTATGATCCCGAGCGTAGCGAACACCGCCGATAGCGGCAGTCTGACAGTGCGTGAGGAGACCAGGGCCGCCAGGCAACCCATCCCGAACGCCAGTGCAGCGAACACCAGATGGACGGTCCCCCAGTTCTCATTGAAAACCCCCACCCCGATGGTCCCGGCACCGGACAGGGCGACCAGGATGGGCACCTCCCAAGCTGGGCCTCCACGCAGGTAAACAGAAGTGGTGACGAACACCCCAAAGACGATGATGCCGACAGTGAAGATCGTTCGGCTGGGCTCCGGCCCCACACCAAGGTCGCTGATATAGTTGAGAGAGACGCTGTAGCCTGGGTACAGGATCTCTGCAAGTTGCTCAAGGAACAGAAGCTCTAAGGATCCCAAGACCAGCAAGAGGCCCGGGCTCCTCCAATTGATCATGCTGTTCAATGTGCCCAGGAGTTGATAAGCGTTGGCTCTGACATATGTTCCAGTGAATGAATCTTTACCAAATCGACGGTTTCAGGGGGGATAGAAAATGCCGTCCATCAGCAGTCCCATATTTGGCCGACCGCCGGCTTGCTACGGGCCTACGCCATGAAGACCAGCACTCAGAGATGCGCACTGCTCAGGCGGATCGTGGAACGCCCCATCGTCGACCGTCATGATCGCGCGCATCGTCAGGACTGCGCTGCCTTCGTAAGGCATTGCTCATCAGCCAACAGGTACACTCCATAGGCAAGTGCCCACAGGATGGAGGGATAGAATATCATTCTCTCCATCCCGCCGACCCCCAGGCCGAGGAAGGTCTTGGTCGTCTGCAGGACCAACGCCACCAGGCCGATGACTCCAAGCGTGGCGAAGATCACCGAGAGCGGCGATTTGATGGTCCTGGAGGAGACTATTGCCGTCAGGCATCCCATGCCAAAGGCGAGTCCGGCGAACAGCAGGTGCACGCCTCTTAGATTCTCATTGAAGACGGCGACCCCGATCGCGCCCACGCCGGATAGGATGAACAGGATCGTAATGACGCTTCTCGGGCTTCCACGCAGATAGGCGGAGATAAGGACGAAAACGCCAAACACAATGAGGCCGATGGTGAATATCGCGCGACTTGGTTCCGGGCCAACACCCAGATCGCTGATGACGTTCTGGGAAACACTGTAACCGGGATAGAGGATCTCCGCAAGCTTCTCGAGGAACAGCAACTCCAAAGCTCCCAACAACAAAGCCAGGCCCGGACTTCTCCAGTTCATCATGCTAAATTCATGGCACCCGGTCGTTGAAAGAGTTTGCTCTCTTCCCGGGGAACGATGGTCGTAATCGGTCGCGAATCGGATCAATCCATCACCGAGCCGATATCTGGCCGATCGATTGCCGTTCGAGGACGGACCCCCGATCATTTAATGGTTCATCAGAGGCGCTTTCTCACGCATCAAACGCCAGTGCAGCGGTGCATAGAAATACCGTCGGCGTGCCTAGGAGCGGCCAGGCTGCTCTTGAGGATAATCCGGGCAAACACATCGCACATGGGCCAGATAATGGAAGTGTGGAAGGAGTTCATGGAGTACCACCAGCGCATCGACCCTTACTACGGGACGGTGGAAGGAGGGCAGATCCAATTCGCCGCATACATTGCGGAGCATATGTCCCGGGTCGATTCGTTGGTGCTGGTAGCAGTAGAAGGGGATTGTTTGCTTGGCTATTGCCTCTGCTATGTTCATCGCCGTCCCCCGGTTTTCACGGAACAGGCGATAGGGATCATTTCCGACCTGGCCGTTAAAGAGGACTGCAGACGAGGTGGTACAGGCGGTGGCCTGCTGGAGGGGTCGATGGAATGGCTCCGGTCTATAGGCATAAGCAGAGTGGAGTTGAGGACGTCGGCCAGGAACGAGCCCACCATCGAGTTCTATCGGAAGCACGGTTTCTGGGTCTATGATCACATGATGACCCGCGAGATATGATCCAGTCGGTCCATCGGCTCCTGGTCCATCACGACATTCTTTCCAATCGGTAATAGGAACGGTAGAGCAATCCGTAGCTTATGCTCAGGATACCATAGATAATGACGAAGACCCCTATCAGCCAGATCAGGGCGATCGCCCCATCGCCAGGAGCCAGGATGAAGATAAGTCCGACGACGATGCTGAAGATACCGGAAACCGTGAACAGCGCCCTCACAGCCGCTTTGCTTGGCATGGCCAGACCCGCATACACCTGGACCAGGCCCTCGATCAGGAACCAAACCCCTAGGAGCAGGATGAGCAAGAGCGCTGTGATGTTGGGCCATATGATGGTCACAACGCCGAACGCGATCCCCAGGACGCCTTCGATCAGCAAGAAGATCCCGTTACCTTTCCCCCTCAGTGAAAGGAACATTGCCAACCCTATGAGGCCCAGCATCAGGACGAATATGCCGATCAGGACCGTGACCGCGATCAGCGTGGGTCCAGGCAGCAATACCATGATCAAACCGAGGATCACGGCCAATACTCCCCGCAGCACGAGACCTTTCCAATTGATCGCCAGTAATGTGAACGATTCCATGTCATCCAGCTCCGCTTTTGCTTATGCTGTCTAATCACCTGAGCACCTGGTTAATAAAACCTGACCCCTTTGCAGGCTAATTTCTGGCAACTGTATTATTTTCTAGCCAGCGACACCAGATCGAATGCGAGGCCTCCGCACACCTCATCCCATAGAACTTTCCAAACGGAATCTGAACGGCTTGGTGATGCCGAGCCGTTCCGTGGTTGGGTCTGGCCAGATCAGGGCGATCTTCCGATGCGGTGTTTTCGGTGACATGAAATGTCTGCCATCCCTCTTGATGCGCTGGATCGGGGCGCTCGTATGGCCTGAAGTCCTCGGCTCGGAGTAGATTATTATCCTTCTCGACGATTCAATAGTTTTTTAACCCTGGGCGTTCCCTGAATGATACCGGTATGAAATATGGGCAAGGTCATCGTCTTCATGAATCTGACATTGGATGGAGTGATACAGTCGCCTGCTCGTCCTGAAGAGGACACCCGAGGCGGTTTCACGCAAGGTGGCTGGGCCGCGCCATATGCAGCGATGGCTTCGGCCGGGGACGCCATGGCGAACGTCGGGGGGTTGTTGCTGGGCCGGTGGACCTACGAGGACTTTTACAGGGCCTGGCACTTGCAAAAGGGGGAGTTCTCAGAGTTTATGGACAACATCCAAAAGTACGTGGTATCCAGAACGCTGAAGGAGCCGCTGCCCTGGGGTAATTCTACGCTTCTCGATGCCGATGTGGCAGAGAAGGTCGCCAAGCTCAAGGAGGAACAGAAGAAGGACCTGGTGATAATGGGCAGCGGGGAGCTGATACGGTCCTTAATGGCTAGCAATCTGATAGACGAGTATTCTCTCCTGATCCATCCGCTGATCCTGGGGGAAGGGCGGCGTCTATTTGCCGAAGGCGTTCCCCACGCATCTCTGAAGCTCATCAGCACCAAAACGACCGACAAAGGTGTGATCGCAGCAACATATCGTCCGACCAGCTCGTTGCCTCCCTGAGGGGATGCAGGTATATGGCAAGCTGCAACAAGACAAACCTTATCGTTCAGGCGAGAGCTCGAACCTGGGAGGTGCCGGCCAGCGGTGTACTCTTCCGCATCATCTGATGATGAACGAGCGCATCGATATGGATTTGTTCTGGAATCCTTCATGCACGAACTCCAGGGCTTCTCCCGGCTGTTTCATGCCCAGAGCGTAGATCATGGGGAGATAGTGGTCTAGGGTCGGCACGGCCAGGTCGCCTCCGGGCATGGCCCGGTAATCGATCAGCGCAGCGTCATCGCCCGACAACAACGCCCTCTTCAGCTCATCATCGAAGGCCTTGGCCCAGTCGAACGGCACTGCGTCCACATTCTGGAAATCTACCATCCGCAGATTATGGACGGCGTTGCCCGACCCCAGCACCAGCACGCCCTGGTCCCTGATCTTCGCCAATTTCCTGGCCAGCTCGTAGTGGTAACGGACTGGCTTCTCGTCGAACGTCCCCGGGAAATAGTCCAGACTGAGCTCGAAGACGGGAATATCGGCGTTCGGATAGATGTGCCGCAGGACCGCCCAGGAAGCGTGGTCCAGGCCCCAGGCAAGGTCACAGCGCACCTGGTTCGGGGAAAGTCCGCTCAGCATCTTGGCCTGGGCAGGAGCGCCGGGGGCCGGGTACTCCACCCGGTAGAGCTCTTTCGGGAATCCGTAGAAGTCGTGAATCGTTTCCGGTCTTTCCAGGCAGCAAACGGAGGTGCCCTTGGTCAGCCAATGGGCAGACACGACCAGGATCGCCTCCGGCGTCGGAAGGTCTCGCCCAAGCTTGCCAAGGCTCTTGGTGTAACTGTTCTCTTCGATGGCGTTCATGGGCGAACCATGCCCGATGAACACTGAGGGCATTCTCCCTTCCTTTCTTCCGTTCATATCGCGCCGCAGCCTGACTGACTTCCTTGCCTTTATCTTCCCGCCCGTACCGTCGTTGCCGATTTGATGAAAGTGCCGCTGTCGATCTCCCGGAAAGCGGCCTGCAGCTCCTCCTCGGTGTTCATCACGACGGGGCCTCCCCAGGCGATCGGTTCTTTGATCGGTCTTCCCGACACCAGAAGGAAACGGGCACCGTCCTGGCCCCCCTCTGCGGTAACGCTGTCACCTTTGCCGAAGATCGCCAGATGCTCCTTTTCCAGGAATGGTCCCTGGCCGAATCGGGCGCTGCCCTCGAACACATAGGCGAACGCATGGTGTTCCGAGGGAATCTCCCGATCGATGTGCCCTCCTTCATGCAAGGTCACGTCCAGGTACTCCACCGGCACGACCAGGTCCTTGACTGGGCCAGACATTCCATTGACGTTACCGGCGACCACCTTCACCTTCGCGCCGTTCCCGGCATCGATCTCCGGTATCATCTCCCTTGTCACGTCCCGGTAACGCGGCTCCATCATCTTCTGCGCCCGGGGCAGGTTCACCCAGAGCTGGAACCCGCTCACACCATCGTCCGAGCGCTGGGGCATCTCCTGGTGCATGATCCCGCTCCCCGCGGTCATCCATTGGATATCTCCGGCCTTGATCAATCCCTTCCTTCCGGTGCTGTCCCGGTGCTCCACGCTTCCCCGCAGCATGTAGGTGATCGTCTCCATCCCTCGATGAGGGTGCATCGGGAATCCGGCCATGTAGTCGTCCGGGTTGTTCGATCCGAAGTGGTCGAGCAGAAGGAACGGATCCAACAGGTCCACCTGTTCTGGCCCGAACGCTCTTTTCAATCGAACACCGGCCCCGTCCGAGGTGGGGTTTCCCTTCGATGATCTGATGACCTTCCTTTCTTCAGCCATGTTTCTCCCGTTCAATCGATTCGAGGCTCAGGCTAATAAACCAATCTCGACCGTTCAGCGCGTTCGGTTCATGCATCCGGGCATTTCCGGTTCAGGGCCGACCCGTTCAATGACAAATGATATTTCGCGGTTGGTCCATTCCCTTGACGATACCAATGGAAAAGGTGGAGATCGGGAAACATGCCCCTCCGATGGCAATGCCGGTGTGCTTGGTGGGTGCCATGGTCAAGGGCAGGGCGAACTTCTGCGCGGTGGCCTGGTTCACCGTATTGGATGACGAGCCGCCCATGGTCGCAGTGGTACTGGGGAAGGACCGGTTCACGAAGGACGGCATTGAAGCGAACGGCACCTTCAGCCTCAACATCCCAAACGAAGCCAGTGCCGCGGCCGTGGACTATTGCGGATTGAACTCGGGGAACGGGGTCGACAAATCGAAGGTCTTCGACGTCTCGTTCGGAACTTTGGGAACCGCACCGTTGGCCGGTGAATGTCCGGTCAGCGCCGAATGCCGGCTGGTGAAGATCATAGAGTTCCCGGGCACGGACATGGTCATCGGTGAGGTGGTCCAGCTTCACGTGGATAAGAGGTTGGTCAAGGATGGGAAGGCGGACATGGAAGGTCTTAGGCCACTGATGTACAGCTTCCCGGGCGGCCCATACCTGTCGATCGGACCGGCGGTGGCAAAGGCGTTCGAGGTGGGTCGGGACTTCGTCCCCAAGCAGTGATCCTGTCAGATACTAAGCCTTGTCCTCCTTGGCCTGCTGGAAGTACTTCACTAGAGGATTCCAGTAGAAATCCATCCACCCCTCAGCGTAGTCGTCAGCCTGTTCATCTGGCACATTCGAATGGGTCATGATGAGCTCGGTCCCCCCATCCACCTTCTTCAGATCGATCTCCAGTATCGACGGCCCGTAACCCTCTGGCCATTCCGATGTGGTCCACTCTTGCACGATCTTCTTGCCCTTCTTGAGCTCGATGTTCTTTGCCGTGATGTAGCCGTCGCTGGCGGAGACCTCTCCCCCCACCTCTTGGCTGCCAGTGGTCTGGGTCTGTGTGAAGTCGGAATGTTTCTCTGGGTCCATGAACGCATCATAGACCTCGTCGGGATCGGCTGGGATCATCACGTTTTGGACGATTGTGCGGGTCTTCCTGGTCATGGGGGTTCAATTGACAGGAGATAGTATAATTCACTTCTTCCAGCGGTCAGATGATATGATGCATCAGCTGCTGGCCATTCAATGCCCGCGGAGGGATATGCGTTCTGGCACTGGACGAAGTCTCATACTTCGAAGGGTCATGCATCATTTCACCGAGATATCAGAGCACATCCCGAAGGGAAACGCGTAATCATCCAGTGCTACTCTCTTTACGACGCGCCGCGATTCCGCGTCCCGTCGGCCAATGGCAGGACGTCTTGGAGATGCAGGCCGCTGACGGAAGGGACTGGAGAACTGGCAGGTCAGCTTCAAGATGGTCCGGCACGTCGCGGAACTGCTCGACTGTTTCAAATCGAACCTTTTCAATGGGGATGAACCATGAAGGTCGGCTTCGTGGGATACGGCAACATGGGCAGCACGCTACTGAACGGATTTCTGGACAAGGGCGCGTTGGCCGACCGTGAGGTCATCGTGACCAGCCGGACCGCAGGAAGAATGGACGACCTAAAGGCAGCCCGTCCAGGGGTGACATTAGCTGGGAGATGCACGGATGTGGCCGCCGCCAGCATCATCTTCATATGCGTAAGGACGGGTGATGTGAAAGGGATACTGGAGGAGTTGCTTCCCCACCTCAGTCCCGAGGCCCACATCGTCACCATCAACGGCGGTCTTCAGATCAAGAACCTGGAGCTGGCCTTTCCGGGCAAGATAACCAAGGCCATACCATCCATGACCATGGGTACGGGGCACGGCGTCACGCTGATCTGCCACAACAGCAAGGTGGACGCTGAGTCGGCACGGGCGCTGGAGGTGATGTTCTCCAGGGTGGGAATGGTCCAGATCGTAAGGGAGGAACAGTTCGAGGTGGCCGCCGACCTCACAAGCTGCGCTCCCGCCTTCATAGCGGACATCGTGCAGAGGTTCGCCGAGGCCGGGGTCAGGCACAGTGACCTGGAAGAGAGGACCGCCAGAAGGATGATGGTCGAGACGCTGTTGGGAACTGCCTTGACGCTTTCTTCCGGAGGGATCACCATCGAAGAATTGAAATTCAAGGTGGCGACCAAGGGCGGGATCTCGGAGCAGGGGCTGGATGTCCTGGACCGGGAGCTTCCGGGGGTTTTCGATCAGGTCCTTGAGGCCACGCTTTCGAAACACGAGGCGGTCAAAGGGTCCATTTCCCGCCAATTCGAGAAGTGAACGGTCCGTGAACGGACCTTTTTATTGCCCCAGGAACCGGTTCACTGATAGATGCCGGGATCGACGCTCTTCGGGTTGTCGCCGAACATCTGGATCATCTTCCAGTTCACGAACACCTTGCACCGGTGGACCATCGCCAGCGAATCCATCAGCAGCTGTTTGTTCAGGCCGTCCTGAAACAGTCCGCGGGTGAACTGGAACGTCTGCGGGTCCGACTCGTTCGGGAACATGGCAAAATCGCACGGCTGGAAGAGCAGGCGGAAGCGCATGTCCCAGAGAAGATCGTCCCGTTTCGATTTCGAGAGACCTCTGAGCAGGTCGTAGTGCTGCTTGCTGAGGGTGATCCCGGAAGCGATGATGACCATGTCCTCCTTGCCTTTTGGTTGCGCGATGTCCAGCACCGCCGCGGGACCGATCTCCACCATGTAGTGCCAATTCGCGTTCTCGTCCGGGACCTTGTCCCGGTACACCCCGGTCTCGACAAGCCAGTCCTTGACCTTCTTTTCCAGGTCTTCCCGGTCATTGTTTAATTCGGACGACATCTCCGTAGATTATGCATTTCCAAGGTTAAAGTTCCGAGCATGACGCAGGACCTCAGGACGGCCGTATGCCGTTCTGGCGGAACCCTGACGTTTCCGTTCTCCCCGGTTTACGGGCAGAATCGATAATTACTTAATGGAGCGAACAATTAACAATTGTTATGCGTGCGATATCCCTCTTATCTGGCGGTCTCGACAGCTCCCTGGCGACAAAGCTGGTCATGGACCAGGGGATCGAGGTCGTGGCCCTGAAGTTCACCTCCCCCTTCTGCAATTGCGATTCCGGCGGGAAATGCCATGCCGCCAAGATCTCCCAGGAGCTCGGGATAGAGCTGATCAATGTCGCCAAAGGGGTCGAGTACCTGGAGCTGGTCAAGCACCCCCAGTACGGCCGAGGTTCGGGGATGAACGTCTGCATCGACTGTCGCATTTACATGCTGAAAAAGGCCAGGACCATAGCCGACGAGATCGATGCCAAGTTCCTGTTCACGGGAGAGGTCCTGGGTCAAAGACCGATGAGCCAGCACCGAAAAGCGCTGGAACTGATCGATCGCGAGACCGGCCTCGAGGGTAAACTTCTGAGACCGTTGTCCGCCAAGCTGTTCCCTCCCACCGAGGCCGAGCGGATGGGGTGGATTGACCGGGAAAAACTCCTTTCCATCTCTGGCAGGGGGAGGAAGGAACAGATAGCATTGGCGGAGCTGAACGGCATAGCGGACTACCCTTGTCCGGCAGGCGGTTGCCTTCTCACTTCCAAAGAGTTCTCTGCAAAGCTAAGCGATATGCTGGTGCACGACCCGGATCGATTGACGATGAGGGACGTCGCCATCCTAAAGGTGGGCAGGCATTTCCGGGTCAACGGGCATAAGATCATCATAGGGCGGAACGAACGGGAGAACAAGCTGTTGAACAGCTTCCTGGACGGGGAGACGGAACTGCTGGAGCCGATGGATGTGAAAGGGCCCTCCTGCCTGGTGGAAGGTCATGACCCGGAGACGATGAAGGAGGCCGCGATGATGCTGGCCCGGTATTCCGACGGCGGGACCGCCCCCATCAAGGTCCAGATCGTAGGCGAAAGGGAGCTGGACGGGGTGTTGCCAGCGACCATCGTCAAGGTCGACAGCCGGAGGATCGGCATAGGAGAGAACGTGCTGGCGGTGGAAGGCGGGGTGTAGGCCGCTTCATAGGCGAAAACTCCCGGTCCTTCCGCGAACTTGCGGCGTCCGAGCAGGAAGATATTTGGCCTATGTCCCTCAATCAAATCACCATAGGTGAGGTTCTACGGCCGAGGAAAAGGTTACTAGCATTTTCGATAAGAAGACCAAGGCCGAACTTCTCCAGGTCCTTCAGGGCCTGACCGGTCCGGTCCGGGTTATCCTTTTCACGAAAAGCACCGACTGCCCCAATTGCTCCGCTCAGACCCAGCTGCTACAGGAATTGGCGGCGCTGTCGAAAAGGATCACCCTGGAGGTCCACCGGTTGGAGGATGACAAGGAGCTGGCCGCCAGATACAAGGTGGACAAGGCCCCCGCCACTCTGGTCATGGGCGAGAAGGAGAACGGGATCCGGTTCTACGGTGTCACGCTCGCCTATGAGTTCCCTTCCCTGCTCTCCGCGTTGATGATGGCGTCCACCGGACGTTCCGGCATGGCCCCCGAAATGGAGGACATGGTGAAGCGGATCGACAAGGATGTGCACATCCAGGTCATCGTCACACTGACCTGTCCCTACTGTCCCAAAATGGTCCATCTGGCCCACCAGTTCGCCTTTGTGAACGACCGAATCACCTCGGACATGGTGGAATCGTCAGAGTTCCCGGAGCTGGTCCAGAGGTACGACGTTTACGGCGTTCCCAAGACGGTCATCAATGAGACCAATTCGATCGACGGGGCGGTGCCCGCGGCCACCCTATACCTGGAGACGCTAAAGGCGGTGGACCCGGACGCCTACGAGCAGTTGGACGAGATGATACGGGAGTCCCAGGGTACCAGGAAGGCAAAGAAGGTGGACCCCTCCCACATCTACGAGGTGGTCATTGTCGGCGCCGGGCCGGCCGCCATGTCAGCGGCCCTTTACGCCGCGCGCAAGGGGCTGGACGTGGCGATGGTCGCGGCCAAGGTGGGCGGCCAGATGACCTACACCGGGAAGGTGGACAACTACCTGGGATTCCCGTCTGTCAGCGGTGGTGACCTGACCGAGGTGTTCCGCGACCATATGGAAAGATATCCGGTCGCCGAGGCCTTCGGCAGTTCCATCATCGATGTCCGTAGGGAAGGGGATGCGTTCGGGGTGACGACCGAGGACGGCCGCCGGTTCAAAGGAAACGCGGTGATCTACTGCGCCGGCAAGGAATACCGAAGGCTGGGCGTGGCCAACGAGGAGCGTTTCATAGGCAAGGGGATCGGCTTCTGCGCCAACTGCGACGCGCCGCTCTATCAGGACAAGAAGGTGGCGGTGATCGGGGGAGGCAACTCCGCCTTCACCTCCGCCCGGGACCTGGTCCGTTTCGCCCGCGAGGTGCACCTGGTGCACCGGAGGACCGATTTCACGGCCGATGAGCTGCTGGTAAGTCAGGTCCTCGGTTCGAAGAAGGTCAAGGTGCACGCCCCAAAGGTGGTGGAATCGTTCCTTGGGACGGAGCGCCTCCTCGGGGTGAGGATTTCATCTCCAGAGGGCAAGGACGCATCGGACCTGCTGGTGGACGGCGTGTTCCTGGAGATCGGGCTCAGCCCGAATTCCTCCCCATCCGGGGACTGGCGGAAATGAACGAGATCGGTGAGGTCCTAGCCAACAAGGACCAGTCGACCAAGACGCCAGGCCTGTTCGTCGCCGGCGACGTGACCGATGTGGACGAAAAGCAGATTTCTGTCTCCGTCGGGCAGGGTGCGGTGGCCGCGATATCTGCCTACGAGTTTCTTTCCGGCAAGGGGCTGACCAAGAGCCGGCCCGGGCAGACCGAGGACTGGCAATAGGCCAGTCCTTCCCGGTCCGTTCGCCTCCGGTGTTTCCGGCCCTCACTCATCCTTCTCCTTTTCCTTCCGGCCTTCCCTCTGCAGTCTGCCTGGTGCCCACCAGGCTTTCTTCCCCATGAGCACCATCGCCGCAGGCACGATGTAGGTCCTGACCACCATGGCGTCGAGAAGGATGGCCACGGTGAGGGCGAAACCGAACTCCTGGAGCATGGTGTTGCTTGACAGCATCAGCGAACCGAAGGCACCGGCCATTATCAACGCCAAGGCGGAGATTATGCCACCGGTCCAATCCACCGCGTCGATGACCGCTTCCTTGGTCTGCTTGCCCTTGTGCACCTCTTCCCGTATCCTGGTCAGGATGAACACATTGTAATCCATTCCAAGGCCCATCAGCATGACGAAAAGTATCAGCGGGATGAGGAACAGGATCGGTTTTCCCAGCCAGACCCCGAACACCAGGACCGTTGCCGCGAACGACCAGGAGATGCTCATGGCGATGGACAGGATCGCGAACGCTGGCAACAACAGCGATCCCAGGACGATCATCAGCACAACGAATATGCCTATGACCACAAGCAGTTCGATATTGTTGAACTGACCGGAGATGGCGATGCTCAGGTCATAGGTGGAAGCGGTCGAACCACCCACCAATATGGTCGATCCGGCCAGGGCGGGCTGGTGAAGTTTGACGGAGGCCAGTTCACCTCTGAGCGTAGGGATGAAGTTCACCGCCGCGGCGCTCTCGGGCTGCTGCTTGAGCACGACCGTCAGGAGAACGGTCCGGTCGTCGCTTCCCAGGGACTGCAGCATTTGCTGCCGTACTTCCGCCGATACCGAGCTCAGATTGCTGTAATCGACCAGTTGGCCATAGGGTCTGGTGATCCCGGTGACCTGCTGCACCACTGGATCGGCCGCTATCGAGGCGGTCAGGTTATCGATGGCGTTCAGATAGGTGATGTTGAAGCCCGATCCGTTATAGACCTGGGCGTCACCAGTGATCACGACCTGCGTGGGCATGATGCGGCCCGCCCCGAAGTCCGCGGTCATGGCGTTCATTCCCTGGATGCTTTCCGGGGAGCCCATGCTGTCGATGAAGTCGAAATTGGTCTCGGTGGTGATGAAAAGATAGGTTGTGGGTATGGACACCACGATCGACGCCACCACGATCACCTTGGCGTGTTTGACGGCAAAGGACGCTGCCCTATGGAAGTATCCATGGTTGCCGGTCCTCTTCTTCTCCATAACCTTCTCCGCGAACCTCTTCCATCTCTGTCCAGTGGTGGGCCAGAAGATCCTGTTCCCGAGGAGCATCAGGATGGCCGGTATCAGGGTAAGGGCCACCAGCAATGCGACCACTATGGACACGCCGAGGACCAGGCCCATGGTCTGAACCATTGCGAAGGAGGATATGGCCATGGCGAAGAACGCGATCATGACCGTCGCGCCGCTGGTGACTATGGATTCACCGGCCCATGCGACCGAGGTGTGGACCGCTTGTTCCCTTGTCGATCCTTTGATCCTTTCCTCCCGGTAACGCATGATTATGAAGACAGAGTAATCCGTCCCCACACCAATGAGTATCGAGAACAGCATCGTAAGGGTCGTGGAGTTGATCTGTGCCACCGTCGAGCCGATCACGAACACGAGCGCTTCACTGATGCCAAGGGCCACTCCCACAGCGCCCAGGGGCAGGAACTCTCCCAGCACCGAACGGAAAAGGAGCCCCATCAGGACGATGATGATGGCTATGGTGATCGGCATGATAAGCTCCATATCGTGGGTCGAAGAGCTTTGCATGTCCGCGGTCATGGCGGCGTCCCCGGTGACAAAGGTGGTAACGGTCGAACCGGTCTCGGACCTCAAGTTGCTGAGGATGCCCCTCAGGACGCCTACGTCGTCGGCCAGGGGCTTATCTCCGTCCGAGGTTGTGAATGTCGACGTGACCGTGAAGGTGATCATCACCAGCATGGTCCGGTTGTTCGATGACACGAAATTGGATGCGATCTGCGCCGGGACCTTTATCGGATAGGTTGCCAGTGTTCCATTGGCCACAACGGCGTGGACAAATGAAGAAACAGTCCCGGGCTCGTATGAGGGCCCGAGTTCGTAGACCTGCTGCAGGAAGGTCATGTTGTCTATCGAGGCTGCGGCGCCGACCATGCCCAGTGCGAACGAATGCACCCTGCTTGCATTGTTGAAGTTCGTAATATTGAACCCGGCCAGGATTGCCAACATCATATGCTGCTGAGAATCGGGCAAGGGCGATTCGGCTATGAAGCCAGGGGCCGCGATATTGACGCAATAGTTGGCCCTTACGAACGGGTCGGCAAGACTGGCATTACCGGAGGTGCTGTTCCATGTGGCCGCAAAGGAATGATAGTAACCCAGTGCGAGTGCCGTGGTGTTCTGGTCGGCCTGTTGCTGCTGCAGATACGAGATGAGCTGCGCCTCCGTCGCGTTGTACGCGACCGGATCAGAATGGAACTGGTTCCAGTTGGTTGCCTGCAGGGCGGGAATCCCCCACAACAGGAATGCGCTCTGATTGACCTGCATCTCGGCCGGCCTCATGCTCGGACCGAGCTGCATGACATACTGTTCCATCATCATCTCGGCCGCGCTGTAGACGGTGGTCACGCCCTGGAGGTACTTGATGTCGGACGAGTTCTGGATCCGTTGTTGCAGTTCAAGGACGAAGTCCCTTGAATTGGCATCGGTGATGTTGTTCGCTTGAAGAACGATCAGCAAAGTGCCGTTCGCCACCGATTGCTGGAAATCGTTCGTGATGATGTTCTGGGCCTGGACCGATTCATAATTTCCGCTGGCGCCCTGCGTTTGCTGGTAATCCACCACGCTGTTGACCTGCAGGATCGCAGGCACGGATATCAGCAGCGCCACTATCCAGACCACCAGAACCATCTTGTAATGCTTCGTTAAACCGCTCGCCATACGATCGAATATCATACAGATCACACTCTATCGGAGTCCGACTATCGGCTTGGGCTGAACACCTAGGGGTCTAATATTTCTTGCCCTCTCACACACAAATCAAGAACTGTGAGGCCAGTTGAGTTCTAGAGCCGAAAGAGGATGGGCCACAACCTGAAGAGGTTCATGATCTACGTGTTCGCCCACAACTGGGCCGAGCTGGTCGCCTTCATCGTCTTCATACTGCTCCGGACACCCCTCTCCCTGACCATAATCCAGATACTGGCGATAGATCTCATTCTGGAGATACCTCCTTCCTTGTCCCTTACCCTCGACCCGCCCGCTCCGGATGACATGGAGCGATCGCCCCGGTCCCGCACATCGGGCATATCCGGCATTAGGTAGGACGTTGGCGTTAGGAGCAGTAATCGGTTCGTTCCCCCTTATCCTCTGCCCCATCTGTGGTCCCGGCACGGATGGGTCCTGGGAATGGACAGCCTGTCCGACCGTACGGTTATCTCCCGGGCACGACGACTGTGTTCGTCGGGATAATCGCTGGTCAGCTCGGCACCATGCTGATAATCCGCTCGAACCCTTTCTCCTGGCCATGGAGGGCGGTAGAACACAACTGGTGGCTGGTGGCTGCAGTCATCATTGAGGTGGGGATGCTCTTGATCATGATCTACGTCCCTCTTCTGCAGGCGGCTTTTGGCACGGCCGCATTGCCATGGGAGAGCTGGGGTTGCCCTCTACGCGGTCGTTCCCATTGTCGTATCCTTGGATCTGCTGGGAAGGTGGTTGGTCCGCTGGTTGGGAAGCGGGGGCCGGCAGGGGATGTAAGGGTGGTCGTCAAATGAGCGAGTAGGTTCGGCCCCGATCCCACACTTTTCCTTGAACCATCTCCCGATAGCCGATGTTTCGACGTACAAATTAGTAATATCGGCCGCCCCCGAGCGATTTTCGAGGTATGATTATGCCAATGGGAGATAAGTTGTTCGATGAGAAAGGCAAAACGATGAGCACCTTCGTTGAGTCCATAGACGCCAACGGAGTGGTCATGAAACAATCGTTCAGCGCCGAGCTGATGGGTGCCGGGAAGTTCCCGAGCGGGATGAACATGGGGTCTGGGACCATCTGGATCGGCATGGACGAGAAGGCCCATGGGAAGTGGTATGGAATGCTCATGACAAAGGACAATGAAATGATAGTTTGGAAGGGGTCCGGTCACTCCAAGCGCCACCAGGGGGACGTCAGAGGGCTGCTCACCATAACGTTCATGACAAAATCGGAAAAGTATGCCTGGATGAACTCCATCATCGCCGTCGAGGAGATCCAGGGCAGCATGATGGATTTCCAGGGCACTGCCATGGAATGGAAGTAGACGGACGATCGGTCGTAAACCGCTTCCTTTCCCTTTTTATCTGAGACCTGCCGGGCATGGGTCCACGGCCGACCAATTGATTCCCGCTCTTCCCGTGGGGCATTCATTAAATAAAGAGGGCTCGAGAACCGGTAGTGAGATTTCCCATGCCGAAGGTAATGCACTTCGAAATAAGCGCTGATGATCCGAAAAGGGCAATGACCTTCTACGACAAGGTTTTCGGTTGGAAGTACCAGAAGTACGAAGGCGGAAACATGGATTACTGGCTGGTCACGGCGGGAGAGCCCTCGGAGCCAGGTATCAACGGAGCGATACAGGCAAGAACGCAGCTCCCTCAGTCGGTCATCTCCACGATCATGGTGGCTTCGATAGACGATACCATAAGAAAGATAATAGACAACGGAGGCCAGATCGTCGTTCCCAAAATGGATGTTCCCAAAGTAGGCGTGCTGGTATATTTCCAAGACACGGAAGGGAACATCTTCGGCGCCATGCAGGCCGATCCCAACGCCAGGATGATGGGATGAGGAGATGGAGCATCGAAGGTGGAAAGAGCTGAGGACAAGTGGCTGAGATGAACCGAAACAGACTAATCGTTGTCGTGGCGATCGTGATCGTCCTGGTATTGGTGGTTGCGGCATTCGCATTGACCATGGGTGGAAACAAACAAAACGGGCCGAACCCTCCGCAACTGACGATATCCGCCCCGGCCCCGGGCTCATCGGCCGCCGGTCCGGTCCTGCCGGTGGTCGTCGAGGTATCGAACTTCTCGCTGGTCGACAAGATCGGCCAGGCCAGCGTCAACGGGGAAGGTCATCTGGTCTATTATCTGGATGTCACACCGCCCACAACGCCGAACGTGAGCGCGCTCACGGCCGTCGGCACGTACGTGCAATCGGTCTCGACCACATACTTCTGGGGGAACCTCACCCCTGGTCAGCACACATTCTCCGCGCAACTGGTGAATAACAACGACACCGCGCTGGGTCCGGCAGTGTTCGCGTCGGTCAGCATGACCATTCTCCCTCCTCCTCTTCCGACGTTGAGGATCGTCAGGCCGCTGGAAGGACAGTCGGTCGACCCCAACGTCACGGCGGATCTCCGGATCACCGGCTTCAACCTGGTCGACAAGATAGGGCAGCCCGCCGTGGCGGGCGAAGGTCATGTGATCTATTACCTGGACGTCACCCCGCCGACAACCGCCAACATGTCGGCGTTCAGCGCACCGGGGACCTACTCGGCCACCGTGAACTCCTCGTTCACGTGGACCGGCCTGACGACTGGAGCGCACAAGTTATGGGCCCAGCTGGTCAACAATAACGACACCCCACTGACGCCGGCGGTGACCGGCTCGGTGAACGTCACGGTGACCGTACCGCCTGCCCCGGTGGTCGTGGCGATAACCGCCCACGGTCTGGCGTTCAACATCAGTCAGATCACGGTGCCGGCCGGGGCCGCGGTGACGGTCGACTACAGCAATCAGGATGCCGGGGTGACGCACACGTTCTCTGTCTACACCAGTTCCGCAGCCACCACTTCGATATTCGTCGGGACCCCGGTAGTGGGGGTTTCGAACACCACCTTCCAGTTCACCGCCCCCTCGGTCCCGGGAACATACTACTTCCAGTGCGACTACCATCCATCTCTGATGCACGGAAGTTTCGTGGTCACCGGCTGATCGGCGGGTCCGTTTATTCGCAGGAGCTCGAACGGACCTGGTCGGGAAGGATAAGCCCGGTCTATCCGGGACTTCACCGGGATGGCCCGGTCGTTCCCTGCCAAGCCTGCTTGTGCTTCTCCAGCCAGTCCTCCAGGGTCATCATGTCGGGCCGGATCCGTCTCAAGGCGGGTATATCCGCTTCATATCCCCCTTTTTCGAACCATTCGAGCATCGCTCTGAGGTCTGCGTTCCTCGCCGTCTCCAGGCCGATCCTGACGTACCTCACCGGCCTTCCCAGAGCCTTAGTGAACGCCTCGGCGGCCTCGGGCATGGTCCTTTGGTCCGCACCGATCTCCAAGGCCCTGCCCATCCAGTTGTCGGGGTCTCCGAAGGCCGTTGCCGCGAACCCGCCGACATCGTCCACCGCCAGCATCTGCATCGGGGTGGCCGGGCCCAGGGTCGATTCCAGTCTTCCGGAATCGATCGCCGCCTTGTTCATAGGGCTGAGAAAATTCTCCATCAGGAAGACCGGCCTGAGGATCGTGAATGGGAGCCCGGAAGCCACCAGATGCTTCTCGACGCTCCATTTGCTCTCGAAGTGGGGGATGCCAGTATTCCTTTCTGCTCCTCCCACGGAGCTGTAGACGAAGTGACCTATCCCCGCCTCTTTCGCTGCGTCCACCAGGTTCTTTCCCTCTCTCGCCTCTGCTTCCACGCCCTTCTCGAAAGGGGTAACGACCCCGAAGACGCCGTAGACGCCCTTTAACGCGGATACCAACGATCCCTTGTCCTCCAGGTCGGCCTGGATGATCTCCGCTCCCAGGCCATCCAGCCCTTTCGCGATCGCCTTATCGCTGTCCCTGGTCATCGCCCGGACCTTCCACCCCTGAAGAAGAAGGTGTCTCGCCACGGACCCTCCCTGGCGCCCCGTGGCCCCTACCACCAATATCGGTCCCTTGTCTGTTGCCATGGCTATCGATACGGACTTGCAACCACTGGTATTTATTCTGAGCACCTCAGGAACAAGAACGACCCGATCCCAGGGACGTCCAGGCAGCGCGGATAAGTTTATTATAAGTGTGGTTGCCTGATTGAATCCCGATTCCCATGGTCGACAAGATCACCCATACCGATGATGAATGGCGCAAGCTTCTGACCCCGGAGGAGTACCATATGCTGAGGGAGGGAGGCACCGAGCCACCATTCCATAACAAGTATCACGACAACAAGAAGAAAGGCATCTACACCTGCGCCGGGTGCGGCCTGGACCTGTTCTCATCGGACGCCAAGTTCGATTCCGGCACCGGATGGCCAAGCTTCTGGGCGCCTATCGCCCCCGACCATGTGGAGACCAAGACGGACCGAAGCTTTGGAATGGAACGGGAGGAGGTCAAATGTGCGCGCTGCGGGGGCCATCTGGGTCACGTTTTCGATGACGGTCCCAGGCCGACCGGAAAACGGTATTGCATGAATTCCGGGGCGATGCATTTCGTCGAGGGCAAGAAGGGTTGAGGCAGCGGCGCCCGCGCCTCCCAGGTTATTAATAACCGCCATTTGTTTTTCACCCCACCATGTACGACCCTAGATTGGGCAGGTTCTCAGATGTCATAGTGGGGCATTCCACCGGTATAAGGCCGGGCGAGATCGTATACATCGAGGCCTTCAACATACCTGACGAGATGATCGAGGTCCTCATCGAGAAGGTCTACTTGGCAGGCGGCATACCGTTGGTCTCGCAAAAGTCACCCCGGGTCCTGCGCAAGCTCTACCTGGGCACCAGCGAGGCCGCCATGAAAGTGATCGGCGAGATCGAGATGGAGAAGATGAAGCGGGCCCAGGTCTATATCGGGATGAGAGGGTCGTCCAACGTCACCGAGAACTCCGATGTCCCGGCGGAGAAGATGGCCCTGTACACCAAGTACTGGTGGGGTCCGGTCCACATCAACCAGAGGATCCCGGGCACGAGATGGGTGGTCATGCGCTGGCCGACCCCATCGATGGCCCAGCTGGCGGAGATGTCCACCGAGGGGTTCGAGGACTTCTATTTCAAGACCTGCACCCTGAACTACGACCGAATGTCCGAGGCGATGGAGCCGCTGGTCGAGCTCATGAGGCGTACCGACCGGGTCAGGTTGGTGGCACCGGACACCGATCTCCAGTTCTCCATCAAGGGGATACCGCCGATCAAGTGCGACGGCAAACTGAACCTGCCCGACGGTGAGGTGTACACCGCGCCGGTCAAGGACTCGGTCAATGGCGTCATCCACTACAACACCAGGACACTGTACGATGGCAAGGTCTTCGACAATGTCAGGCTGACCTTCAAGGACGGCAAAATAGTGGAGGCCACGTCCTCGAACACCGCCGCCATGAACCGGATATTCGATACCGACGAGGGGTCCAGATATGTTGGCGAGTTCGCCATAGGGCTCAACCCTTATGTCAACAAGCCCATGTTGGACACGCTCTTTGACGAGAAGATAGCCGGGTCCATCCACTTTACGCCCGGGAATTCATATGACGATGCCCCCAACGGCAACCATTCCCGGGTCCACTGGGACATCGTCCTGATCCAGACCAAGCAGTGGGGCGGCGGGGAGATGTACTTTGACGACGTGCTCGTCCGGAAGGACGGGGTCTTCGTGGTGGAAGAGCTCAAGGGGCTGAACCCGGAGAACCTGGTCTAGTAAAGACTGGACCGTTACCTGCAACGGGGTCCGGGGTCATCGAACGATAAGGCGTCACGGATAAGTACCTGCCATGGCCTGGAACTGCCACAAGGCATGATCAAGATGGAAGGGCTGGCAACTTTCGGGGCGGGATGCTTCTGGTGCAGCGAGATGTCCTTCACCGGGGCAAGCGGCGTCCTGGCCACCAGGGTCGGGTACATGGGGGGGTCGAAAGAGGCCCCCACCTATGAGGAGGTGTGCGGCGGCGGGACCGGCCACATTGAGGTGGTGGAGGTTACCTTCGACCCCGCGGTCACTTCATTTCAGGCGCTGCTCGACATTTTCTGGAGCTCGCACAATCCGGTCCTGGTGAAGGAGGGATGCGGCGATTCGGGCGACCAGTATCGGTCATCGATATTCTATCATGCCGAGGAGCAAAAATCCTTGGCCTTGGCCTCCAAGCGCCGCGCCCAGGCGTCCGGTCGTTTCCGAGGAACGATCTCCACGCTTATCCTTCCGGCGTCCAGGTTCTGGGAGGCCGAACCGCATCACCAAAAATATATGGTCCGTCCTGGGGGGCGGTCCTGCAGGGACCAGCGAATGATTTCCTGAAGGGATCCGTTCATGTGATTCCTTTCCCATCATTTCGTTGAATCGGATTCAAATACCTACGGCTCGAATGAAAAATCCATGCGCGTTCATGCCTCCCCGTGGCTCAAGGAAATCATGTCCGATCGGGCCATCAGTCCCCTGATCGGCGATGAGATAGCGGACGTGGCCGTGGTGGGCGGAGGAATTGCTGGTGTGGTCACAGCGTACGAGATATTGAGGCGGAGCGGAATGACCGTCTCCCTGATCGAGGCCGACAGGATAGCCCACGGAGCTTCTGGCCATGGATCCGGCCAGGTCGCACCGGCGTTCGAAGGGGGTTTTGAGGTCCTGTCAGAACAATTCGGGCCGGAGCTGACAGAGGCTGCCTTCCGTCAGGTGTTCTCGGCCAAGCGGTATCTGATACAGCTGGCAAAGGAAGCCGGGGCAAGCACCAAGGTCCATCCGACAAGTGCTGTGGTGGGGTTCTCATCGATCGAGACGCTCGAATCGATGGGCAAAGCATTCTCGAGGGGACAATCCGCACTCTATCCTCCGATCAAGCTCTACGCGGCCGCCGGGTCCGGGTGGAACTGTCTTCTGAAGGAGAGAGGCATCAACCCCAACCGTGTTTCGGCGGAAAGGGTACTGGAGATGCTGGGAGCAAAGGACGAGGATTATCGGGCTGCGGCCGTGACCCGGACCAGCATCGCCAACATTGCTTACATCTGCGATGGTCTGGTCGACAGGATGCTGCGGCTCTTTCCGGAAAGGTTCAAGCTCCACGAGGGGACCAGGGCCCTGGGAGTCCGTTCGGGGAACTCGCTCCTGGTGGGGTGCGAAAAGGGACAGGTAGAATGCAAGCGGGTGGTGGTCTGTACCAATGGCTATGCCCTGCCGGACCTGTCCGGCACGCCCAATTCGTTCCCGGACGACTATCTCAAGTGCATAACTGGCTACATGAACGGGTATGAACCTCCCGGAGACCATGAGAATGTAGGGCTTTTCTTTCACGAACTGCAACCTTCGAACGATGAGCCGTACATATTCTCCACCACTTGGCGCCGCAGTACTGAAGAAGCCGTCCTGATGGTCGGGGGTCCGCAATTCAGATGCAGTGCCAGGGGCCGGGAAGAAACTGGATGACGAGAAGGCCCATGACCGCATCGACGACCTGACCGCCGAGATATTCGGGATTGAGGATAAGGCGAGCTCCTGCTGGGACGGCCGCATGGGCTATACCCGGTCCGGGGTGCGTCTGGCCGGCCGGGACCCCGCGAACCCAGACCTGTTCTACAATCTCGGATGCAACGGCATCGGGATCCTGCACAGCATCTACGGTGCGCGACGGATAGCCATGGAACTGCTGGGGAGAAGGGTGGCCGATTCCGTCTTTGAACCAAGGAACCAATTCTCATAGGATGGGACGGGTCAGCCGTGGCCGGTGCGGCGGGGCTCCGAATACAGGTGGATATCCATCGGGCCGAGGACACGATGGGATTGGGACAGCGTTAAATAACTTGGACATTCAGTCAATTATCGGAATGACTCAGGCTGAGCGGCGCCGAACGATCATCGTGGTTGTTCTGGTAGCCGCCCTGGTGATCGCCGGGGTCGGGGTATCCGTTTTTGTGATTCGGCCGCCTAACAATAATTCGGCACCGGCCAATCAGGTCCCGGTGAACAACGTCACACTGAGACTGGTGGCGGACGGACTTGCGCATCCCGTCAGGGCGGTCAGCCCGTCCGACGGCACGGGAAGGCTGTTCATAGTAGACCAGGTCGGAAAGGTATGGATCTTGGCCTCCAACGGGACCATGCTGAAGGTGCCGTTCATCGACATATCAAGCCTGATGGTGGGGATAGCCCCGTCTTACGATGAGAGAGGCCTCCTGGGCTTCGCGTTCCATCCCGATTTCGCAACGAATGGGAAGTTCTATCTCTATTACAGTGCCCCGCTGGACCCGACGGCACCTGCCCAATGGGACCACACCAATATCCTGGCCGAGTTCAAGGTCTCCAGCGATCCGGACCGTGCGAACGTATCGTCCGAAAGGGTGGTCCTCAGATCGAACAATCCCTATGCCAACCACAACGGGGGCGACATAAACTTCGGACCCGACGGGTATATCTATGTCCCTCTGGGGGACGGCGGGAACGGTAACGACGTCGGCATAGGCCATTCCGACATCGGGAACGGTCAGGACCTGTCGAACGTCCTGGGGAAAATACTTCGTATCGATGTCGATCAGAATTCAACGGTCAGCGTGACGCAAACGATAGACCTTCCGGGCGGGAACATTGCCTACGGCGTTCCGGCAGACAACCCTTTCGTGTCTGGTCCAGGCCGGGACGAGATATATTCATACGGATTGCGAAACCCAGCATTCGCCACCTTTGATACGGGAGGGAACCACAGCTATTTCGTCGGTAATGCGGGTCAGAACCTCTATGAAGGAGTGTTCCTGATCACGAAAGGCCAGAACTGCGGATGGCCGATAAAGGAGAACGGGCACTGCTTCAACCGGCTCAATGCCAACGACCAGACAGCGGTGTGCTCTCGCACAACGGGGTACCTCGGCGAACCCCTTGTCGATCCTATCATCTCGTTGCCGCACAGCGCCTTCCCCTCCGACAGCTTGGCGGTGGTGGGCGGCTTTGTGTACCGGGGCTCGGATATCCCAGGCTTCCAAGGCGACTATGCCTGGTAG
>CAWDCQ010000089.1:0-24751 GCA_963800775.1 uncultured Methanomassiliicoccales archaeon | reverse complement strand
GTTCGGACGCGAGCCAGCCGCCATGGACCGGAAAGCTTCATAATCCCACACCTCGAATAGTATGGTCATGAGCGAAGGAGCAATGGACATACTGGTCGAGGATGTGATGACAAAATCGCCCCGCACCGGGAGCCCTGAGATGACGGTCAAAGAGGCGGCGGTCCTGATGAGGGACGAGAACATCGGCAGCCTGATCATCGTGGAGGATGAGCTGCCGGTCGGCGTCGTCACCGAGAGGGACTTCCTGAACAAGATCGTCTCCGAGAACAAGGTCCCTTCCAAGATCCAGGTCAAGGAGATCATGACCTCCCCGCTCATCACTGCGACAGGAAAGGAGCCGCTGTCGGAAGCTGCCAGGAGGATGTCGGCCATGCACGTGAGGCGGCTTCCGGTGGTCAAAGGGGACCTGCTGGTAGGCGTGCTCACCGAGAACGACGTGCTCCGCATATCACCCTCATTGATCGAGCTGACCCGGGAATGGTCGTTGGTGAACCGGGGCGGGATCGGCCGGGAGAAGGAACCGCCGATATTCACCGGGTATTGCGAGAACTGCGGCCAGTTCTCCATCGACCTTCGGCTGAGCTCCGGCGAACTGCGCTGCCCGGAATGCCGCGACCTCGGTCCTTGAAAGGGCACCCGCCCCTACAAGAGAAAAGAGTTGGATGGCCGGAGGTCCGGCTCAGTCCAGGTTAATCTGCCTTACCCGAGGCTCTTCTTCCTTGGGCTGCGAGGCATCACACTCTGCGATCTTGGCGTCGAGGATCGCACGGGCCATGAGCAATACCTCCCTCTTCGCCGCCTTGTAATGGACCTTGACCTCTTCTGGCACCTTCTTCTTCGGCATCATGCTGTCCATCGCTCCCATGAACTCGGTAGCCGCCCTCATCAGGTGGCCCAGCCCCTCCTGGGATACCATCCCGCCCGAAGGCTCGTTCCACTTCTCGCTCTGTTCAAACGGGACCTCCTCCTTCTTCGCCTCTTCTTCCTCGACCGGCATTGCCTTCTTTCTAGCCATATTTACTTGACCTCCTCGAACTTGATCAATAGCCTACCGTCCTTGAACTCAGCCTTCGTCGCGTCCTTCTTGACCAGCGAGTACGGCAACGAGACCGAACGTTTGTACCATCCTACCTTGACAATCAAGACATCCGCCGCCTTATAAAGTTCTACCTCGTCCCGGCTGGAGAAAGGCAGCTTCAGGGAGATGATATCGAACCCGCCCTCCCGGTAGATGGTCATGGCCTTGTCCGTGGAGAATATCCTGGTCGGATCGGTATCGCCGAAGATGTTGCTCGCCAGGAGGTTCAGCTTGTCCCGGCCGAACACCTCGGTCTTGAACATGTTGGAACGGAGCATCGTCAGCGGGCTGAACGATTCTTCGATCAGTTCCATGTACTTCTGCTGCTCCGCCCACTTCTCAGGCGGGTACGAGCTCCGGTCCTCTTCCGGGATTAGCCGGTTGATGACCAGGCATTCGACGGTAAGGTTGTAAAGGCAAAGATAGGTGAACGCACGCTTGGTCTCGTTGATGACCATCTTCTCCGGGTTCACCACCAGCCTGATGGATGTGATGTTCGGGTCGGTGAGTATCTTCTTCACCGACGACATCCGGGTCCGGATCTTGTCCAGGTCGTCCAAGAACTCGTTCGAGGGCAGCGGCGTGTTCATGAACTTGCCCACGGTCAGGCGGGCCAGCCGGATGGTGTTGCGGAAGACCTTGTACAGCTTCTCGAAGTACCAATCGGACGTCTCCGGGAAGCTGAGCAGCCGGAGCGTGTCGGCGGTGGGTGCCGTGTCCATGATCACGACATCATAGGTGTTGTTCTTGGAGAACTCCTCCAGATAGAACAGGGCGGACATCAGCTCCATGCCCGGCCACACCGTCATCTCCTTGGCGCTGACCGGGTCCATGCCCTGGGCCTCGAGGAAATCGGACACGTACTTGCCGATCTCCTTCCAATTGTGCTCCATCTCGAAGAGGACGTCCACCTCGATAGCGTCCAGGTTCTTCTCCACGTTCCTGATCTCGCCGGTCAAGGGAAAATCCAGGGAGTCGGCCAGGGAATGCGCCGAATCCGTGCTCACGATGATCGTCCTGTATCCCATCTGCGCGGACCGAAGGGCGGTGGCAGCGGCGGTCGATGTTTTTCCGACCCCGCCCTTTCCAGTATAGATTATGACCCTCAACCTTTCACCGAACTTCGTACGTGACCGCCACGATAAATTGTTTTGGGATAGGCCGTCCGAGTGAAAAGCGAGGCTGAGGGATGATGTTGAAAATGAAGAATGGTGAAAGGGAGTGCCGGGGACGGGAATCGAACCCGCGACCTTCGGATTGCCCTGGAGAAGGGTCTGTATTACCACTTTACCCTATGAGTCCGACGCTCCACCAGGCTGAGCCACCCCGGCATCTGAAAGAGTTTGACGAAGGGGTTTACTCGTCGGCCTTCTCGGCCGGCGCGATCTCTTCCTCGGCTGGCGCCTCTGGCGCTGCCTCGGTGACCTCTTCAACGGCCTCGGGCTCGGCTTCAGGCTCTGCCTCAGGCTCGGGTTCCGGGGCTGCGAAGACCGGGACATCCTGCGGTGCGCTGCCCATCTGGATCACCTCGGTCTTGCGTATCTCGATCCTCTTGATGGGGACGACGACCTTGCTGACGTTGGACAGCCTCTTGGCCATCTCGCCGGAGATGACGCTCCTGATGATGTCGGAGATGGTCATTTCCGCACCGGCGGTCTGGAGCTCCTTGGTCATGAGGGTCCTGACGGCGGTCTCTTGGGAGGCCTGGATCCTCTTCTCGGTGATGCTCATGGGCTTCACCCTGACGATGTAACCGTCCTTGGTCGCGATGTCGATGACGTGGTCGGTCTTGGTGCGCTTCCTTCTGGTCAGGCGCCTGATGTAGTCGCTGGTGAGGTCCTGGCCGATGAACACGGTCTGTGCGTCGAACCCGTTGATCTCGGTGATCTTGAACTTCAGCTTTACGTGCATCTTGGAGAAGTCGCCGGTCAGGTCGTGGACCGTGGCCTCGATGATCCTTCCGGTCAGGCTGGACGGGTCGGCGGACGGGGTCTCGCCAAGCTGGACCTGGTTGAACATACGCGGAGCGTAAACCTTGTACCACTCCTTCGCCTTCCACCGGTCCTTCACTTTACGTGAAGCGGCCTTTGTAACCGTCTTCTTTGATGATGTTGCAGCCATGATGATACCTCTATAATTGGATGCTTTGGGAATGTACCACTTATATATAAAGATTGTGCGTCTTTATTTAAAGAATCGTGTTACGCGGCCTTCAGAAATAAGAGGTTGGGAAATCGTTTTACGCCCCGGGCCGCGCCCGGAGCTCCGAGATCACCCGTTCGAGCGATTCCCTGGTCACATTGTCCATCTCAGCGTCCTGTCCGTGCAGTTTCTTCTCTGCGGTGGACAGGTCGGTTATCCTCTCCACGAACACTGGCACGTACGAGGATGTTCCGACGATCACCAGCAGGGCGATGCGTTCGTCCAACCGGAGCTCGTACCGGTCCAGTTTTGCCTGGAAGTTGACGAACCCGGTCAGCTCTTCGGGCATCTCCCGCAGCGTGTACACGCCTATGAGATGGGCTTTGTGCAATCCAGCATCCTCACAGGTTTACCTTTACCTCGTGCGCCTCGAGCCCCAGGTCGGACTTCGGCAGACCGAAGGCCAGGCCGTAGAGTTGAGCCAGGTGGATGACCGGGATGTCGTATGCGGTGCCCTTCTGGGACCGGTCGAACTGCAGGTGGCAGAACGGGCATACATCGATGATGAACAGACCGCCGGCCGCCTTGATGTTCTTCAGCTTCTCGTGGGTGAACTCCTGGGCCAGGCCGCTGTTCCTGCTCCTGACACCGCCGCCAGCTCCGCAGCACATGTTCTTGTCCTTGTACGGGACGCTGTGCGCCCCGGTCCACTCGATCAGCTCGTCCAGCAGGACCGGCCTCTCTGGGTCGTCCAGGTGCTTAAGCTTCGAGGGGCGTATGAAGTGGCAGCCGTAGTGGGCCGCGACGTTGAGGTCCAGCTTGTTCTTGACATGGGCCTGGACGCGCTCCATTCCTACCTCGTTGTGCAGTACCTCGGCGAAGTGCCTGACCTTGGTCTTGCCGCTGTAGTGCAGCCCGATCTCCTTCAGGATCTCGTTGACCTCCTTCAGCTTCTCCGGGTGCTCCATCAGGACGTGGTTCGCGTCGAACAGCGATCCGTAGCATCCGTTGCAGATGGTCATGATGTCCACACCCTTCTTCTCGGCGATGGCCAAGTTGCGGGCGGCCAGGGCCAACCAGGTTGGCTCGTCGAAGGACTTGATCACACCGGGAGCGGGGCAGCATCCGGCGCCCTCCAGCTCGACCAGCTCATAGTCCAAGGCCTTGAAGACCTCACGGGTGGCCTTCTCGATACCGGGGTATCTCAGCGGCGCGACGCAGCCGAGGAAGAATCCGAACTTTCCGGACATTTAAGCACCTCCGACCAGCTTATCGAATCCAGTCTTGCGCATGACGGTTCTGAAGTCCTCGAGCGCCTTCGGGTTCGAGATGGCTATTGGGGGGTCCGCCGGAAGGCCCATCTTGACCCTCAGGGCCCGGTTCTCCTCGGTAACTGGGCACGGTCGTTGCCGTCTTCAACATCGGAGGCGCCGATCTTCTTGTGCTGCTCGGCCATGTATCCCTTCCTTACCGCCATGTTCCTCATGATAGTCAGTATGTCGGTGATCTCGACCTCTCTCGGGCATCTCTCGACGCACGAGTAGCAGGTGGTGCACAGCCACAGATCCTCGGTGGGCAGGATGTCGTCCTTCAGGCCCAGCTGGGCCTTCCTGATGAGCTGCCTGGTCCTGAACCCGGTCTTTCTGCCAGACGGGCAGCTGGCCGTGCAGGTGCCGCATTGATAGCAGAGGTCCAGGGTCTTTCCGCCAGCGTCGATGACCGCCTTGGTGAATGCCGGATCCGGCTCCTTTATGTTGGACATTGAAATCTCCTGCATCCGGATTCTTGCCGACGTATATAAAGTTGAACGAAAAATCCTACATGTGTAACCTATTTAGGTAATGCCTAGTTGGTCCCCAATGCCCTTTGCCTCTTGAGCTCCAAAGCAGTGGAGCTATGTCCGCCCGCTCTTCGCGATAGATGGCATTATCTCGTGCCTGAGAAGCCGGGGTCGGTGTCGCTCTTGATCTTCAGGCCCTTCCGGGCCGCCAGGCTCTCGTTCACGAAGAAGCTCAGATTGGATCGCGCCAGGGCGGTCAGGAACGCTCGGTCCGTTCCACCTCGAACCTTCTCCCGATAGCTTCCAGGTGCTTGAACCCGATGCGCTGCGCGCCGTAAAGGAATCGCACGATAGCTCGGACCGCGGTCCACATGAAGCAGCCGGTCGAAGCCTATCTCCTCGAACAGCGCCTCGCTCTCGTCGAACGCATTGAGCGGGTCGTCCAACACGACTAGGTCCATCATCCCTGCATGGAAGTCCCTGAGGTTCCTTTGGTCGTCGGAGATGATCAGGTCGAACCGGCCCTCTGGGTCGACGTTGGAAATGAGGAGAGGAACAGGTCCTCGGTGATGATGGTGCATACCGACGACCGGTGAAGTCGAGGGTGCCAGACGTGCCGCAGGGCAGCGTACTCCCGGGCGATCTTCTCTCCGTCGGGAGTCAGGACCGTGCCGTTCGGAGTACTGTCGGCCAGTCTTAGCCGGATCTTGGCCTCGATCTGCCTCACGTACCGGTTCAGTACCGGCGTGGTTATCCCCAGGCTTCGGGCGGCGGAACGCTGGCTGCCGTGGCGGTAGATGGCCTGGATCACTTCCAGCTGATGGGATGTGAGGTCTGCCCCGTCGACCACCAACGCCGCCCGCGGTTCCAGGTTCATACGGATGTATCGGAGGAGGCACGGATAAGGCCATCGATACTCCTAAGGAACATTTTTATCCGGTCCCACCATCAGTTTCTCCGCATGAAGGCAAAGACGCTAGTGCTAGGCATCGGAAGCCCGATCGTGAGCGACGACGCCATCGGTTTCCGGATCGTCGACCGGCTGAGGACCATGTCCCTGGAGGACGTCGACCTGGAGGAGGCCAGCACCAGCGGTCTCGACCTCATCGAGATGATGCTCGATTATCGGCTCGTCATCGTGGTCGATGCCATCGTGACCACCAACTACGCTCCCGGCACGGTCATGGTCCTGGGCGAGGAATCGTTCCACGCCACGATCCACGGCACCAACCCGCATGAGGTCAACGTCGGGACGGCATTGGAGCTTGGCCGAAAGCTGGAACCGGAGCGCATGCCGAAGGAAATATTCTTCGTGGCGGTCGAGGTGAACGACGTCTGGACCGTCGGGGACACCATGACCCCGGAGGTCGAGGCAGCACTGCCTGAAGCGGTCCAGACGGTCCTGGACCTCATCGAGGGCAAGCACCGGACCTAGAGAGTCCAGTCCGATCTTTTGTTATCGATTGATCTCTAAGGCTTTGATGATCGAAGAATGTCAAGAAATGGTACCAACGCGGGAGCTTAGAGAAACGCCCGTTATCACATCTTACCGATACGAACACAGAATTCATCTGACCATGAATATCGGTTCTTCAGCATGATTCCTGTCAAGAAAGAATAAGGAAAGGGTTTGTTGTTATCCCGGAGCCATACCTTCTGAGTTCACTCAGAGGAAGGACTTGTGGTATGAGAGCACGTTCTCGGGCGGGGCTACGGTAGGGGGCTGGGAGATGTCCACGCCAGTGTTTTTCTTCAGCTCCTCATCGAACCAGACGATGTAGGGGTCCTTTGATGCGGCCAATGAGCCGAACGCGGCCAGTGTCTTCTGGATGTCTTTGGATTCGATGTACATGTACAGCATGTCCCCCATCGGTGTGGATTGGACGAAGTCCTGTTCCTTCTCGACACCTGCGATCTTATCGACCCTTTCGTTTTCTTTCATTTTCTCTTCCCTTACGGTCTTGAACATAGCCTTTACTGCTTCCATCTTCCCTGGCAATATAGGTAGGGCCATAATTGTTGATTCCATGACAAACCTCCCGATTCAATTGAGAGGGCCGGTTAAATAAGGGTATGCTTCCGGCCAAGGTGCACCGGACAGCACTTACTATGATCCTTTACCCTACTTTCAAGTCGCAAATCTGTTCTGGAGTTCGAAGCTTGCAGGGGCCGTCAGAAGTCCAATGTCTTGATGTTCTTGGCTATCTGCTTTCCCTCGGCGTCCGGAGCGTGCAACACGACACAGAGGCGGTTCCTCTTGAACAGCTCGTTCGACACTCGTACCACGTCATCGGCGGTCACCTGGTCGAAATCTTCCAGGATCTCGCCCAGCGGTGATACCTCCCCGGTCATCATGTAATGCTCCCCCAGCCAGTACATCCTGGACTCGGTGTTCTCCAGCTTTCGCACCAGGGTCCCCTTGACCCAGCGCTTGGCCCGCTCCAGCTCTCCCTCCACCAGGCCTTCCTCCTTGATGCGCTTGAGCTCTTCAGCGATGTGGAGGATGACTGTCTCCGCCTTCTCCGATTCGGTGGAGAAATGAGTCTCGATCAGGCCACAGTCGCTGAACATCTGCGGGAATGTGAAGATGGTGTACACCAGACCTTCCTCTTCCCGGATGCGCTGATAGAGCCGCGAACTGGTACCGGAACCGATGACCCCGCACGCCAGCCAGGCGGCATGACGGTCGGGGTGCTTCGCGCCCAGTCCGGGGAATCCCATCTCCACGTAGGCCTGGTCGCCTTCCCGGGGGAACACGTTGATGGAGGAGCGGGTCACCGGCGGTACCCGGGCCTTTGCCTTCTTGGCCGGTTCAAGGTGGTCAAAGCTGGCACTGGCCCATTTGAGCACCTTCCTCTGGTCCACATGCCCGCAGGCGACGATGGTGAGGTTCGGCGGGCGGTAGTTGTCGGTGAAGAACTCGCGCAGGTCGGCGGTCTCGATCCCCTTCACGCTCTCCACCTCGCCCGACTCCGGGGTGGCCATCGGGTGGCCGCGCCATATCGACTGGTCCAGCAATACCCGGGAATAGTCCTCGGGCTCGTCCACCATCATGTTGATCTCCTGGGTGACCACGTTCCGTTCCAGGTCCACATGGTCCTGGTCGATGAGCGGGTTCACGATCATGTCCGACAGAATGTTCTGGGCGGTCTCCGCCGTCTCGTCCAGGGAGAAGACGTGGAAAGAGGTCAGCTCCTTGGTGGTGTAGCCGTTAAGCTCGCCGCCGGCCCCTTCGATGATCTCGGATATCTCCTTGGTGCTGCGTTCGCTGGTCCCCTTGAACATGAGGTGTTCCAGCAGATGCGCGATGCCACAGTGGTCCTGGGGCTCGTCCCGGGAACCGACGCCGATGTTGACCGACAACGCCACGGAACGGAAGTAGGGAAGACGTTCGACTATGACCGGGATACCGCCGGGAGTGTGAACCAGGTTCAACTGATCTTTTGCCACGATTCCTAGATGAGAGAAGGGAGTTAATCACTTTGCCGATGGATTCGCGTTTTCGAGAATCGTGGCCGCGAACCCTTAATTACCCTAGGGTGACAATTCTATGCCGGGTCAAGCAAATGGATGAAGAAATGTTCCTCCATGAGTACAAGGATGCTCAGATCACCAACGCTATGGCCGTGGTCGGGTTCCCTAGCGTCGGGCTTATCAGTTCCATAGCGGCCAACTACATCGTCAGGACGATGAAGCTGGAACGGATCGCGACCATCATCTCCAAAGATTTCCCGCCCTACACCATCCTGCACGACGGCGTCCCTTCGCCGCCGGTCAGGATCTTTGCCGGCAAGCGCATATGCGGACGGCGACGGCGAGAATGCGAGCAGATCGTGGTCATCCTGTCCGAGTTCATGCCCCGGCCCGATCTCATAAAGGGGCTGAGCGGGATCATACTGGATTGGTGCCAAAAGAAGGGGATAGACACGATCATGACCCTGGAAGGGGTCAACACTTCGGACACCCCGGAGGAGACCAGGACCTTTGGTGTGGGCACCACCGGGAAGACCAAGAAGATGCTCCAGACCTATCGGATATCGGAGATGAGGGAGGGCATGGTGTCGGGGATATCGGGCGTCCTGCTCTCCGAGGGCGACCGTTTGAACATCGACGTGATGTGCCTGCTCGGTCCGGCCAAGGCGGAGATGCCGACGCCCGGGGCGCCGCTCGCCTGCTGGAGATCATCGGAGAGATGCTTCCGGAGATCAAACTGGACCCGCAGCCGCTGATGAAGGAGGCGGAGGCGATCGAGCAGCAGATGAAGACGGCCATGGAGAGCATGAAGCAGATGAAGAAACCGGGCGAGGAATGATACCTCTACGGCTGAACTGGTTCCAGGTTCCCAGGCCGGCGTGGGGCGGGTGACCTCATTATCATCCCCGATTCCACCGGCAAACCCTTTTAATATCGTCCACCGGGATGACAATAACTGGACCATGGAAAAGAGACAGTTCGTCCGGAAGGTCTGCCTGATCGGCGACGGGGCGGTCGGAAAGACCAGTCTGGTCAGGCGATATGTTCTGGATGTTTTCAGTGACGATTACATTTCTACCTTCGGGGCCAAGGTGTCGAAGAAGGTCCTGAACTACGGCGACGTGGAGCTGACCTTGATGATCTGGGACGTACTCGGACAGAAGAACGGGGCATCCATGCATTCCGCCTATTTCTCCGGGGCGAACGGGGCCTTCTTGGTCTGCGACGGCACCAGGCGGGAGACCGTGGAAGACCTGAACACCTGGTATCAGGAGTTCTCCCGGGTGGCGGGCAAGGTGCCGGTGATACCGCTCATCAACAAGTGCGACCTCCAGACCAGGGTGGGCAAGGAATCGCTGGACCCCATAGCCAAGGTAATCGGCCAGGATTTCCGGAGGACCAGCGCCCGGACCGGAGAGGGCGTGGAAGAGGCCTTCATGTACCTGGGAAGGATGGTCATGGGGGGCTGAGCTCTGTGACCGAAACGAGGCCATTCTTCGTCATGCCGGCGTCGGCCCTGAAGGACCTGCGCGAAGAGCTTGATCTGCTGGAAGGTGCCAGATCCGGTGAAACGCTGGAGCGCTACGGCTACCGGGCAGGGGTAGGCCTGATCAGGACCATGGGGATCGGGAGCCGCGACCTGAGGCAGTCCGAGGACGTGCTGGCCCAGATATGGTCCGAGACCGGGCTCAGCCGCATACACCTCGATGTCATAACCGAGGACGAGATCGTGGCCTCGTTCCAGGAATCGATCGAGGCCGGGTCTGGACGCCGCTGGATTTCACCCGGGGATATCTGGCCGGGGTGGTCTCCTCACTGCTCGGGCGGAAATACGAATCCGCCGAGGTGTCATGCATATCGGAAGGGGCGGAGAGATGCGTTCATGTCCTCACCCCTGCCGCCTCGTTCTGCGCGACAGAACCTTCCCTGGTACGCCCAAGGACCGACCGGAAGATCACCCTGGAATATGGCAACTCCTACCTCATGGAGGTCTCCGACCCGTCCATCGCGTACGAACTGTTCATCGACCAGCTGTCGGGCGGCCACAAGGGAATGGTGATGGCCCGGGAATATCCGGAAAAGGCGCGCAAGAAATGGAGCCTGGACCAGGTCCCGTACCTGTGGCTCTCATACGAGAAGGAGAAGAAGTACGCCCGGGAACCGACCAATGTCCCTTTGATCTACTCGGGAGATCAAGAACTTCCTGGAGGCGTCGCCGAAGCCGGTCGTCCTCATATCCGGGATGGAGTATCTGATCAGTCAGAACAACTTCCCGAAGATCCTCAAGCTCGTCCAACTGCTCAACGACATAGTCGCCGTCAATGATGGGATGCTACTGCTGCCAGTGTCCCAGGAGACTCTCAATCAGAAGGACGTGCGCATGTTGGAGAGGGAATTGATGCTGCTGGAAGTGAAATAGAATATTCTAACACTTATGCAAATGCTTAAATTCCATAATAAATTTACATCGGATTATGAACTTACTGCCAAAGAAATTCTTTGTCACTTCAGGGTGCGCCGTTTCCAAGGTTTCGGACCTCAATGCGTTCGACCAGGCCCTGAAAGAGGCGAAGATAGGCGAGCTCAATCTCGTATCCGTTTCATCCGTCTTGCCCGTGGGAGCCAAGCAGGTGGCCGCGCGGGACCTCCCGATGGGTTCCATCACGCACTGCGTCCTAGCCCAGATGAGAGGGGGTGAGGGAGAGATCGATCTCCGCCGGGATCGCCTATGCCTTCCGCAAGGACGGACAGGGCGGGTACGTGGCCGAAGGCCACATGCACGGCACGAAGAAGGCCCTGCGCGAAGTCCTGGAATGGAAGATGAACGAGATGGCCAACCTGCGGGACATCGAGCTCAAGCCCATAAGATACGCCGTCGAGGAGCTCTCCATCCCTATGGACCACTACGGCACGTGCCTTGGTTCGCTGGTCTTCGTCGAGTACTGATGTACGGAGTCGTCGTCTGCCCGAAATGCAATCGGGCCCGAGGGGTGGACCTCTCGGTCAAAACCTCAAAATGTCCCGGCTGCGGCCTCCATTCCGAGGTGGAGCGCCTGCGCACTTATTTTCAGACCGAGAACGAGCAGGAACTGGCGGAAGCGGTCCGCCGGACCAGCTCCCGGATGCAGCACTCCATCGAGGACTACGGCGAGGACGTGGTCGTCGCCAGGCAGGCGGCCGAGGAACAGCGGAGGAAGTCCAAGAACCAGTCGTTGGATTTTGACGGCATGGTGCTGATCGCACGCTCGTTCCCGTCGGAATCCGGTTTCGACCTGGAGGAGCTGAGGGCGGTCCTGAAGGAAGCGGGCTACGACGCGGACCCAGCAAAGATCGCCTCGGTCATGCTGAACGAGGGCATCGTCTACGAACCCAGGCCGGGCCGGTTCAGGCCATTATGATTTGGCCGCAAGCAGCGGAACATTATCGTTGCCGAAACTGATCTGACCGGCGCTGGCCGAGTTAGGAGATTGGCTGTACGACAGCACAGAGAAGCTGTCGTTGAAGGATGGCCCCCCGCCAGACTGGTATGAATTTGGATCGTAGACGCTGTAGAACGTGTAATAGTAGTTCCTCAGGTCGTTGGCGTTCCCGTTGTCAGTGTAGTCGCAGAACAGCCAAGGCTTCCACTCCAGGAAATCCTTGTTGACCAGATCGATGTTGACGTCCACCCCTCCCCCGTTGGCGTACGGTATGTAGGTCTGCACCCAAGCGTGGCCCTCCATCTGGTTGGATGAAAGGTCGTAGAGCGCCCCGAGCTGGAGCCATCCGGGGACGCCGGCGGCCCGGATCAGGCCCAGGAACAGGTTCGACTGGTCATCGCAGTCGCCGACACGGGTCTGCAGGGTCTCCACCGATGACTTCGGTTCGCCGGGCACCGGTGAACCGGGATATGCTATGTTTGCGGTGACCCAGTCGTAAGTCGACTTGAGGATGGTGTAGACGTTCGTATCGTTCCCGTTGATCTGCTTCGACAGTGCTACGATGCTCGGGTCGGAGGCCAGGATCTTCCATTCATCGCCCAGATAGTTCTTCTTCAGGGATGACGGGATCTGGGCTATGGTGCCGGATGAGCTGGGCGTCAGGCTCCATGACCTGGCGGTCTCCTTCACCTCATAGTTCAGGGTGATGTTGTATCGGTCCTGCCCGCTCAACTCGCCGCCTTCCCAGACCAGTCCCTCTGCCGAACCGTGCTGGACCGTGTAATTGGGGGCCGGATCGGTGGAGAAGGATTCCACCTGCTGAAGATCGACCCCTTCCTGGGATATGGTCTGGGGCTGGATGGCCCCGACCGTGAAATTGACCAGGCTGCCTCCGTCCGCCTCGACCGTGAATGTCCTCTGGAACGTGATGTCAGCCCATTCCGGTGTGGAATCCTGGAAGGGCATGATCAGCGACCTCCTCAGGAAGTCTTGGGTGGAGGGCATGATCAGTATGACCGCGATAGCTATGACGACAACGAGAACGACCGCGGCCTTGAGCGTCCCTCTTTTCCTCTTTCTGGGAGGACGATGCGGGAACATCGGCTGCCCTGGACCAGGTCGTGTGCTCTCCACGGCCATTCAATCGACCCTCCGGATATTAACGTTTTGATGCGTGTCTCATCCTTGATAGCGCTTCGGAGACGACGTCTGGTATCATGGTCCCGTAGACATGCCGGTAGTACATCACCAGGAAGCCCAGCGAGAGCGCGAAGCTGATGTATCCGAGAGGTACCTCGCCCAGGTAGTAGGGGACCATCAGGAGGTTGACCGCCAGGTGGACCATGATCGCCTGGGTCAGGAACGGCCAGGGATTGCCCCGCGCCGAACCGATGGCGATCGTGGTGGTGGTGGCCCCGTGTAGAAGCACCAGCTGAGTGGCGAGCAGGATCAGGAAGATATAGTCCAGCGGACCGGCCTGGCCCTGAAGCGCGTTCAGTGCGAAGAAGGCCGCCCCGAACCCGGTGGTGCTACCGATGCCCAATCCCAGGGTGACGCCGTAGAACGTGGTGTCCAGCTTCTGGAGGAAGCGCCTCATGTTCAGGATGACGAACTTTGCCAGCTCCTCCACTAACGCAAAGAGGATGGCGTAAAGCATCAACGACCCTACGTCGGTGGATGAGAAAATGTACTCGACCGCGGCAAAAATGACCCCGATCATGATCCCGACCGCGAACATGAAGAAGACCTTGCGGTCGTCGAAGAACGGCCTTTCCACTGCTGGGTAGGTGTAGTTCTTCAGGGTGTAGAACATCAGTGCAAGGGCTGGAGCGAAACCTATTGCCCCGGCGATCATCAGGTCATAGTTCATTTACGCCCCGGGAAAACGGTCCAGTGATATAATATGATGTCCAGGGCGACCCCGCCTTTCAGGCCCTTTCCTTTCCGGAAACGAGCTTGTCATAATAGTGCGCCACCACGCAGGCATCGGTGCACTTTCCGCACTGGTCGCACCGCTCCTCGATGATGACCGGCCCTTCCTCGATCCGGATGGCGTGCTGCCGGCAGTTCTTCACGCAGATGTTGCACCGGGTGCACATCTGGGCCTTGAGGATGGCCTTGACCCCGGACTCGAAAAGCTTCTTTGCCGCGCCTTCGGTGGGTGCAGTGGCCAGCACCTGGCCCCCGCCGAAGACCTTCACCGTGCCTTCCCGGTTCTTGACCAGGGCGATCTCGAACTCCTCCGACAGCTTCACCTTGCCCACGGTCTTCAGCGTCTCCCCGATGCGGGAGAAGTCCCTCCTCTTCGGAACGATGAGGACCCCCTCGATCGAATATCCGCCGCTGACGCAGGGACTGACGCCCTTGGTCATCTTCAGCTCCAGACGGTCGGAACGGGCCTGCGGCACCTTCAGGTTAACTTCATCGGCCAGTTGCCTCATCTTGGGGGGAAGGACCTTCCACCGCCAGAGCCCGTACCTCACGAACTCTGGGCCAACCCCTACCCTGGCGGACCAGCGGTCCAGGTATGCCTGCCAATCACCGTGCAGTTTAGGATGCAGCTCGGAGGTCCGCTTCCACTCGCTCTCCAGGCATGACGCGCACAGATAGCAGCCGATGCGTTCGAAGTCCTGCTCGTAGAGCGGATTGAAATCCAGCCCCTTGAGCCAGATGTACCCCCAGACGTCCGCCGCCCTCCAGTCCTTAATCGGGTTGAGCACAGTCTGGTTCGGGACGAACGGGTTGGACTCGACGAAGTTCATGCGGGACCGGGAGAACGATTCCAGACCGCGGTTCCCCTCGATGGTGATCGTCCCTTTCGGGAAGCTCTCCTCGATCGCCGAGGTCAGCGGCCCCAGCTTGCACACCTTGCAGCACCAGCGGAAGTCCTTGGCCGGAGGGCCGAAGGTGTCCACCTGCTCCCAGAAGGCATTCCCGGCGGAGGCCTCGATGAGCTTCTCGTTGTGCTTGGCCACGAAATTGTGGACGTACTCGAGCGTGTCGGGGAATTCCAGACCAGTGTCTATGAAGATTAGGCTGATGGCGAGCTTGGCCTTCTTGGCGATGCCATAGCATGCCAGCGAATCCTTCCCGCCGCTGAATGAAAGGGACACCGGAAGCTCCCGGTTGCCCACGAACGACTTGATGTCGCTGACGCCCTTGGATTCCAGACCTTCCAGGAACCTCCGGTTCGAGGCCACGAAGTCCTGCCTGGAGGTCCGCTTGCCGAATGCGGCCTTCTCCACCTTGCCCACGTCCCGGATCAAGATGGCTTTCTCGGCGTTGCGGACCAGGTCCGATCCGACCTTGGCCACCCCGGTGCAGAGGGTGTTCCCGGACACTATTATCAGCGGGTCTCCCTCGGCGAACTCCCCCTTGATCTCGACGATCTCTGCGCCGGGGATCTTCTTTCCTTTGAGGTGACCGGTAAGTTTGGATACCGTGACGATGCCCTTCTTGGCCACCGGAAGCAACTGCTGCGCGCCGTCCAGCTTGAGGTCCAGCGCGAAATCCTTGTGCCTGACGTCGAAACGCATGGTGCCGATTATATTGCCGTCGACGACGATCTCGTCGGAGCGGTCCTCGCCGGCGACCTTGTTGAGGAAGATCAGCTTGCTGTCGGTCGGGACGCTGGACCCGAAGCGCTTCCGCAGCAGGAGCGCCACGCCTTCGGCCGCCTTGCCCATGGCCGGCCTGATGTCCCCGGGCAACGATACTTCGAACTCCCGGCCGCTGGAGCCGCAGCTGTCGCAGGCGGCGCCCAGGAGAAGCGTGCCGCATCGGTCGCACCAACGGTACAATGCTTTGCCATGCAAGAAATGGGACATTTGGAAACGGCTGCTATTCCGCACACCCGTACTAAAAGATATCCGTTTTTGCCTCATTTGGCCGGCCAATCGCTACAACCCGAAGTTAACGCCCAAGATTTAACTAGTCGTCCAGAATTCGAGGATGTGCGGAACATGTATCCTGAGTATAATACGGTCTACGTCCCTGAAGGGTACGGAAAGATTCGTTTCAGCCGCATCGAGATCAAACACATCCTGATCGGTGTGGCGGCATTGACGCTCGCGTTCACCATCGTCCTCAATCCAGGCCTTGCCCATGATCTGCATTTTAAGAACGCCAATGATGCAATACCGATAACATTGGGAGTATCGGCGTTCGTGGTGCTGGCCGGCTTCCTCCTGCACGAGCTTGGCCACAAGTTCGTGGCTCAGCGCTACGGCGCCTGGGCCGAGTTCCGCATGTACCCGCTGGGGCTGATGCTGGCGGTCATGATGTCGCTCTTCGGGGTCCTTTTCGCCGCGCCCGGGGCCGTCTACATCGCTGGCCGAGTGACGAAAAAACAGAACGGATTGATCAGCCTGGCCGGCCCCGTTGTCAACCTGGCCATCGGGGGATCGTTCCTGATCGCCTCGCTCTTGACGACCGGTGACGTCACAATAGTTCTAAGCCTGATAGCGGTGATGAGCCTGTTCCTAGCCGGTTTCAACCTGTTGCCGATACCGCCGCTGGACGGGTACAAGGTGGCGATCTGGAGCATCCCGGTCTATGTCGCCATGGTCGCGGTCACCGGTTTCGGCCTTCTGTTGGCTTGGGGAATGATCGCCATCGGCTAGAGCGACGGCGCGCCTCCGAACCATTTCTTACCGGACCTTACTCGAGATCCTTGCAGGGATACCGAAGCCGGGTTATTATCCCGCCCTCCCACTGGACCAGTTTGCCCGGGTTGAGGATGTTCTCCGGGTCCAGCGCCTTCTTTATGGCCAGCATCGTGGAAAGCGCGTTCGGCCTCTCCTTCTTCAGGAACGGTGCCTTGGTTATGCCGATGCCGTGCTCGCCGGTCACGGTCCCGCCGAGGGCGATGACCGTGTCGTATATCTCCGTAACAGTTCTCTCGGCACGACGCCAGGAATCCTCTGAACAGGGGTCGACCAGAAGTTTGGTGTGCAGATTGCCGTCGGCCGCATGGCCGTAGGTGCCGACTATGATGCCGTTCGCTGATGAAATCCGCTGGAAGGCCACCACCGCCTCCGGGATGCGGGAGATGGGCACCGCCATGTCGTCCGCCAGAGAGACAGAGACCGAGCTCTCCCCGTATTGGCTCAGGGCGGACATGACCGACTTGCGGGCATTGGTCCACTTTGCCATCTGCTTCGGATCGTTGGAGTATTGGACGCTGGAAGCCCCCGTTTCCCGGCAGACGCGCCGCACCGACTCGGAATCCTTGTCCACCACCAGCGGGTCCCCGTCCACTTCGATCATGCACAGGGCCTCGCAGTCCGGCAGGCCGGCATTGATGGCCTTGTTGACTGCCCGGATGCAGGTCTTGTCCATCAGCTCGGTGGCCGAAGGGAGCAGCGGCGTGGCGATGAGCTTGGAGACGCATCTCCCGGCGTCCTCCAGGGTATCGAACGCGGCCACCGTCATGGCCGAGGCCCGAGGCTTTGGAGACACCTTCAGGGTGATCTCGGTGATGATGCCCAGCGTTCCCTCGCTGCCCACGAACAGCCGTTCCAGCTGATAACCGGACGAGTTCTTCAGAGTGCGGGTGCCGACCTCCATCTCCTCTCCGTTGGCCAGAACGACCTTCAGCCCCAGCACGTAGTCCCTGGTGGCGCCGTATTTTATGGCCCTCATGCCGGAGGCGTTCGTGGCCACCATTCCGCCGATGGTGCATGCCTCTCCGCTGCCTGGAGCGGTCGGGAAGAAGAACCTTTTCGGCGCCAGCGCCTCGTTGAGCTTGTCGTAGACCACGCCCGCTTCCACGACGCAGTACAGGTCCTCGACCCTCAGCTCCTTGATCCGGTCCATCCGGGTCAGCTGCATGACGATGCCTCCGAACAGCGGAACGGCGCCTCCGCACAGACCTGTCCCTCCGCCCCGGGGGGTGATGGGGATCCCGTGCTTGGCCGCCAGCTTGACGATTGCAGACACCTCTCCGGAGGTCTTGGGACGGACCACCACCTCCGCATTGGAATGATGGATCGACGAGTCGAAACCGTAAGTGTAAAGATCGGCGGTCCTGGTGGACAGGTTTTCCGGGCCGACGACCGATGCCAATTGATCAAGAAGTTCTTTTCCGAGCACGGCCCCACCGATTGACCATTGGGCAGAAATAGTTGCTGATTGCCCTTACTGGTCAGATGTTTATTTCCTTATCGTCCTCGCCCACGATGATCTCCTTGAACTTGTCCTTCATGAGCTCGGCCACCTCGTACCGTTCTGCTATCGTCCGGTAGTTGGCCGCATCGAAGTGCACCAGCGCCAAGCGTTTCGCGTGGGCGCTCTTGGCCATGGAGACGGCGTCCTCCGGGGCCAGGTGGGGCCAGATGAAACTGTACTCTCCAGGCTTGAACGAGCATTCGGTGATCATCAGGTCGGCGTCCTGGCCAAGCTTGATGGCGTTCTCGCAGACACCGGTGTCGGTGCAGAACGCCAATATCTTTCCGTCGACCTCGAAGCGATATCCGAAGCAGGGAGTGCTGTGGACCAGGAAACGGCATTCGAAACAGAACGGCGTCTGGTGCCGCCCTTCCGCCACATCCTCCACCTCTACCTTACAGGGCAGCAGGTTGAACGGGACGGTGAACGGGGGGGCGATTATCCGGTCGAGCAGCTCTTTGGTGCCTGGCTGTCCGAATATCTTCATTCCCTGCTTGAACTTGAACTTATTAAGGGTGTGGAACCCGGATATGTGGTCGAGATGCGGGTGGCTCAGGAAGACATAGATCGGCAGCTCGTCCTTGATCAGCTCGTCCAGCTTGTAGAGGCCGTTACCGGCGTCAAGGACGATGTGGCACTCCGCGGTATCGATGAGAATGCAGGTGGTGCTCCCGGTCTTGCTGTCATACCAACCGTTCGTTCCGAGGAAAGTGACCTTCATCGAATCGGTTCAGTATGACCGGCCCGGATACAATAAGCCTTGCGATAGCTTGCAGCTGTACCGGAATGCATTAATTACGACCCAGCGAATCAAATGAAAAAGGCTTTAAGCTCCACTCAGGCATGAGGGTGCCGCAGAGTGTTCGAATGGAAGACTCAGGCGATGAATCTGACGATGGGGATAGCGATAAACGTGTTCCTGCCCCCAGGCAAAGGGGCGAGGAACAGCTCTGGACCAGCACGCATTGGTCCGATTTCTTGAAGGATGAAAACCGGGGATGGTTCTCCGGATGTCCACGTTCTGGTCCGGTCATTGATCTATCGGGCGACCTTCTGGTGATCCAGTAGATGACCGCTCACGAGCGGAAGGACCGTTTCCTCAAGGAGGATTCGATATTCACTGTGTCGATGGACGACTCCATGCACGTGGTGAGCGAGAACCACTTCTACAAATCCGAGGCGTACTACACCGCGGTCAGCAGCGAGATGAGCGGCATCAGCACCGTCCCGTCGAGCGGACAGGTGATCGAGGCTTATGTCGTCCCGATCTGCCTGGAGAAGGCCAAGCTCTCGGGCATCGAGGTCAGCGACTGGGAGATATCCTATCAGTACGCTAGCATGCCGTGCGTCATCTACGGCCTGAACTATTTCTCCACCCCCTCGGAGTTCTCCGTGGTAAGGGACGAGAAGACGGCCAAGGATGTCATAAAGCATGTCACCAACAAGGGAAAATACCCCTTTTGCTACCAGAAGCTGGCCGAAGGAGCCAACATAATGGCGGTCACCTCCGTTTTCGGCAACGTGGTGGAGAACGATGATCCGGGCATCGCCGAGATCATCTCCGACGTCTATCGGCTGTTCAAGATCCCGCTGTTCAGCGCCATACTGATCGAGAACGACGGAAAGTATTCACTCTCTTCATTGGGGCCGGTGAGGTATTCCAAGCTCACCAGGGGGGAGAAGCAGCTCCTCGGAGAGTACCTGCAGAGCAGATGGGCCCCGTTCACAGAAGGCGAAAAGCAAAATGTCTAACCTGGGTGTTTTTGTCAACAGACAGACCCTCAGCAATGCTGAGCAACTGAGCGCACTACTGAGATGCCGCGATGCCGCGGAAGAGATGGGCCACAGTGTGGACTTCATCTTTCCTGAGGAGATCAAGCGGCTGCTGAAGACCGACGGACTGTTCATCCGCACCAACACCGACCCGATGAACGTGGCCTTCGTGGCATCGAAGATGGCCAGCCTGCACAACATCCCGGTGGTCGACGACCCTGCCTCCATACAGATATGCGCGGACAAGGTCAACATGTACTATCACCTGATCAAGAACAACGTCAGGATCCCGAAGACCGCCTTCCTGAAGAAGAAGGACATAACCATCGATCACGCCCAGGTGATGTTCGAGAACTGGGGGACGCCGCTGATCCTCAAGGAGCCTTCGACCTGCTTCTCCGCCCGGGTGGAGAAGGCCCGGGACCCGGCCGATTTCATGAAGACCGCGAACCGGTTCATGAAGCTCTCGGACTGGATCGTGGTGCAACAGTTCGTATCCAGCCAGTATGATTGGAGGATCGGGGTGCTGGGCGGGGAACTGCTCTATGCCTGCAAGTACATCATACCGCCGGAGACATTCAAGATCCAAGCGGAGGTGAACGGCCATCTGGTCTATTGCAAGACCGAGAGCGTTCCCATGGCCAAGATCCCTTCCGCGGTGCTCGAGACCGGACTGAAGGCAGCCCGGGCGATAGGCAACGGATTGTACGGGGTGGACATCAAGGAATGCGACGATGGCGCCTACGTGATCGAGGTGAACGACAACCCCTCGCTCGAGTCGGGAGAGGACGGTTGCTATCCCAGGATATACAACCGGATCGTCGAGTTCCTGCTGGAGAAAGGCGCTCCCGGCATCAAGGACGCCAACAACTGATCCGGCTCAAACCCTCTTCTGCATCTCTGCCCATTCCGGCTGGAGTATCGACATGAGCACCTCGTCGACGTACGCGCCGTTCTTGTATCGGAAGGAGCGCATCACCCCTTCGCGGCTAAAGCCGCATTTCTCGTAGGCGCGCTGCGCCCTGAGGTTGGTCTGGTCGCAGATCAGGCAGACGCGCATGAGGTTCAGCTCGCTGAAGCACAGGCGCAGCAGTGTGCGCACGGCATCTGTGCCATACCCCTTGTCCCAGTGGGCCTTGGAACCGATCATGATGCCGAGCGTCCCCTTGCGGTCCTTCCAGGATATCTTTTCCAGGCCGCAGTTCCCGATAACCTCGCCATCCTTGGTCTGGACCGTGAACACCATGGCCTCCCGGTCCCGCAGCCCCTCGAACCAGGCCTCCTCCTGCTCCATCCCCAGGGGAGGGTCCACCATCAGGTACTGGGTCACGTCCGGGTCGTTCACCCAGCCGAGGAACTTGGGAAGGTTCTCCCGGTCGACGGCCAGCAGGCGCACCAGTTCGCCCTCGAGCATCAGTTCGCACCTCCCGGGGTCCGTATCTTGGACAGGATGACCGAGTCGACGTACGCCCCGTGCCGGAAGTGGTCATGCCTGAGCCGGCCCTCCATCTCGAAACCGTAAGAAAGGTAAAGGCCGATCAGCCGTTCGTTGTAGGCCGGTATCCGGACCTCCACCCGGTGCAGGTTCATGGTCTGGAACGCCACATCCATGACCATGCCGAGCGATTCCAAGAAGAAGCGATCGGTGAAAAGGTGCGGTTCTCCGATCACCACGAAGACCTTGGCGGAAGCGTTCTTCACGTCTATGTGCGTCAGCTCCCCCAGGCCGGCCGGCACATCCAGGTCCAGGTCCTGGATCAGGAACGGCCGCACGGACCTCTTCCCGATCTTGGCCTGCACCAGCTCCATCTCCCCGTCCAGGGAGATCGATGGCCGGGGTTCCCTGACCCCCAGGTCCCTCGTGACCTTCGGATCGTTGAACCATTTGAAGAGGACCCATGCGTCATCGGACTGGAGCGGACGGATGCCGACATGCTTCCCCTTGATCATAGGACCGTGACATTCGGGAAATCATAAATAGCTATGCAGGCCCGGAGGACGTGCCGACAACATCTGGCAGACGTGTCAGGCTTTCGCATGATTTATTTATTTGAAGTCCGTTCCTAAGCCCATGGACCTCAAGATCGTTCTCCTTGGACCACCGGGATCTGGAAAGGGCACCCAGACCGAGAGGCTGTGCGCCGAACTAAAGTTCACCAAGATCTCCACGGGCGACCTGCTCCGGGAAGCGGTCAAGCTCGGTACGCCGCTGGGCCTGAAGGCCAAGTCCTACATGGAATCCGGCGGACTGGTGCCGGACCAGCTGGTCGGGGACCTGATCAAGGAGAAGCTCACCGAGCTGAAGGGCGGGGTCATCCTGGACGGATTCCCCAGGACGGTCGAGCAGGCAAAGATGCTGGACCAGATCATCACCGTTGACCTGGCTATCGACCTGGAGGTCGACGAAGAGCTCCTGGTCAGAAGGCTCACCGAGAGGCGGGTGTGCCCCTCGTGCAACTCCGTCTTCCACCTGGAGTTCAATCCGCCCAAGGTCGCCGGCAAGTGCGACAAGTGCGGTTCCGACCTCATCCAGAGGAATGACGACTCGGAGAAGGTGGTCCGGGAGAGGCTCCGCGTTTACAAGGAAAAGACGCTGCCGCTGACCAGATACTACTACGACAAGCGGATCCTGGTCCGCATCAACGGCCAAGGCGAAATAGGGGATGTGTACCAGCGCATCCTGAAAGCGCTGAAGTCCCACGAGAAGAAGAACTAGCCGGGACCAAAACATTAAAGACCTGAAACTTTTTACCCTCATTTCACAGCCCCGTAGTGTAGTGGTCAATCATGCCGCCCTCTGGAGGCAGCGACTTCAGTTCGAATCTGAACGGGGCTACTACATCTCCATCCGGAACCGGCCGGGTATGGCAACTTTTAGGACTGCCGTATTTCTTGGTTTTGACCTACAAATGAATGAAGGATAGAATCCGGACCTTTCCCGGACGGCGATCCGAAAACAGATGATTACCTGGGCCGGATCAAAGAGGCCCCAGGCGGGCGGCCCCAGTCACGATGTCCCGGAAGCAGGATTCTCCGTCCTGCGGGCCCCGGGCGAACAGAATGTCACCGAGGAAGACCCGTGTGGTCTTGTCCGGCCCATAGATGTACTTGCGGCCCCGTTTGATCGCGATCACCCACATGCCGCACTGGTTGGCCAGCTTGGTATCGCCCAGCGTGGAGCCGGACAGGTCGGAGCTTTCCGCCACCGAGGCGCTGGTGATGATGGATTCGCTCTCCTGCAACGATAGCGCGATCACCGGGTGCGGCTCATTGTCGCGCAGGACCACGTCAGCGATCTGCCTGGCCGCGTCGGATATCTCCTCCACCGACTGGGCTAGCCGTATCACCGCGAACGCCTTGTCCGGGTCGGCGTCCTTGACCGCCCTTTCGATGGCCTTCTTCTGGATCTCCATGGCCATCTCGTCCAGCGCTTCCTCCATTTGGAACACCTCCTCGGCGATCTCGCGGTTGTTGTACAGCAACGAGGAGTAGGCCAGATCGATCATAAGCTCGGACGTGTCCTTCAGTTCCAGCAGCATCAGGTCCAGTTCGTCCATTTCACTCCTCCTCTGTGACCGGGTATACCGGCCATTTCATCTCGCCCGATGCGTAACGCCGCAAGGTCTCGGAGCCGCTCTCCGTGCCCCGCACGATGATGATATCGCCGGACTTCAGCAAGGTGGAGCTCTCCGGATCATAGATCCAGCGTTTCCCCCGCTTGATGGCGATCACCCTCATACCGGTCTCCGCTTCGATGCTCAGGTCCGCTATGCTCCTCGAGATCATGTCGGAGCCCTCCGATATCGTGAGCCTGCGGATCTTCTCCTCCGCCTCCTTCAGCACGAAGGAAAGGAACGGCTTCTTGGACGGGTCCACACCAGAAAGAGTGACAATGTCTCCGGCGGCGTTCGATATCGCCTCGGCCGCGGCCGCCACCTGCAGGAGCCCCGCGATCTTGACCGCGTCGTTGTACGTACGGGCCGAGAGCATGGCCTTGATCCGGATCTCATAGTTCAGAGTGTGTATCCGGTCCTCCAGATGCGACACCTCCTCAGCGATCTCCTCCGAGTCGAACATGATCGCGGCGTATGCCAGATCGACCATGACCTCGGAGATGTCCTTCATCTCGGTGAGCAGCTCGCGCACCGTGGTGTGGGAGATCTCGGTCTTGTCGGGTACGTGCTCGTGGCGCTCGTTCATGGAGTGCCCCCCACTGCGACCGCCCGAACTGCATTGATTCTATCGTTCACAAGGAATATGACGCCGAAACGCTCCCAATTCATTGAATTTAATCCCGACCTTCCGCCATGACAGGGCAGCCCTGATCCCCCGCTCGCCCTGAAACGCAGACCACCATCAATCCTATTCATCGATATTTAGCTATTGCCCACCTTGGGATGAATGCCACCTGGTCTGAGCCGCTTCGAATATCAAATATAGCAAAAGATGCTCTCGCAGTGAGGGGTCGCGTATGGCGGAAAAAGGGTGGATGATAAGTTTCTTGGGCCGCAACAAGAGCGTGTTCACCCTTGGATTCATTGGACTGATCATCTCGTCCGTGGGGGACCTGGCGGCAGGGGCCACCCTGGGATTCATGACCGATACACTGGCATTGCTCCCCGGCCTGATGGTCCTCATTCCCCCGGCGATCGGCATGAGGGGAAATATCTTCGGCGCCCTGGGCAGCCGGTTGGGCACGTCGATGCACGTCGGCACTTTCGAACTGTCACTGAAACGGGCAGCATGCTGCGCCAGAACCTTGTGGCATCGCTCCTCCTGACCATGGTGATGTCGCTTCTGATGGGGGTCATGGCCAAGTTCATATCCGTGGCCCTGGGCGTCAACAGCATTTCCATCGAGGACTTCGTGTTCATCTCGGTGCTGGGAGGCGCGCTGGCCGGTGTCGTTATCGTGCTC
>CAWDCQ010000088.1:0-21026 GCA_963800775.1 uncultured Methanomassiliicoccales archaeon | reverse complement strand
GTCCGGCGCCCATACGCTCAAGTGGGAATACAGCAAGGACGCGGCCATCGCCGGCAACCAGGACCTGGTCCTGCTGGATCAGGTCCAAGCGGTCGCGTTCGTCTCCCACTTCCCCCGGCGCCCCGTCCGGTCTTACTGCCACCGTGAGCTCCAGCATCCGGCTCGCCTGGTCTGCTCCGCTGTCGAACGGGGGGTCGCCATTGACTGGCTACCGGGTATACCGCGGGACGGCCTCGGGAACGGAATCGTTCCTGGGCATGGTGGGCGGCTCCACAACAACCTTCACCGATACCAACGCCACCGCGGGACAGAATTACTATTATCAGGTCACCGCCTCGAACACCGCCGGCGAATCCTCCCGGTCCAACGAGGTCGTGGGCAGGATACCGGTCGCGGTCCCTTCGCCGCCCTCATCCATGGCGGCGTCCGCGGCCCGACATACATCGACCTCTCTTGGACCTCCAGCGGGGCCAACGTCCCGGTTTCCACGTTTACCGCGGCACGGTGGCGAACGGAGAGTCGCTGTACAGCAACCTGAGCGCTTCGGCGCGTTCGTTCCGGGACAGCTCGGTGGTAGTCGGGACCACCTACTTCTACCGGACCGATGCCTGCAACGGCCCTGTCTCATCACCTACCAGCCTGGAGGTCTCTGCCCGGATCCCCGTCGTCCCCACCGCGCCGGCCTCGCTGGCTGCGGCCATTTCCGGCTCCGCGGTCCATTTGACCTGGTCCGCCCCATTGGACAACGGCGGTTCGCCCATCACCAGTTACAAGGTGTTCCGGGGTCTCTCCTCCGGCGCCGAGTCGCTGTCGCCGCTTGGGTTCACCGGCAGCACATCCTTCGACGATCTGACGGTCTCATCCGGCGTCACCTACTATTACCTGGTCAGGGCATGCAATGCGCTCGGGGATTCCGGGTCCAGTAACGAGGCGAACGTGCGTGTGCCCACCGTACCCGGTGCCCGTTCTCCCTGACCGCTACCGTCCTCTCTGACCACATCCATCTCGAGCTGGACAGCTCCGGCCGATAACGGAGGAGCTCCGGTCACTCAGTATGACATCTATCGGGGTACCTCGCCGGGGGACAGAGGCGCCGCCGCGATCGGGATCTCCGGGACCACGTCTTACGATGACGGTTCTGCCGATCGGCACCCAATACTACTACATCGTCAAGGCTAGGAATTCGGTCGGAGAGTCGGTGACCAGCGGTGAGGCGTCCGGCCGGATAGTGCAGGCGCCGAGCCCGCCCACCGCCCTCTCGCGCCGTCCAAACCGCTCTAGGCTACGAATCGCTCACCTGGACCGGCCCGTCCTTCAATGGCGGTTCGCCTGTTACCTACTACAAGGTGTTCCGGGGTACATCGTCCAGCCAAACGGACCAGGTCCAGATCGGCACCTCGACGGGAACGTCGTACAATGATGCCCAGATATCTGTCGGTCAGAACTATTTCTACTCGATTAAGGCGGTGAACATCGTCGGTGACTCAATCGCGAGCAATTCGGTATCAGCCCGGGCGATGGGTCTTCCGGGGGCTCCGTCCGGCTTGTCCACCCAGATCGGCGACCGATCGCTTGTCATCACCTGGTCGGCACCGGCCAGTAACGGTTCCTCTCCGGTCACCGGCTACGGTCTGTACCGCTCCACCACGCCCGGTGCGGAGACCTTCCTCACCTTCGTGAACGGAACCACCTACACGGACATTGGCCTGGTCAACGGCAACCTGTACTATTATCAGGTGACGGCGGTCAACGGGATGGGGGAAGGGGCCCAATGTCCGGAGGTCCAAAATTCCCCCGGAGCGGTCCCGGCCGCACCAGTGATAAGCGGAAACGCGTTCACCGGCAGCTCGGTCGGCTTCATATGGTCAACGCCGGACAGCGGGGGCCGGACGATAACCGGCTACACGGTGTTCCGCGGCACCTCTACCAATCTTGCTTCCTCCACGCAGTTGGCCGGCCCAATCCTCGGGAACACGTATAACGATACTACCGTGTCCCTCGGCAACACCTACTACTACTTCGTCACGGCCCAAAATTCGATCGGCTCGTCGGCCCCGGGAGTTTCTGGTCCGGTCTTTGTCTCCGGCCCTCCCTCTGTCCCTGGCCCGCTGACCTCGCTGGTCGAACCGGGAGACATCCGGATCACCTGGTCCGCCCCGCTGTATTCCGGCCTCTACCCGGTGTCCGGGTACAATGTCTATCGGTCCGTTGATGCTGGTCAAGGCATGATCATCGCTCATCCTGGGAACGTGCTGACGTACGTCGACACGACCGCCGTGCCAGGTCAGACCTACCACTACTCCGTTTCCGCGCAGAACGAAGCTGGGGAGGGCCCGCTCTCATCCGGGACACCGGTCCAATTCGTTCGGGTGCCCGATGCCCCGTCCCAACCGAAGGCGGCAGGCTCGATCTCCACCGTCGTTCTGAGCTGGCGGCCCCTGCCGATAACGGCGCCGCTCTGTCCGGCTACTTGGTCAGAATGTGGACCTCTGAAGGAACGCCGTCCGTGGTCGCCCATGTCGGTCCCGGCATCCTCACGGCGACCATTGGCGGATTGACGAACGGAATGGAATATCGCTTCTCAGTCTCCGCTGTCAACTCAGTGGGGGAAGGGCCTGCCAGCCAGTATATGGCTTGCGTCGTCGGGGCGGTCCCCTCCGCTCCCTTGGGCCTTTCAGCATCAGTAGGGAACGGTTCCATCACCATCTCATGGAAGGAGCCCGCCTCAAATGGCGGGTCGGACGTGCTTTCATACCATGTTTGGCGTTCTTCCAACGGCATGAGCTCAATAATAGCCGATCTGGGCGATTCGACCACGTTCAACGACGGCTCGGTCGTTCCCGGAACGTTCTACAATTATTCCTTGACCGCCTCGAACCTCATCGGTACAAGTGTTCCGGCCGGACCTCTAGGAGCTTTCGCGGTCGTCACCCCGTCCGCACCATCGGGGTTGGTGGTGTCACAGGTCGCCGCATCTATCCTTGTCAGTTGGAACGTGCCCGCTTCCGATGGAGGAATTCCCTTGACCGGGTACATATCTATCGTTCCAGCGGCGGCGGGTGGACGTTGCTGCGTTCCATCGATGACCCATCCACACTTTCATGTCTTGACCAATCGGTAGTGTCCGGGGTCAGCTACCAGTACAGGATATCGGCCCTGAACCCGGCGGGGGAGGGTTATGATCGGACCCGTCCACCACGATCGCATCTCTCTCCGGACCTTCGTCCTTCCGGATGACCGCGGCGGTCGGGAACTCTAACGTCACCCTTTCATGGAACGTCCCGTCCAGTTATGGTGTTCCGTTGTTATCCTTCGTCATAGGCCGGACCGAATCGGACACCGGTGCGGTGACTGCTATTACGGTCTCGCCGACCGTCACCCGATATGTGGACGCAACCGTGGTCCCTGGGCACGAATACGTGTATAACGTCACGGCGCGCAATGCTGCAGGGATCGCATCGACCGACCCGGCGATCGTGAACGCTCTCCGCGGTGTCCTCTTCAACGTTCAGATAGTGCCGTACAAGAACAGCATCTCCGTGGATGGGAACGTCGCCGACCTCGGCGGTCTGCCTCTGGCGGGGCAGAAAGTGACCATCTATCAGAGCCACAGTCTCACCGGATCCTGGGTCCAGGTCACCCAGCTCATCACATCCGAGAAAGGGAATTATTCAGCCGTCCTGGAACAGACGGCCGGAACGGTCAGGCTCCGGGCCTTGCTCTCCTCTGATGGGACCCACCTGCCGATCACCCTCGACCGGACGGTCAGTTACCTTTCCTTGGACAACGGAGAGCTGGCCGGCATAACCAGCGACGCCAACATGTCAGGAGCATCGGTCATCGGTTCAGACAACGGGATAACGTTCTCCCTTGCGCAAGCGGGGGCAGCCAACATCTCGATCCCTAAGGGGTCGATATCAGATCCCGGTCTCATCGGCGTTCTGATCGACGGCAGGCAAGGAAACTACCAGGTCATCGAGACCGAGGATCATTACATAATCAGCCTGAGCGGGGTCAAAGCGGGCCAGGTGGTCGCGTTGAGCATTGCCAAGCCTGCTGACCCGGACATAACCCCGATGCTGGTGGAGATGTCCTTGTTCATCGGGGCGTCGGTCTGCGCAGTGCTCCTGTGGAGAAAGATGAAGGAACGACCGAAGTAATGCAATGGGCCCCAGGGGCGTTCTTTCGCCATAAGGCAGATCATATCGCTTCATCGAATCCGTCGCCTGCAATGACGTCTAACTACTATCTCGCGATCGTTTAGACCGGAACAATCGCAAATAGATCCGTTCTATCCCCCAATGCGGGACCTTTTGATCTGAAAAATACGACGCATGAAAGATTGGCGGTTTCCGACCCGCTAGCATCGGCGTCAAGTTTGTCATCTTGCTCATCGTGAATGAACCCAATTTTGATTCATTATTATCCGAATCGAAATTACGCATCGATTTGACCGAGAGGATAGAAAAAGTGACTGGATAGTAAATAAGGACATTTTTGATGCATCAATTTGACCGTCGAAGAAATATCAATTTTATCAATAATTATAAACATCATATTTAATCCAGTCGGAAATAATTGATTATTTTATTCCTTACTTTATTATGACTAATATCTATGTCATTATTAAATAATGATATACCCAGTTAATATTATCAATATTGGTATTAATGCCTAAATTGACACTACTAAAAAAAATCGTATTCGCTAAACTATATATACATTTTTTCTCAATTATTTTGATGTGATAATAGCCCGGAGAACAGCCGCTATGATGAACAACATCCAAGGCTGATCTTTGGCGCTAAGGGGAGGAGGGATAAGATGAACAGATCCGGAGCTTTGAAGCTCACCGCAATATTCATAGTCTTAGTGCTAGGAATATCGACCGTGGGATTTGGATTGCAGTTAGCATCCAATTCCAATAACGTAACAGTAGCAGCGACGAACCAGGACCACAACTCGACCTCGAACCAGGTCAAGACCCCGTGCAAGTCCTTCTCCGTAACCTCTACATGTTTGAGTGCGAAGACGATCGTCCTCGGTTGTTCCATAAAGGACACGGCGGTCGTTAAGGGATTGTGCGACGCTAAGGTCCCGACGGGATTCGTCGACTTCCAGGTAAGCAGCGATTGCGGCCACAGCTGGACCACTTATGATGCCTGCGAACCACTGGTTTGCGGAAATGCAGTCTCCACCAGCTACACCCCGATCTCTGTCGGCAGCTATGAGTTCCAGGCCGTCTATGAGGGCGACAGCAACTTCTACCAATCAACGAGCTGTGCAGAAAAACTGTGCGTTGAGAAGGCCTGTACCACCACCGCCACCTTGATCGGTGCAACCAGCGTGGTCGAGGGACAGGGCATCACCGACAATGCAACAGTGACCGGACTGGGCAACGGATTCCCGATGCCTACCGGATCGGTCGACTTCCAGGTCAGCATCGACAACGGTACCTGGAACGTCTACGACGCTAACGTCGCGCTGGTCAATGGAATGGCCACCTCGGCATTCTACACCCCGTCTGAGCAGGGATGCTACTCCTTCCAGGCAGTGTACCACGGTGACTGCAACTACATCGGCTCGAACAGCGCATGCGGTTCCGAGATCCTAATGGTCACCGAAGTGACAGTTGTGCTGCCGCCACAGGATGACAGCTCCGCAACCATGACCCAGCTCAGCGCAGACCAGATCGTTCTGGGAAACTCGGTCACTGACGTCGCCAGCGTTACCGGCGGCGAGGGCATGGACCTCTCCGGCAACGTTACCTTCCAGGTGTCCTTCAACGAAGGGAACTGGATGCAGTTCGGCGTGAACGTTACCCTGGTGGACGGAACGGCCACCTCGGCCAGCTACCAGCCGGCGGTCGCCGGGAACTACGAGTTCCGTGCTATCTACAACGGCAACAACGACGTCAAGCCCTCCATGAGCGGGGAAGACTCCGAGCCCCTGCTGGTCACACCGGCCAGCTCCAGCACCGCAACCTGCCTGAGCCAGAACAGCATCAAGCTGGGCGCATCGGTCTCCGACAAGGCGACCGTGACCGGCCTCGATGGATTCACCATCCCGACCGGCTGCGTGACCTTCTGGGTCAGCTCCGACTGCGGAAAGACATATGTCCAGCTCGGCAACTCGGTCAATCTGATCGACGGAACCGCAACCTCTGCCTGCTTCACCCCGAGTGAGGCAGCAACGTATGAGTTCAAGGCGATCTACAGCGGCGACAGCAACTATCTGACCTCAATGAGCTGCCCGCACTCTGAGATCCTGAAGGTCACCGGAGAGTTCCGGTGCATCACCCTCGGTCAGTCCGTACAGGACAACGCGACCGTGGCAGGACTGGGCGGGAACTTCCCGAACCCGACCGGATCGGTCGACTTCCAGGTCAGCTACGAGAACGGATGCTGGACCACCTTCAGCGCGAACAAGACCCTGGTTAGCAGCAGCGCAATATCCTGCTTCTACACCCCGCTGGCCGCCGGCAACTACAACTTCCGTGCAGTCTACAGCGGAGACCACAACTATGTCTGCTCGATGAGCGGCATCAATGAGGAGCCTCTGAGCGTAGCCCCGGCCGCATCCACCACCAGCACCCTGCTGTCCTCGGAAGCGTAGTACTGGGCAACTCGGTGTACGACACCGTCAAGGTCAATGGCCTCGGCGGACTGTTCCCGGTCCCGACCGGCAAGGTGACCTTCATGGTCCAGTTCAATGAGGGCGCATGGACGATCTACGACGCCAACATGACCCTGGTCAACGGCGCTGCAACATCCACATGCTACATGCCCATGGCCGCCGGTAACTATGAGTTCAAGGCGGTCTACAGCGGAGACCACAACTACACCTGCTCGATGAGCGGAGAGGACGACGAGCCCCTGCACGTCTGCCCGGCCGCATCCACCACCAGCACCCTGCTGTCCTCGGACAGTGTAGTACTGGGCAACTCGGTGTGCGACACGGTCAAGATCAGCGGCCTCTGCGGCTTCCCGGTCCCGAGCGGCAATGTGAACTTCATGGTCCAGTTCAACGAGGGAGCATGGAAGATCTACGACGCCAACGTGAGCCTGGTATGCGGTTCAGCGACATCGGTCGAATACAAGCCCATGGCCGCCGGCAACTACGACTTCAAGGCGGTCTACAGCGGCGACAGCAACTACCTCTGCTCGATGAGCGGCGCGAACGATGAGCCCCTGCATGTCGATCCGGCAGCCTCGACCACAACCACCACCCTGAGCCATGACACCATCGTACTGGGCAACAGCGTCCAGGACAAGGCGTTCGTGACCGGGCTCGGATGCGGCTTCCCGATGCCGACCGGCATGGTCGACTTCCAGGTCAGCAAGGACAACGGATGCAGCTGGACGACCTACTCGATCCTCGGTGGCCCTGTGCAACGGCGTAGCGGTTTCGACCTGCTACACCCCGCTGACCGCCGGCACCTACTGGTTCCAGGCAGTGTACCATGGGGACGTCAACTACCTTTGCTCGCAGAGCGACTCCAACTCGGAGAAGCTGTGCGTGGAGAGGGCGCCGTCCTACACCTACACCAGCCTCGGCACTGACAAGATCGTGCTCGGCCAGTCGGTCAAGGACAACGTGACTGTCGTCGGCCTCGGATGCGGCTTCCCGATCCCGACCGGCCCGGTAGAGTTCCAGGTCAGCCTGGACAACGGCACCTGGAGCACGTACAGCTACGGTACACTGGACAGCCACGGGCAGGCCGTCTCCTGCTGGTACACCCCGATGTGCACCGGCCACTACGAGTTCAGGGTGACCTACAGCTGCGACAGCAACTATCTGGAATCAACCAGCTGTGTGCACTCCGAACCGCTCAGTGTCGAGAAGGCTCAGTCCACCACGACCACCGACCTCGGGTTCTGAGGATCCGGTGAACGCAACGGGGAGCGGTGCTCCCCACCTTCCAAACCTTTTCACGATCCATTTTTTGAATTCTCATGCACTTCTTGAAGATCGTTCGATTCGTCTGATTCCGCTAGACCAAGACATTGCTCTGGACTTGACTAGATCTGTTGGGTCCGGCCGAGCAATACAAAGATGCTCTCCCTCGACCAAACCTGCCCTTGTCCATTGGGCGTTGATCAACAGCGTGAAAGTATTATCACCCAGAATCGACTTCCATCGCTGGGCACCATGAGAGCGAAAGGCCATCAGCTGAACGACAACGACAGGGGCAGGTATCTCAGGCAGATGGCCATCGACGGATTTGGCGAGGCCGGGCAACGCACGTTGAAGGACAGCACCGTCACAGTGATGGGAGTGGGGGGTCTGGGCTCTCCGGTGGCCATGTACCTTGCGGCGGCAGGGGTGGGGAAACTCGTTCTGGTCGATTTTCAGGCCCCGGAGCTTTCAAATTTGAACAGGCAGGTCCTGCACTGGGAAGATGACGTTGGGAACGGAACCCTGAAGGCGGTCTCGGCGGCCAACAAGCTGCGGAAGATGAACTCGGAGATAGAGATCGTTCCCAAAGTGGCCAAGATAGGGAAGGACGATCTGGGCGGTGTGGTCGAGGACAGCGTTGTGATCGTGGATTGCCTCGACAACTTCGACGCCCGCAGATCGCTCAATCACTTTTGCATTAAAGAACGAGTGCCGATGGTGCATGCCGCGGTAGAGGGTTTCTCGGGGCAGCTAACTGTCCTAGTCCCAGGAAGCACGCCTTGCCTGGAATGCCTGTTCCCACATCCTCTGGCAAGGAAGCCCGTCATCCCGATAATCGGGTTCACCGCTGGAGTCTTCGGCTCCATGGAAGCGGCAGAGGCGGTCAAGCTAATCACGGGCATCGGAGAGCCATTGACCGGCAAGCTGTTGTTGGGTGACCTTTCCAGCAACTATTGGGAGACCATCGAGGTAGAAAAGAGCGACCGCTGTCCCATCTGCGGAAAGAACAGTTAGCGTTATTGTAACGGGAAAAGGGAACTAGCTCCGTGCCGGTCATTCCATCAGCTTGCGGAAAACGGAGTGATAGAATGGACCTTGAGGCCTCATTGGACCGGATGTGCATGGGCGTTGAAGAACTGAATTTCAGGCTGGCCCGGATCGAGATCGCACTGCGCAAGCAGAACCTCAGGATAAGGCTGAGCGAGGCGGTGATCGTGATCAAGGACGTTTCATCCACACATGGCGGCCCCGAGGATCGGGACTAGGTCGGCACGGTTCTCATTTTTCTTCTTCCATTGTCTCCGCTGGCTTGTAGTTCAGCAAGATGGTGATGTGTTCCAGCACGAGGTTGGCATGTTTTATCGCCGCCTCGAGTATGATCCTTCCTGCTGGCGTGATCTCGTATATCCTCCGCCGACCGTCGGCGCTGGAGGTTATCAGGCCGTGTTTCACCAATGACTGCAATGCCGGGTAGATCGACCCCGGGGATGGTCTCCAATCCTCCGAGGTGATCCGTTCTATCTCCTTTATCAGGGCATATCCATGGATCGGCCGCTCCGCCACCAACCTCAGGATGGCGAGCTTGAGGAATCCGGTCTTGAATCCATATTTGTGAAATGCCTTTTTTAAATGGACTGCTTCCGGAATATCCGGGAAGAGGGGTGATCCCTCATGAGCGGGTGCGTTCTCCATGGTGATCAGTTCACAGGAAGTAGAACCTGGTCCCGTACTTGATGCTGATGTTGGCGACCTTCTCCAGCCTGTCCAATACACCCGAGTAACGTCTTACCATCATCTTGCTCTCCAGCGGGAGCTTCTCGCGCAAGACCTTGATCTCCTCCAGCATCCTGGAAGCGTCCTCCTTGGTGAACAGGGTCTTGTTCTTGACCGCGTTCGGAACGCTGGCGATGATGGTGCATCCATACTTGGCGGCGATCTCCGGCAGGGCGGAGTTGTCCGGCCGAACGTTATGCAGCCTCTTCCCTCGTCCCAGGAGACCGAGCACTTCTTGCACGCCTCGCCCATCTCATCGAACGAGAACATATCCCACTTGGTCAGCCGGTTATCCGGGTCCGCCAGGTCCAGGAGTCTCTTCTGGGTGTCTGCCGAGGCATTATCCACGGCTATCCAGCCGGTGTACTGCTTTTTGGCCAGCGGGGTAAGTTTTTGCTTGTCCCCCTCGTTCTTTACCTTTTCCAGATAGATGTTCTCGGCCTCCGCATCAACGCGGTTCCGCTTGGCGAACGCCTCGAACTCCGAGCCGAACGCTATCTTTGCCGCCGAGACCGGTACCATGAGGTCGAATTCTGCACAGGACTCGAAACCGGTCACTTCCTTGAGGTTGACCTTCAAGATCGATGTCTTTGCGTTCTTGCATGCCGACGCCTCGGTATCTAACTCACATATTGCAATGCTGACTCCCATAAGCTATCCCTTCCTTGAGTCTGTGTTACAGGACGGGCATTATATAATCTCTTTTCTTCGGTTCCATAAGATTTAGGGGATGAAATCACAAAAAATAACCAACTGGCTCTTCATGGATCGCGTCTATTTACTGGTCTGAAAAGAGAAACACGATCCGACTTGATCATTGGGCCAGACGGTCCATTCAATAATCCATAGTGCAGGTGGAGGAAAGTAACGACGGTCGGTACCGATATTGTTTTGCTAAGGAACGAAAGCGATGGAAATAGCCATCCAAAGTTCTTATCTTGCATTCATATAGCTCAAAGGATGAGCCACCGGGAAGGCGTTTCGGCTTCCACAATGCCATCCTAATAATCAGGCCCGCCCGCCGTCTGAAGGAGTTCCAGCCTATCCTTCGGACCTTGCCCCTTTTACTTTTTCCAGTCGTTTTCCAGACCGATATGGTTAAATCGGCTATCCTGTTTTATCTGAGTGGACCGTTATGCCTAAACAGAAGCTCGAGATCGAATGTCCGGTCGCGACGCGAAACTCAGCATTGACGCCCGTTCGTGCCCCAAGTGCGGCGCAGACCTGGGCATGGCTGACTTTCAGGACCTGGAGGATCTCGTCAATGAGCTTTGTGGTGGCGCAATAATAAGCGACGAGCCTTCAAAGAAAGAGTACGGAAAAGAGATCGGTCCGGCCCAGCCGATCCCTGAGAAAGAACCTGTCCAGGAACCCAAGGAAGAGCCGAAGCCGGAGATGACGGAAACCAAGATCGAAGCTGGGGCGGCATCATCCGGACCGGAGCAAGAGAAGAAAGAAGATGCCGCGGACAGAGGATCAGGAAAGAAAAAGGGCTTATTCACGAAGTTCTTCGGCAAGAAGAAGTGACCAGGGTCATGAGCGACATCCGAATTAAGAAAAGGGGAAGGCTCCGGGAGAAGGAGATCAAGGCTTTATCAGATGAGGTCTCCCAGAAGGTGGGCATCCAGGTCTTCACCCTGAAGGACACCATCGACAAGGCGGAAAGCTCCGAGTTCGATGTCATATTCGTCAACAACGAGATACTGGCATTGGTCATCGGGGGCAAGGCGTTCCTGACGGTGAAAGGGCTGCTAAAATACAACCCGCCAAAGTCCTACGTGACCGTGGATATGGGAGCGGTCCCGTTCGTGGTCAAGGGGGCGGACATCATGGCCCCCGGAATAGTCGACGCGGACAAGGACATCAAGCCAGGCGATTTCGTATGGGTCAGGGACGTCAAGAACCTCCGCGCCTTGGCCATAGGGGAGGCTCTGGTCTCCGGGGAGGAGATGCTGCAGAGAAAGCCGGGAAAGGCGATCAAGAGCATCCACTATGTCGGGGACAAGCTCTGGAAGTACGATGAACGGTGACCTTCCCGGCACTGGCCAGTTCTTTTGATTAGATATGGCTCTGCGGAAATTCACGCCTTTCGTACTGGTGGTGCAAAATCTAAATAGACATCATAAACTTGCATTCCTAGTTGCAATTATTGGGATAGTAGGTAACCATGAGGAACAAGATCGCTGTCCTTTTCTTGACGATACTGATCCTGATTTCATCATTCATAGTGGTCCAAGGTGCAGCAAGGGCGACCATCAGCGGTGATTACGGATACTCAGTCATTAACGGAACGGAAGCCGAGATAACGTCCTACACCGGGGCCGGCGGATCGATCGCTATACCAAGCACCATTGACGGTTATTCGGTCACCTCCATCGGCGACTACGCGTTCTATTCCAGCACCGCGCTCACCTCGGTCACCGTGCCGTATGGGGTGATCCACATCGGCAATGCCGCCTTCGACGGCTGCGGCTCACTGACGTCAGTAATGCTGCCGCAGAGCCTGGCCGCCATCGACGATTACGCATTCTGCCAAAGCGATCTCAGGTCGGTCACGGTGCCCGACAGCATGGTCACCATCGGGGATTCCGTATTCTCCGACTGCCATTATCTGACATCGGCGTCCCTGCCAAATGGTCTTACCAGCATCGGGAGCGGCGATTCGCGGACTGTTTCAATCTGACCTCCGCCTCTATTCCGGTGCACGTCCGTGACGTCGGCGACGGGGCATATCTTCATTGCACGGTCACTAACGTCATTCGATATCCCCGGAACGTGACCACACATCGGAAGTTCGTGCTTCCAGGGATGCTCCGGACCTCGACCCGGAATCTTGGTCCGGGACTGACCATCCATCGACTATTCCGCCTTCTACAATTGTACCTCCCTTACTTCGGTCGCAGATACCGGACAGCGTTACCGATCCTAGGGCTACGGGGCCTTCTACGGCTGCAGCGCCCTGGGATCGGTCAAGATCGGAAATGGGATCACCAGCATATCGGCCTCACTTTCTGCGATTGCACTTCCCTGGCCAATGGCCGATATCCCCGACTCGTGACTCGCCATCGGGTACAGCGCGTTCTATGGTTGTACGGCGCTGGCCTCCGTCGTTCGTAGGAAGCGGGGTCACGGATATCGGGAAGTTCCGCGTTCGGCAATTGTTCATCACTCATCTCGATCACCTTCAGAAGCAACGCAGCCATCGTTGGCCAGTGATTGGGTCAGTGGCTACGGTTCCGGACTGACTATACACTTCTGCGCTGGTGCAAGCGGCTTTCCACTCCCCTATGGGAAGGCATCCCGGCCCAGATGGGCGGATCAAGTTGGCTGCCCCCCAGAACGTTATCGCCGTAGCCGGTCATGGATCTGTTACGTTTGCATGGAATGCACTGGCCGGCAATGGCAGCGAACAGGTCGATTGTTACGATCGTCTACCGAGGACGGGGCCGAGGTCGCTCACGTCGCCTCCGGAACAAGCTTCGACATTCTCTGGGCTCGCGAATGGTCTCTGTACCACGTTTTCCAGATCGCCGCCCATGGTCCGAACGGGCTCGGAATGAACTCGTCCTCGGTCTCCGCCAGTTCCTATCTTCATCCCGATCCGATGGGCATCACGATCACCTCACCGGCAGATGGTTCGTTCGTCGATTCTGGCGGTTGTCGACGTTGAATGGACCATCGGCGCCGCAACCTTCCGGTGTGGCATATTTCAACATCTCCTTGATGGGGCTGCTCCGGTCCTGCTGTCGGTCCAATTCATGAGCTATTCGTTCGATGGACTGATGGAAGGATACCATTCGGTGGGCATAACCGGAATTATGGCCTGGGGGCAATTCCGCTTACACCGGAGGTTCCTTCACCGTCGATACCGTCGCCCCCGACCGTCTTGCTCATCTCGCCCAGCGGCGACGAGGTCTCCACCAGGGCGAAGATTTCGGTCACCTTCAGTGAGGCGATGGACCGGAACGCGACCGCCATCGTCTGGCCGGAATTGACGGGCTCACGGTCTGGAACGGCAGCACGGCGACTTTCGTTCCCGGTGCCACCCTAATCGGCAACACGACGTACACCGTATGCCTGACAGGGAAGGACCTGAGCGGGAATGGCCTCGGAAACATCACCCGATCGTTCACCACCGCAGACGTCGGCACGGTCTCAGGGAAGATCACTGGCGCCGATGGAAGCCCGGTGGCGAATGCTACCGTTTCGTTGACATCGGGTACCGGCGCGACCAATGCATCTTACATCAGCAGCTCTCAGACCGACATGGGCGGAACCTACCTGTTCTATGATGTCCCGGCGGGCAATTACACCCTGAAGGTGACCAAGGATGGATACAACCCGGTCACCTCCTCCTTGGCCATGACCGCGGATGATGTGGCGGCCGGAGGTGTGGCCTTCCCGGTGATGATCGCCGTCACAGGTCCGGCGTCCGATATCGGACCAGGCTATTCTGATCGCGGCGATTGCATTGGCAGCCATCCTGCTGTCAGCGGCCGTGGTGGCACACAGGAAGCGCAGGAAGGCGTAAGCGCACCCCGAGTAAGGCTGCTTTTCATTTCTAACCGGCCGATCACCGGCGGGATGCGCTTCTCCATTTTTCAGTCCAGATAATTTATCGCCGAAATCTTAATATTGAGTTAGCCCATTTCTGGACCAATCAAGAGGGATGCAACTTGCCGCTGTTGAAGAAGCCGTTGAGAAAGGGTAAGGAAGACGTTCAGACCGTAGAGACGGACCAATACATCGACCTCGGAGCGCTGTACTTCCAGGAGGACAGCCCGCTCGCCGGAAACGGAATGATCAAGGTCGCCGAGGTCTACCGGTTCGAGGACGTGACATCCGTAAGCCAGCCAGTCTACAACGGCAACATCGTCCTGATCGACTATTCTCCGATCGAGAACGATCAGCAGACACTGAAGAAGATCACCAACGAGCTGAAGAACATCGCCCGCGACACCGGCGGCGATGTGGCCGCGATCGGCAACAACCTGATCGTGGTAGCGCCGAACGGGATCAAGATCGACAGGCACAAGATAAAGGGCGGCTTCAACTAAACCCGTTCATACCGGGGCCCCGGCCCCGGATTCTCGTTTGATTTGTTTCTCAAAGTCAATATATAGTCCAATCCCAATTTTCCTCCTGTGCCAGATTCCAAGGTCATCCATGACAGCGTCCACGGCAGCGTCAAGCTGAGCGGCGTCTACCTGGACCTGCTCCAGAGGGCCGAGATGCAGCGCCTTCACGGGGTGCACCAGCTCGGCCTCAGCGTACCTTGTGTTCCCGGGCGCGCACCACACCCGGATGGAGCATTCCCTGGGACCTACCAGATAGCCAGCCGCATGGCGGCGGCGCTGGAGATACCGGAGCAGGAACGCAGCGCGGTGCTGGCGGCGGCGTTGTCCACGACATCGGACATGCCCCCTACTCCCACACGCTCGAATGCGTCCTGGAAGAACGGACCGGTATGAGCCACACCGATATCGGAAAGGCGCTCATCAAAGGGGAGCTGCGCACGATCGATCCGCAGGAGGCCAAGATCGTCGGGGACCATGGCACCATCGCAGAACTGCTCGAATCGGCAGGGATATCCGCCGAACTGGTCACGGACCTGATCGTCTCCCCTCGGGGGCCGGACATGAGCGGGCAGAAGAAACTGCCGCTGGACGGATTGCAGACCTATTTCAACGAGAACAACTACCTCAGGCAGGTGATCCACGGCCCGGTCGACGCCGACCAGATGGACTACCTGCTGCGGGACGCCTACTACACCGGTGTGGCCCACGGGACCATCGACATCGACCGCATCATGGACACCATAGAGCTGCACCACGGCGACATAGCGGTGCGGAAGAGCGGAGTGGTGGCGATCGAGGGCCTGATGGTGGCCCGGGCCCTGATGTACACCTCGGTGTACTTCCATCATACCGTGCGCATCGCGGAGATGATGCTTTGCAAGGCGGTGGAGAACGCCAGCGAAAGCGTCGTCGAGGACATCCAGATCCAGACGGACGCATGCCTTTCGGAACGACTGCTGAAGGACGGCGGGAGCGCCGGGAGGATCATGACGCTGCTGAAGTACCGGCATCTCTACAAAAGGGCCTACTCGATGCTCATCTCCGACCTGGACCCGGAGCAGCTGGACTCGCTCCTGCCGCTGACCACCTACGCAAAGCGCAAGGAGGTGGAAAGGCAGATCGCCGAGAAGGCCGGCATCGATGAGTCCGAGGTAATACTGGACATGCCGGAGCGGGAATTGCTCATCGTCGAGCCGCGCATCGGCAAGACGGAGGTCCCCATCATAAACGGCGACCGGGTGCGGCCGCTTTCCAAGTACAGCCCCCTGGCCAAGGCCATCCAGACCCGCAGCGTGAACGACTGGGCGGTCATGGTCTCGACGCCGGCCGCGAACCGGGAAAGGGTGCAGAAGGCGGCAGAGAAGGTCCTCTTTTTCCTGAAGATCATTGGACGGACCATCGCTGGCCCTTTCTTAACGATCACGGCTGATAATCGGGTCGAAAAGCGCTTCAAATCACCAGGTGTTGTCCAGGTGCCGTGATCGTAGATCCCCTGTTCCTGTCGCTCTCCACCGTCGTATCAGTAACAGCTTTGGCCATGGGCGCCTACGTTTTCTTCCGCAACCCCCACCTGGGTATATCCCGGGCGTTCTTCGCGGTCATGCTGCTGTTGTCGGTGACCTCGGCCCTGGACTATCTGTTCCTGACCGCCCCCACGTACGACCGGGCGATGCTCATGCTCCGGCTCCTGGAGTTCTTCCTGGTGTGCCTGTTCGGCGGGTTCCTCTACCTGACCACGTTCTTCGCCCTGGAGAGCGACTGTGCCGTCTTCGCCCGTAACTGGCCCAGGTATGCCGGGCTCGTCGTCCTGTCCGGGGTATATCGGCGCTTTTCTTCGCCAAGGCAGAGATGGGCGACGAGGGCTGGTTCGTTCCCAATTCTCCGGAGATGCTGGGTACTGGCGCCCTCATGCTGGTATACCTGGGCTACTCGCTCCATGTGCTCAGCTCCGCCCATCAGGTCAGCCGGGACCCCGGACACGGCGCGCGGGTGGCCGGGCTTACCCTGGCGATGGCGCTGCCGTTCACCTATCCGCTGCTGGTGTCCATAATGGAACTGGTCGGGGTATCGTTCCCGACACCGCTGGCCCCGGCCTACCTCATAACTTCCATGGCTTTCTTCTATGCCATCGTCCGGGAGAGGCTCTTTGATATGATCCCTTCCGACGATTTCCCGCGAGTGGTGCTCAAGGGCCTGCCCATAAAACTTGAGCCCGGCCAGTCGTACGCCGTCCAGGAGAAGGGGACCGAGACGTCGTTCCGGATGTTCGCCTCAGAGCTGAACGGCGGACGCAAGGGGCTGGTCATCTCCCGCCGGCATCCGGACCAGATCCGCGAGGAGTACGGTCTGAGGAACACCCCGATGATATGGCTGGCGCACCGCCCCATCAAGGACGCTGTATCACCCTCGAACCTGGCACTGCTGGAGCGCACGGTCATGCGATTCATGAGCGAGGGCGGCAACACCGTAGTGCTGGTGGAGGGACTGGACAAGATAATCCTGGAAACGTCCAGCGAGAAGGCCATGAGGTTCCTTTTCAATCTCACGGACGAGGCGTTGGTCCGGGGTTCCAGGCTGATACTCTCCTTTGACCCGGAGGGCCTGTCCGCCCGCGACCTGGCGCTCCTGATGAGGGACATGGTGGTCCTGGACCACGATGGCACGGCGGTAGTCCGTCCGCCCTTCGTCGGACCTGACCTTCCCGGTCCGGTGGGGCTCAGCCTTTCATCACGCCGATGGGCGTGAGCTTTACCACCGGGCGGGACAGGCCGGCCCCGCTCACTACGGCGATCACCTCATCGATGTCCTTATAAGCGCCCGGCGCCTCCTCGATGACCCCGTCCTTGGTGCTGGCCTTCAGGTAGATGCCCTTCGATTCCAGCTGCTGCTTCACGGTGGAGGCGTTGTAGGTGTGGATGGCCGTGGCCCTGGACATCATGCGGCCGGCCCCGTGGCAGGTGGACCCGAACGATTCCTTCATGCCCCTGTCCGTTCCTACCAGCACGTAGGTCCCGGCACCCATGTCCCCAGGGATAATGACCGGATGCCCCACCGATGCATATTTGGAGGGCACGTCCCGGATGCCCGGCCGGGAACGCCCGGGTCGCACCTTTCCGGTGCACGTACACCTTGCGCCTCTTGCCGTCGACGTCGTGTTCCTCGAGCTTGGCGATATTGTGCGCCACGTCGTACCCGTGCCTCATCTCCATGTCCTCGGCCTTCCGGTGGAACACGGACTCGAACGACTGGCGGACCCAGTGCATGATCATCTGCCGGTTAGCCCAGGCGAAGTTGGCACCGCAGCTCATGCCGGTGAAATAGTCCTGGCCGTCCTTGGAATTGACCGGGGCGCAGGCCAGCTGTCTGTCGGGCAGGTTCAGGTTCATAGACTTCAGGGGGCGTTCCATGACCTGCAGGTAGTCGGTGGCGATCTGGTGCCCGCATCCGCGCGAGCCGCAGTGGATGGTGACGGTGTATTTGTCCTCATGGGTCAGCCCGAACGTCTTGGCCGCCTCTGGGTCGGTACTGGTTGACCTTGTCGATCTTAAGGAAATGGTTCCCCGAGCCGAGCGAGCCGACCTGGGGGATGCCTCTCTGCTTGGCCTTCTGGGAGACCTTGGTGGGGTCGGCGTTCTTCATCGTCCCCCCCTCGGTCGTTTCCAGGTCCTCATCCCAGCCGAAGCCCTTGCGCACCGCCCACTCCGCCCCTTCGGTCAGGATGGAGTCGATCTCGTTGGCGGCCACATCGACCACGCCCTCGGAACCGACGCCGGAGGGCACATTCTTGAACAGAGTGCCCATCAGGTCCTTGATGCGGGGTTCGACGTCCTTGAGGTCCAGGTTGGTGCTGAGCAGCCTCACGCCGCAGTTGATGTCGAATCCGATTCCTCCGGCGATATCACGCCCTCCTCCGCATCCATGGCCGCCACTCCCCCGATTGGGAACCCGTACCCCCAATGTATATCCGGCATGGCCAGCGATCTGCCGACGATGCCTGGCAGGCAGGCCACATTGGCCGCCTGTTCGGGCGAGTTGTCGGTCAGGACATGCTCGATTATCTTGTCATTGGAATATATCATGGCGCTGGTGCGCATGCCCGGTTTGTAATCCTGGGTATCTCCCAGCGATACTCGTCGATTTTGTTGATGGTACCTTTCCAAGCCATAAGTCACACCAGAACACGTACATGGCGTGGGTTAGATAAAGTTTTCAAATATGAATGACAAAGAAAGGATAATTAGAGCCTATGGACATCCGGGAGGGAGCAGACCAGAGATTAGAATATGGAATGGTACTCGGCCTTCCCACTGGTTACAGGGACCATGGCGTTGTTGTTGGCCATGGCGGTCCATCGGAAGAACCGTGAGTTCTCCAACGTCAACGGTTTCTTCATCCTGATGCTGATATTCGCGGTGATCAGCGTACTGGACTTCGCATTCATCAACGCCTCGGGACCGGGGAACGCACTCCGCCTGGCCAGGGGCGTGACGGTCTGCCTGATCCTGTTCTTTGCGGGTTCCTCTACGTCACCACCCAACTGGCCCACATGCCCCTGGGCAAATGGCTGGAGAAGAACAGATCGCTCTACGCGATCATGTCATTGTTCATCGCCCTTGTGGTGGCTTACAGCCAGAACACCGTAGAAGCGGGCCCGTTCGGTTACGGATTGCCGGAAACGCTGCAATCGCTTGCCGCGTTGGCGGTGATCGCTGTCCTGGCCGCCGCTACCCTGTCGTTGTTGGTGCGCCGCTGGTTCCAGAGCAACGATGAGATGGTCCGCAACGAATGCCTCCTGCTCTCCCTGGCCGTGGCGATGCCCTATCTGTGGAGCCTGTTCGTGTTCGTGCTCAGCCTGTTAGATCTCGGCGTTCCCAGCGACCTTTCTCCGGGCCTGTTATTCTCAGTCGTGATCATGGCTTTCGCGGTCCGCAGGCATCAACTGTTCTCCGTTGTACCGGTTTCCGAGGACCGGGCCGGCATAATCGGGGGCCGGTCCGGAGCGGTCCTGGAGGCTGGGACTTCACTGTTCTTCGAAGAGTCCAGGTCGGACGGGATGTACGAGGCCTTGCTGTCCCAGGTATCCGCCGGGGTCGAGGGACTGATCGTTACCCGGACGTATCCGGACGACCTCCGGGAGAAATACGGCCTCAAGCGCACTCCAGTGATCTGGCTGAGCTCACAGCCGGGCCAGGGATCAGGTGGATCAGCGAACTTTCCATCCTTGAGCACACCGTGATCGAGTTCCTCAAGCTGGGCCGCGACACCGTGGTGGCCATCGACGGGCTGGAGTACCTATTCTTCCAACAACAGCCCTAACCGGGTCCTCCGCATGCTCTACGGTCTCAGGGACGAGGTGCTCATGAACCGGTCAAGATTGATCGTGACGATGGATTGCGTGCTTGACGGCGATTCCGAAGGCGGAAATCGCGGAGACGTAGAGCCTGGTTTCAAGGGAAAGCGACGGCAGCGCGGGCTCTCGTCGAGAGCCTTTGGGGGTCGCCGACGAGCCAGAGCAAGGCGCAGGTGTCGAGCAGGAGGCGCACGGCGAGTCCCGCGAGTCAGAAGTCTGGCCAGGTTTCTACAGACCTCACCCCCCAACCCCCCTCTCCTGGCCCGGGTCACCGTTGCCCGAGACCCCCAAGGCTGATCCGACCGGGCCATGGAGAGGGGGGCTCGGAGAGCGCGTTCAGCTCCCCCCTCTCCCTGGCCCGGCAAATCCACCGCGGGTTTTCAGGGAGGCGATCGGTCGGGCCAGGGAGAGGGGGGGCCGGGGGGGTGAGGTCTGTGGAAAACCTGGCCGAACTCTCGGCTGGCAGCACTAGCTGCTCGGGCCAGTCTTCGGGGTCGAGGGGGAGAGCGGGATCCTCGTTGAAGACGATCTTGCCCAGGACGGGGTGCGGCTCGAGATCCCGTGCCGCCTTTGCGCGCCGGTCGCCGGCCTTCACGGTTGCGAGGATGATGACCTCGGCCGGACCGGGGGGAAATCGTCGGGGAGGCGGAGCGTGACCTCATGCTCCGCCGTCACGGTGATCGTTTGCTTGTGGGCGTGCATGCGTACAGCATGCCATCTGGGATCGGCGAAAGCGACCGCGATGCGCTGACGTCGGGAGCGTCCGAGAGGGTCCAGGACACCGGAGGCTCCCGCCTCGGCTACCGGCGCACGGAGATGCGAGGCGAGGCTTGCGCGGAGAAGATCGGCCCTCAGAAATGCTGGAACGAGTCGGCCCACGCGCGCCGCGGCCGCACCCGGAGGTCCGCCGCGAGCGGCGCGATCAT
>CAWDCQ010000087.1:0-3036 GCA_963800775.1 uncultured Methanomassiliicoccales archaeon | reverse complement strand
GCTGCGATTGATCCTTACTTCGACAGTTGACATCGAGAATTTCGACTGATTTTAGAATTTGACAGGAGATTTTGGGGGGCCTCGACCCCATCGAAAACGCCCGTTTTCGGGCGTTTTTCGCTAGATCGCGGCCAGATATTCGGCCAGAATGGCCTTGTTGATCGGGTTGAAGTTCGAGTAGAACTTCTTTTTCAACCCGTTTCCCGCAGAAACTAGCGTTAATGTCAATTTTTGCAGCGAAGCGATAATGAATTTCGTTGACATGCGTTTGACTGGCTTGATGAAATGTCGTGTCAAACTGATCATCACCTGAGCGATGAATCCGATCAAAAGGACGCCGTGCACGGCGTCCTCGGACCAGACCCGGACCGGTTTTATCTCGATCTCGCTCTTCAACGAATGGAAGAGCTTCTCGATCGCATCCTTGGCCCGGTAAATACGGAGAGCTTCGGATGCTGGCATATCCCGGTTCGAGGTGAGGCAGAAGCAACCCTCCCGACCGTCGACGACCTCGCCGAGGAGGAGGCGGAGCGCCTCCGCCTCCGGCAGGTCGGTCAGCCTGGTCTGGTAGTCATATTTGACGTCGACCAGTGGATTGTTGATCCGGAAACGTTTCGGCAGTTTCTTTCCCTTGTCCAGGCTGTCCTGGATCAATCGCGCCTCGGCCAGCAGGCGTTCCGCCTGCCTGAGGCGTGATCTCATCTGCTCTTTCTTCAGCTTCTCGGAAAAGAAATAATAATTGGTCCGGGTCGGAAAGGTCTTCTTGAAGGCATAGATGCCGGCGTCGGCATCTATGCACTCCCAATCCTTCTTCGAGAACTTCTCGAAATACTGGTCGTCACTTTTATTGAGCTTCTTGGCGGTCAGATAGTCATTGCCGTCCAGCTCGATCCGCTCTAAGTTCTCCTTGTCGTTCGCTCCCCGGTCGAACACGACCAGGGAGCCCGGATCGAGGAGTCGCCGGACCTGGCCATAGGTCGATCTCATGTGGACCTGGTCGTTGATGTTCCCGGCCTCGACGGTGAGGCCGATCGGAACGTCGTAGGGCGGCGCCAGCATCGCCGCCCCGAGCGTCAGCTGACGCTCGTCGGGTTGGTGGTCCCTGGAATAACCGTATTCCGCGAGGTCGGACATATGACCCCACATCGGGATCGATGTCCAGTCCAGCAGAACGTCGGTCGGCGGATGCCCCAACAGCTCCAGGACGCGGTCCTGGAGCTTCTGGATGATCCTCTCCCGGTTCTGTCCCAGCGGTTCCACGGTACGGTAAAGTGTCTTCTCGTTGAACGACTTGAGCTCGTACTGCTCCAGCATCTCAGGCCGGTTCAACCATTCGCTGGCCTGCAGCACGCTGAAGTTATCGCCCAACTTGTATGCCAGCAGACCACGCGCTAGGGCATCCAGCGGGATGCCCTTGGTCTTGAGCGGGCCGATGACGCTCGCTCAAGCCCAGTTTTTCGTAGAGATCGTCCACCATCAGACTCGGTCCGATGGGAAAGGATTTATTTTCGTTCGGCGTAAGCTGAGCTGTCCTCAGTCTGGACTGTCTTTGCACAATTACAGCAGGGCTGAGGGCACCTGATATTATTTTCGGAAGGCTCGATTTTAGAATAGGCCAGCATTCGACGATCAACCTAATCGATCAGAAATTCGATTGGTCAACTGTCAAGGTCAGGATGGATAAAGGCGATATCACTGATCCTACCAAACAGTAATGATTCGTGATTCCGGTGAACGACGAACATTACTGCCCGATGAATCCTGGTGAATTATAGATTCCACAAATATAGCGCCTTCTTGCAGCTCCATAAGAGAGATATGATGTTGGAGATTTCAGCGTGAATCCTATTGAAATGTAATTTGGTACTCGCCTATGGATTATCAAATCAGAGCCAAGAATAAGGTGATCAAACAAGGTAGGTTTGCTGTATTACGAGTGCAATCATACAATGGGCAGAGGTCATTTTTCAGTACTAGTATCTCGTGAAAATAGCTCTCGAATTAGTTTGGAACCGGAATTATTATTGACTATACAATATTTGTAAATTAGTACACTGGCTAGGTGTTCAAGTGATTATTAGTTTTGATACTTTGCTGTGACGATTTATATAGAATATTTCACCATTTTTCAATTCACAGTCCAATAATCTTGGAACTAAGGAGATAGAACATGAAAAACACAAAGAAAGGGGTGAAGAGAAACCCGGTACTGGTCTTGGCAGTTCTAGGATTGCTGGTCGGTGCTGGAGCTACTGGAGCAATAGCGAGCAGGACTTGGTTCCTAGCCTGGACACCGGAGTCAGCGGTACCGTCTCGGCCACAGTGAACACTGTTCCGTTGTTAACGATTGCCTCCACAGACACCAGCTTCAAAACATATCAGAGCGACAGCAATGATGTCAAATTCACCGACGCCATCACCATTGAGGCACCGGGTTCCCAGACCGTCAACTGCACGGTCACGGTGAACAAGGTTGTCGCCCCGGCAAATGCCCATCGTCATCAACATGGACGGCATTAGCCCGTACGTAAGGGTCGACCTCGTTGGTACCGCAACTGGCGGTCAATCAGTGGTTAGACTGGGCACTGGAGAATGGGCAATCGATGGCAGCACCACAAATTTCGCTGCGGCAGACACAATTGCCCTGACCTTCACGATCTATGTGAGTCAGCAGACTGGCGGAGTACCCCTGAACAACGTGTGGGATTTCACCATCTCGGAAGCGTCAATCTAAACAAACCTCAAACAACTGGTGGGGGAAACCCCACCTCAATAATATTTTCAGATAAACAAGAGAATTCACTCAAGTGGTAAAGATGGCATGCCTGAAGGATGAACTTAAACAAACTCCAGCAATAGCAGGATATTCGTTGTGGACAACCTTCCGCATCTCGATCCGGACAATATCGAGGTGAATCTCGAGAAGGCCCTTGATTACAGTCGCGACGCATTCTTGATCGCTCCAGCAGGGCTGGCCGACCTTGGCCTCACGGTGATAGACAGTCCTGCGGATTCGGAGAATAAAGCTGGAGTGGT
>CAWDCQ010000086.1:0-8257 GCA_963800775.1 uncultured Methanomassiliicoccales archaeon | reverse complement strand
AAGCAACGACTCGTTCAAGGTCGTGGAAGCCTTGCGCCCGACTTTGGCGACATTGCGCTGCGCCTCCTCCAGGCAGTAATGGGTTGTTATAAGCACCCACCCGCGGATAGGCGCCTGCTCAAATAGGAAACTGGATTCCCCATTTTCTGAGCCGGCCGCTGCCAAAAGAACGCTGGTGTCGATGAATACCTTCACCTCCGCTTGCGCTTACCGGCGCTCGCGAACTCTGCCATCTCAGCCTCGTCCCGTGCGATCCAGCGTTCGATGGTCTCCTTCGGAATATCACGCATGGGGACCGCTGCGGCTGGCTGAAGGAAAAGGCCGCCTTCGCACTCTTCGCCCGAATGCGTTTTGCCCTTCACGTCTACTGGTTCCAGTTCCTGTTGCTGTGGTTGAATAACGCACGTGGCCTATGCCGGTGTTGCCGTTAAGGGCATTGTAAGCGCGGCCGCTCAGCACCTCATGGACGAGGCCCATGCCTCTCAGGTATTGGATCCGACCGCCGTCAAAAACTGCGACTCCGGCGGCCTCTTGGCCCCTGTGCTGGATAATACGTAATGCCTTCTTTAGGGAAGGCAAAGCATCGCAGGACAGTGCCATGCCGACCACACCGCAGTGATCCTCTGGCGTGTCCTCGATGGACATCCCCTCTTGATTTAGTGGAGCTTGGCCCAAGTATAGGTCCTCAGTCTTGCTGTCTTGCCATATCCGCAGGACGCGCAGAAAGACTTCCTGATGTTAAAAGCTCGGTTGCCACATCTCCTGCAGGGGATGTGGGTCTTGCGGTCTCCCATTTTTCCGTGTGATGCTGTACCCTTGCTCATTGGTGCACTTCCTTATGGTGAAATGTAGATGACGTTGTCGCCACGGACTATCGTGACGGCGAGCTTCCTTACAACCTCGTGGTTGATCAGCTCTTCGGCGTTCTTGAGCACGAGATTCATATGTGGGTCGTAGCCATCTAGGACTCCGCGGTACTCGCGGTTCCCCTTCAGCTCGACGATGACCTGGCTATTGATCGCCTGGTTCAGGACGTTCAATGGTTTTTGCATGCTCAAACACCGATTTGCCCGATGACCGCGTCACTATTTGTAGTTTGTCTTTCCGACATGCCGTGCTGGATGCAGGCCAGGCTCAGATGAACGCACCGATCGAGGGGCCGTCCAATCTGTCCATGTCGTAGTAGATTATCCCTTCCCGGACGCCGTCACCGTCCAGTTTCGTGCCCTTGACGTGGGCTATCAGAGAGGCCCTCCACAGGAGGTCCAGGACGGATGTTGAAAGTACCCCTAAGTAAACGTTCGGGAAATGGTCCTCGTACTCGTACTCGTCCACCAGGTAATAGGCGCAGCCGACGATGCTGTCCCGGTTGTTCAACACCCGGATGTAATCGCCCAGCACCTTCCTTCCTGACTCGTCCGGGAGCAGCAGGCGGACCGCGTTCGGGTCCACCGAACGCACGTGGTCCAGGTCGCCGCTGTCCCGGATGACGTACTGCTCGAACTTGCCGTGCTCTGACAGGAACACGTTCCACCGGTTCGCCTCGTCGCAGTAGACCGGGGCATCGAACGCGTTGGGCGCCCCCAGCGACTCGTTCGCCCCTTCCAGGGCGGCCGCCTCCAGCTCCCTCATCGCGCTCTTGTCCAGTTCGTTGGCCGCCCGCAGCCTCCTCAGGTCGATCTGGTCGTCCTCGGCCGAACCCTCCAGGATCGACGCCAGGTAGGGGAGTTGGGTCATCTTATCCACCCTTTCCCGGACCTGGGCCTGCACCGGCTCCGGGTCCGGGTCGATGCCGTTCTCGTGGCAGTTTTCGAAGAACTCACGGTACACCCGTCTGGAATCGTAAAGCGTATGATTGATGGCCGCCTGGCTGTCCGCCACCATCCTGGCGCCGATGGCCTTGGCATCCTCGCCGTCGTTCACCCACGTGCCCCGGCAGGAGAGGTCCAGCTGCACCTGGGCCCGCATCCCGACATGGATGTGGAAGGGGAACTCGCGGCAGAAGTGGGGCCGGTCGTTGTACACCTTGCATCTTCGGTCGTTCAGGAAAACGCACGATCCCATGCCCTTTTTCATGGCCATGGCATAGTGCCGGTGCGGTTCGTTCTTGAGCACCACCATCTCCGGGAACTTGGTCCGGAACAGCTTCTCCTCATTGGGCAAGAGCTCCGGCTGGCACAGGCAGCAGAGCCCGCATTCGTCGATGCAAGTGAATCTTGCGTCCCTCTAGCTCGCTAAGATCTACCTGTATCTTCCGGCAACAACCACATCCCTTCCTTTGCGCTCTCCTACGAGAGAGTTGCCCTCCACCAATTCCATCCCCCTTAAAAACACAGCGGTGGGGAATATCGCCTCGAACCCCTCGTAAGGTGTCCAACCGCATTTGCTGTGGAGGTTCTTGGTCCGAACTGTGGTGACGTTCTTAGGGTCCACGACCATCAGGTCGGCGTCCCTGCCCATCTCGATTATGCCCTTCGGCAGCCCGAATATTTCGGCCGGGCGTTTGCAGGCGGCCGAGACCAGCCGTTCCAGGGGTACCTGTCCGCGCTTCACCATTGCGATTATTATAGGGTACCGACGTCTCGACCCCGGGGACCCCGGAGGGCGCCGCATCGAAATCGCCGGACTTCTCGTCCTGGCCATGCGGCGCGTGATCGGAGGCCAGCATGTCGAACTTGCCCTTGCACGAATGCATCCAAGACCGCCAGCCGGTCATCCTTGGACCGTAGCGGAGGGTTGACCTTGCCCCGGCCGCCCAACGGCATCGAGATTCGTCAAGCAGCATATGGTGCACGGTGACCTCCCGGGTGAACCCGGTCCCTTCCAGGGCTGCCAGCGCCTCGCGGGAGGTGACGTGGCACACGTTGATGCGGGCTGAGCCGTGAACCCCGACAGCCGGCCGATAGCGGACGCTTCAGCGATACGGAGGTCCGGTTCCGGTTGTGGTCGTGAGCCCCTTCTCCGGCGCCCGGACGATCAGCCGTCGTCCTCGGCATGGACGCTGACCACCTTGCCGGTGGCCGATATACTGCCCAGAGCGCTGCGATATCTGGACTCGTTTGTCATCAGGAGGCTTCCGGTCGACGAGCCCATGGACAACTTGTATCCGACGGCGTGGGCGTCCAACTTGGTGGGGTCGTGGCGGGCATCGACCCCGGCGAACAGGCCGAAATCCACCCAGGCCTTCGATGATGCGTTGTCACGCTTGTTCTCGATATCCTCGACCATGAGCGTCGGTGGGTTGTGTGTTCGGCATGTCAAAAACGGTAGTCACCCCGCCGCATGCGGCGGCCAACGTCCCTGTACCGAAATCTTCCTTCTGGAGGTCATCCCAGGGTCGCGCAGGTGAACATGCACATCTATCGCCCCTGGCAAAATCAATTTGTCCTTGAAATCCATCCGGTTCTCGCCAGCCAGGACCTTCTTGACGCCACGATCTGCCTTCGTCTATGCCGACGCAGAGCGGCTGTAGCTTGCCCTTATAAAAGGCCCGGCCCTCGATTATCAGGTCCATCGGATCAGCTCAGTTCCTTCCGCCGCACCGGACCGTGGGGAGCTGCTCTCGTAGAACACCTCTCCCTGGAATTTGTAGATCTTGGTGTCTTGTCCAGCCACATGTCCGGCAGCAACCCGGCCTTGATGCATGTCTGCTCTAGGAACAGTGACTGAGTTCCACTCCATTCCACCGGGACCTGCGGCAGGAGCAACCTGCGTAGGGGCCGTTCTCCATGATTGAGGCCGTCCACTCCTACCTTGACCACGTCCGGCAATTTCTTCCGGTCTGCATCTTGATCTCCTCCGGCGGGGTCAGCACGCTGACCTCTACCACTATGTCGTCCAGTTCCTTTGCTTTCAGCGTCGGGAACCGGGGATCGTGGCACGCCCCTTCGGCCGCCAGAGTATGGCTTTGGCCAGGGAGAAGACCGGTTCCGGGTATCCGATGCAGCCCCTCAGGTCGTGATCGGGGAAGGTGGACAGGGTGACGAAACCCCGCGCTTCTCCTTGAAACTTCCGGGCGCATTGAAGCTGCCCATGTCCGGTCCTCTGGTCTCCGCCTCGATCGTCTGTCGTGCCATTTGCACCGCGATCTGCCCTTCGTTGTCATTCATTTTTGGCACCATGTGACAATTTGGATGTTGCATATATCCCTTTGGATTTTGACCGACCATTCAGACGCCAGCCAGCGCCGCCGACCGGAAAGTTCTTAATCCTACCCTCGAATAGTATGGTCATGAGCGAAGGAACAATGGACATACTGGTTGAGGATGTCATGACAAAATCGCCCCGCACTGGCAGCCCTGAGATGACCGTCAAGGAGGCGGCGGCCCTGATGAGGGACGAGAACATCGGCAGCCTGATCATCGTGGAGGATGACCTGCCGGTCGGCATCGTCACCGAGAGGGATTTCCTGAACAAGATCGTCTCAGAGAACAAGGTCCCTTCCAAGATCCTGGTCAAGGAGATCATGACCTCCCCGCTCATCACTGCGACAGCAAAGGAGTCGCTGTCGGATGCGGCAAAGAGGATGTCCGCCATGCATGTAAGGCGCCTTCCGGTAGTCAAAAGCGACCTGCTGGTAGGTGTGCTCACCGAGAACGATGTGCTCCGCATATCACCCTCACTGATCGAACTTACCCGGGAATGGTCCTGGGTGAACCGGGGCGGGATCGGCCGGGAGAGGGAACCGCCGGTATTCACCGGTTATTGCGAGAACTGCGGCCAATTCTCCATCGACCTTCGGGTCAGTTCCGGCGAACTACGCTGCCCGGAATGCCGTGACCTGGGACTATAAGCCCTTTGAACTTTGTCTTAGAGACGAGGATAGGGCGGGCCGGGTTCTCTGGTTCACTCCAGGTTTATCTTTCTTGATGCGCGGTTCCTCGACCTTCTTTTCTTCGCGGGCCGCGATATTGGCGTCCAGAATCGCTCGGGCCATGAGCAGCATCTCTTTCTTGGCCGCGTTATAGTGGACCCGAACATAGTCGGGCCTTTTCTTCTTCGGCGTCAGGTGTCACGCCCCCAGGAACTCGGTCGCCGCTTTCATCAGGTGGCCAACGGCTTCTGAGGGATCATTTCCTCAGGGGACTCGTTCCATTTCTCGCTCTCAACGAACGGGACCTCTTCCTTGTTCGATTCTCCTTCAACAGGCGCTGCTTTCTTCCTTGGCATCTTTCTTACCCTCCTCGAATTTGATTAAGAGCCTACCATCCTTGAACTCGGCCTTCGTCGCATCCTTCCTAACCAATGAGTACGGCAAGAGACCGAACGTTTTACCATCCGACCTTGACGATTAAGACGTCCCCGGCCTTATAAAGTTCTACCTCGTCCCTGCTCGAGAACGGCAACTTCAGCGATAGGATGTCCATTCCATCCTCCCTGTAAATCGACATGGCTTTCTCCGAAGAGTATATGCGGGTAAGGTCGGTATCACCGAAGATATTATCGGCCAGACGATTCAGCTTCTCCCGCCCCACCACCTCTGTCTTGAACATATTGGACTTAAGCATGGTGAGAGGGCTGAATAACTTCGTCGATCGTCTCCATGTACTTCTCCTGTTCCTTCCATTTTCTCCGCAGGGTACGAGTCCCTCGCCTCCTCTGGTATGAGGCGATTAATGACCAGGCATTCAACGGTCAGATTGTAAAGGCACAGGTAAGTATACGCCCGTTTGGTCTCGTTGATCACCATCTTTTCCGGGTTCACCACGAGCCTTATCGAGGTTATTTTGGGGTCGGTGCGGATCTTCTTTACCGCCCCCATCCGTTTCCGGATAGTATCTAGGTCATTGAGGAATTCGTTAGACGGCAGAGGTGTGTTCATGAAGCTGCCCCGGTCATGCGGGCAATCCTGATGGTATTGCGAAACACACTATACAGCTTATCGAAGTACCAATCAGAGGTCTCTGGGAAGCTTAGCAGGCGTAGGGTATCTCCCGTCGGCGCAGTGTCAAGGACGACGACATCGTATGTGTTGTTCTTGGAGAACTCCTCGAGGTAGAACAGGGCGGACATCAGTTCCATGCCCGGCCACACTGCCATCTCCTTGGCGCTGACCGGGTCCATGCCCTGGGCCTCGAGGAAATGGGTCGCGTATTTTCCTATCTCCTTCCAATGATTCTCCATCTCGTAGAGGACATCCACCTCGATCGCGTCCAGGTTCTTTTCCACCTTCATTCTCCGGTCAGGGGAAAATCCAGGGAATCAGCCAGGGAATGTGCCGAGTCCGTGCTCACTGCGATGGTCCTGTATCCCATGTGAGCCGACCTCAAGGCCGTGGCAGCGGCGGTCGATGTTTTTTCCGACCCCACCTTTGCCGGTATAGATAATGACCCTCAACCTTTCACCGGATGTTGGCTACAGGACCGCCCCGATAAATTGTTTTGGGAAAGAACCATCGGACGGTTACCGAGATATCGGGGATCGGTCATGATGAATAATGGAAAAATGTGAAAATGATGAAAGGGAGTGCCGGGGACGGGAATCGAACCCGCGACCTTCGGATTGCCCTGGAGAAGGGTCTGTTATTACCACTTTACCCTATGAGTCCGACGCTCCACCAGGCTGAGCCACCCCGGCATTTAAAGAGTTTACTCGTCGGTCTTCTCGGCTGGCGCGATCTCTTCCTCGGCAGGCCCCTCAGGCGCTGCCTCAGGTGCCGTTTCCGCGGTCTCGACCTCTGCTTCCGGTTCGACGACCGGCTCGGGTTCAGGTGCTGCAAAGACTGGCTGGTCTTGCGGTGCGCTTCCCATTTCGAGAACCTCGGTCTTGCGAATCTCGATCCTCTTGATCGGGACAACGACCTTACTGACATTGGAGAGCCTCTTGGCCATCTCGCCGGATATGACGCTCCTGATGATGTCGGATATGGTCATTTCCGCTCCAGATGTCTGGAGCTCTTTGGTCATGAGCGTCCTGACAGCGGTCTCCTGGGAAGCCTGGATCCTCTTCTCGGTGATGCTGCATAGGCTTCACCCTGATGAGATATCCGTCCTTGGTCCGGATGTCGATGACGTGGTCGGTCTTAGTGCGCTTCCTTCTGGTCAGGCGCCTGATATAGTCGCTGGTCAGGTCCTGGCCGATGAATACAGTATGCGCATCGAAGCCGTTGACCTCGGTGATCTTGAACTTCAGCTTTACATGCATCTTGGAGAAATCACCGGTCAGATCATGAACGGTGGCCTCGGTGATCCTCCCGACAAGGGACTGGAAGGATCGGCCGACGGGGTATCACCAAGCTGGACCTGGTTGAACATACGCGGAGCATATACCTTGTACCACTCCTTCGCCTTCCACCGGTCCTTCACTTTACGTGAAGCGGCCTTCGTAACCGTCTTCTTTGTAGATGTTGCAGCCATGATGATACCTCTATAGTTGGATGCTTCGTAAAGACCACTTCTTATATAGATTGTGTGCCGCTATTCCCTCATTCGTGTTACGCAATAAGAAAAAGGAAGATAAGAGATTAGGAAATCGTTTTCGCCCAGAAAGGTCCGGAGCTCGACCATCACCCTAATGAGAGATTCCCTGGTGACATTGTCCATCTCGGCGTCCTGGTCCCGAAGTTTCTTCTCGACCGCGGTCAAGTCCCTTATCTTCTCACGAACACCGGCACATACGAGGAAGTGCCGACAATCGCTCGCAGGGCGACGCGTTCGTCCATCCGGAGTTCGCGTTTCTCCAGGTTTGCCTGGAAATTGACGAAACCGGTCAGTTCTTCGGGTATATCCCTCAGCGAGTAGACGCCTATGAGATGGGCTTTGTGTAACCCAGCATCCTCACAGGTTTACCTTTACCTCGTGCGCCTCAACCCCCAGATCGGTCTTCGGGAGCCCGAATTACAGGCCGTAAAGCTGCGCCAGGTGTATGACCGGAATGTTGTATCCGGAATCCTTCTGGGACCTGTCGAACTGCAGGTGACAGAACGGACATACATCGATGATGTACAGCCGCCGGCCGCTTTTTTTCTTCAGCTTCTCGGTGGTGAACTCGACCGCCAAGCTATTGTTCCTGCTCCTAACACCGCCACCAGCTCCACAGCACATGTTCTTGTCCTTGTAGGGGAGGCTGTGGGCACCGGTCCACTCGATAAGCTCGTCCAGCAGCACTGGCTTTTCTGGGTCGTCGAGATGCTTTATCTTCGAGGGCCTGATGAAGTGGCAACCATAGTGGGCGGCAACGTTCAATTCAAGTTTGTTCTTGACGTGGTTCTGATCTTCTCCATTCCGACATCGTTGTGCAATACCTATACGATTTTTTT
>CAWDCQ010000085.1:0-28594 GCA_963800775.1 uncultured Methanomassiliicoccales archaeon | reverse complement strand
AATGTATTGCTGCCAGAACGATGTTGCAATCATCCAGCCGCAAAAATCGGCGGGAACGCCTGTCGTGACGATCGGTTGCGACAATATCGCCGCGTAGGGCGTGCGCGGTAACTGGAAACGGAGTTCTATCCAATGGCCACAGAGTGTTATAGATACCTCTGTCGGGTTTGACAGAGCTCGGAAGCGCAGGAATTCCACGGGTTGTTCGTAAAGAGCTTCATCGGCTTCCTCGTGATAGCGATCCTTGCGCACATCCTTGTGTGGAATCGGCTGCCGTGGATCCCGGGCCCCAAGGGTTACGCGATGCTGGATAGCGCACACACCGCGCTGCACGGCCTGCTGCCCTTCGTAAAGTGAGGAGAGAAGCGAAATGTACAAGGTATGGTTACTATTCGATCCGCGGCGCGCACTGGTCGCACTGTTCGCGTTCCTTTTCGTCCTTGCGCTGATAATACACTTTATCTTGCTCAGCACGGATCGGTTCAACTGGCTCGGAGCCTATCCGTCGAAAACGGGCCAGATCGAGCAGACGATCCCATCGGCGCTGCCGTCGTCCTTCGCCTGATTGGCGCGAAGGAGCCTCTGAGAAATGCCGCGGACGGGCGCATGATGCGTGTGCCCGCGGCCATGAGGTCAGACTCATAATCCCTTGCAGGGAGGGGCCATCATGGCCATGCTGAATTTTCGAAAGAAAATATCGCGTTCGCGGCGGAACGCTGATCGGGGGCGATCTCTTCGACTTCTGGTTCGGACCTTTCTATGTGGGATTCTTCGGCGTCACCTCAGCCGTCTTCGCGATTCTCGTGGCAACCCTCTTCATTGTCTATGGCGCGGCGATCGGGCCGACCTACGTCTCTGGCAGATCAGCATTGCTCGCCTGATGAATACGGTCTCGGGCTGGCGCCGCTGAAAGAGGGCGGCCTTTGGTGCAGGAAAGTTAGAATCAGGGACGCCATTCTCGGGGCTTGGCGTGCCTATGTTGAAGGTGAAAATCATGAAATCAATAGAGAACTCACGCGACCTAAAGGAATGTCAGGAGACCCAGGCATCATCTGGTCAGACGACAATGAATTGACCGAACTGTCACTGTTCGTGCGCACCTCCGATGAGGAATTAAGAAGCGGACAAAGCCCGCATCTTCACCGACCGACGAGGGAGACCACCATCAGCGAGGATGCCGCCGCCATAGTCGCACGCGAATAAGCGAGAAGATGATATCGGAGCTCGAGCTCGATGTCATAACCGCGCCGCTGATACGCGAACTAACTAACGCCAAACTAGTAGAGTACGGGTGGCGAAGATTCGCCGGCAGCACACCCGCCTCGGCGTTCCGCTGTACGACGCGCGTCAGATAATCATGAACCCGAACAAGGAGACGCCAACGTTCCCCACGGCCCGGAAGCCACCAACCTGACTCGTCCTCGCCGAGAGGATCAAGAAGGAGTTCGCTCTGCTCGAGGTGTTCTCCCAGGACCTGGCCGACGCCCACATGAAGGGTGACATCCACCTGCACGACCTGGGAATAATCCGACCGCCCGTACTGCAGCGGCCAATCCATCGAGTACGCGAAGAAGTTCGGGCTGAACCTGCCGAACGCTATATCCATAGCCAAGCCGGCAAGGCACCCGGAGGTCCGCTGACTGAGCAGGTGGTCAAATTCTCGCCGCACTGCAGGGCAACTTCGCCGGCGCCATCGGCTGGGACGCGTTCAACCTGTTCCTCGCACCCTACCTGGTCGGATGCGACGACCGGAGGATAAAGCAGCTTGCACAGATATTGATCTACGAGTTCGCCCAGCAGGCCGTGGCCCGCGGCGGCGTCGATCTTCTCCGACCTCAACCTGTATTGGGAGTGCCCGGACCACTTCGTGGGTGTCCCGGCCATCGGACCGAACGGGACGTTCACCGGCAGAGACTATCGAGGGCTACCTGCCCAATCGCAGCGCTTCATCAAGGCACTGTTCGACGTGTACCTCGAGGGAGACGCGCTCGGAAGGCCGTTCTTCTTCCCCGAAGCCCAACGTGCACATGACCGAGAAGTTCTTCAAGACCGAGGTCGACGAAGACTTCCTGAACCACATCTCCAACGTCGCGACCGAGAAGGGCAACACCTACTTCGTATTCGACCGGGGCAACACCGCCAAGATATCCGAGTGCTGCCGCCTGACGTTCAAGCTGGACAAGAGCGACCTCGACGACGCCAAGACGCCGTGGAAGATGCGGTACTCGGCCATGCAGAACGTCACCATCAATCTGCCGCGGGTCGCATACGAGGCCCACCAGGACGACGCAAGGCTGTTCGAGCTGTCCGCGAGAAGATTCAACTGGTGGCGCATGCCCACGTACAGAAGCGGGACTTCATCAAGACCCTGCTCGACATGGGCAAGCACTCGACCCTGGCACTGCTGACCATGAACCTCAACGGTGAGCCCTACTACCGGTTCAACAAGGCCTCGTTCCTGATCGGGATGGTCGGCCTCAACGAACTGGTCCAGTACCACACTGGCCAGCAGATGCACGAATCGAAGGACGCGACCAAGTTCGGCCTCAAGGTCATCTCCACCATGAAGAAGGACGCCGAGGCAATCGGCGAGAAGTACGGCATCCGCATGCCTCTGGAGCAGACCCCGGCCGAGTCGACATCCTACCGGTTCGCCAAGCTGGACATGAAGTACTACCCGCTGCAGGCACCCACCGTGATCAGGGGCAACAAGTCGAACGGCGAGATCTACTACACCAACTCGACGTCCCTGAACGTCGGCGCTCCGATAAGCGCGATCGAGAGGACCAAGGCCGAGGGCCTGTTCCATCCTCTGATCGAGGCTGGTTCAATGACCCACGTCTGGCTCGGGGAGCACAAGCCCCCAGCAGAATCGATCGCCGCCTTCGTCAAGAAGACGTTCGAGAACACCCAGAACTCGCAGATATCGTTCAGTCCGGAGTTCACCGCATGCCTGAACTGCGGCAAGACCACCCGTGGACTGAGGTCGACCTGCCCCTTCTGCGCGTCGCCGGACGTCGAAGGCATAACCCGCGTCACCGGGTTCTTCTCCAAGACCACCAGCTGGAACAAGGGGAAGCTCGGAGAGCTCAAGGACAGGCTCAAGAACAATATATCCTGAGCCCATCGTGAGCGGAGAAACCTTTTCCCCTTCCCAATTTTTGTATCAAAGCTATGAATGACGACCAGCCAGTCGTCCGGCTTTTCAGGGCAAAAATAACGACACATAGAGATTATTTGGGAATGGTTAAATACTCATAATCCGGTCAAAAAAATACCTCTTAAGGATGGGATTAAAAAATTGACAAGAGTTCAGATCAGTGAACATGTATGGTAACATCAGTTGGCGCAGCCTTTGTGATAACTGCGTCGCAGATGTGTGCTTGAAAAGGACAGAAGAGAGCATCGAACAGTGCGATCTGTTCAAGTCCTCGACATTGCGTTCAAGAGATGCAGCCAGTGCGGAGACTAACGAATTGTTCTCAAACTTCAAGTCCCTGAACTACGAAATGTGCCCGATCTGCAACGAGAGGGTCAAGGCCATTCCAGTGATTCAGGCCAGCGAGGCGCTCAGCAGTCATTGCTGCGCGGCTTGCACTCACATAGGCGACTTGCGCTGTGGCAATCGGCAACCGGTTGGCATCTAGGAGCGATGAACTATAAGATGCCGTAACCTTGGCCATGAAGTCTCATGGAAATCCCAGGGCAGACCTCAAGTGTGGCACTATCATGCATCTGTGATTGTCCGGAACGGAATTTCTAACCACAAGCGAATGTAGTCGAAATTCCAGGTTCATGGTCTAAATCGAATATCACTCCAGTCTTTATTGTTCTGAGCCCCTTCACGTTGAGATGGGCTTACGGCACTCGTAGAACGGCTCTCTTTGTAAGTCTCCATCCGATGAATCTGTCCAGTCCCCTTTCGGTTGAAGGACCAAGTGGAACACTTTCTTGCTATTTCTTTGATAAACGACATCCGGGAGTTTGGGTCCGCCGATGACCCCCACCGACGAAAACCCGCTCTTTCCAACATTTCCTTAACCATTTTTATTGAGTATCGGTGGTAGGTTGCATGCTGACGCAGCTGCAAAGCATTGATCGAAAGTTGGTTGGGCATGCCAAAAAGGAAAGTCCCGCCCGGTGTTAGGACCCGATAGGCATCCTGAAGCAGACCTGGCAGATCGTGGACATATTTCAGCACCCTTATCGAATAGATGTAATCGAAAGTTTCATCGGGGAAAGGCAGTCCTTTGCTAACGTCGTGATGTATCAGGACGTGCCCCGGCCCTATGCGGCGTTGGCAGGCCTGCACCATCGTCTGAGAAGATCTACGCCAATAAAGCAAACGTTTTTCTTCACCACTTCGGCGGCTATTCGACCTGGCCCGGTCCCTATCTCCAGCACGTTCAGCCTGTTTTGGCAAGTCGGGCATGTGCGATAGGACCATGTCAGTTTCTGTACGAAGCACCTTCGCCATGCTCTCGCTCTTGAAAGTCTCAAGATAACCTTCTCCCAGATCGTCATAGAACTGTTCAGTGTTCATTCAATTCCCTCACCATGTTATCGACGTTCTTGATGAATCTGACCTCGGATTTATCCACAATCCTCCACTACCTGCAAAGCTCGGTTTTCCAGATCCCTGAAGTCGATGTCGTGATACGTGAAATCGGCGACTCGTACCAGTCCGTCCTCATAAAAGGCACCCGATTGGAGAAGATCCTGAGCTGAGAGATCGACCGGGCACGACGCTTGTTCCATTCTTCTTCCCGGGCTCGTAAAGATAGACCCTGTCAATGTGGAGAAGCTAATCTGATGCTCTTCTTGTTTGGGGTTTCGAGCTTATCGGGTTCATAGGGGGACCAAGAAGCACCGTCCGGCCGTCGGTTAGAACGACACCTCTCCTATGGTTTCCGCCCCCATCTGAAGCATGCAATTAATGGCCGTGGTCTTTCCAGTGCCGGAGGAGAAAATATGCAGACGGTCTTGCCGTCCATGCGGAATGCGCCTCCGTGCAGGAACATCAGTCCAGATAACCTGAGGGCATCAAAGGCTATGACATCGGCAAGATGCATTCCCGAAGGCCACATGCCGCCGATAACCAATGGCACCATGGAGTGGGCAAGATTTGACGTGAATGTTCTATTGGTGACGTCATAAGTGAAGGTGGCCCGGATAGGTCCGATCCTGGTGGTGTTCGAAATAACATCGCCGCCGTTGAAGTACCTGAATTTGCCGAACTTGGTGCCATCCCTCGGAACATCATTATGCACTTTGTAAATGTAACTTCTGCCGGGAGAGGTCGTTTGGTCAAGTAAGAGATCGTTCCATTGTTGATTGGGAGTGCAGCATTTTGGCGCGAGGTAGTCTGCAGGCCGTCATCTCGAAACTTCCTGGGGATATGACCCATCGTATTGATTTCTTAGTCGGCATGAATTCACGGGTTTAAACATGACCTCCATATTGCGGCCTTTATAAATATGTTACTAAGGTCGATAGTAGCGCTAAACCAACCAGAATCGTGCATATGGGATTCAACGGAAACTATTTTTTTTCGGGCGATCTCAGAGGACACGTAATCCTTCATTCCCCGAGGATCGATGATCTCCAAAAAGTAGTGGATGTCCTTGATCGTTAGCTCCTTTAGAAGGAATAGGATAGTCTCGAACATGGATATGGTCAATATACAGTATGCGATCAGGGAGACCGGCCCATTGACCGCATATAGTGATGAAAGGACCAAAACCGACCCTCCGGTCAAGATTGCTGCGATGACGTGAAGGGCGATTCGTTTATTGAAAGGCGAATCAGTTAACCGCCTCAATGATATCCTGGCTACCACAAACATCAGGGACGAGGAAACGAGATATGAAATCGCTGCCCCGTCCTCACCTAGCCCAAACAACCTGACCCCGACGAGGGCGTTAGGTATCAGTAAGGTCATGAGACCGACATTGACACCAAAGTTCAGCAAGGTCAACTTGGCGGACAGTCCTGGCCGATTTACCGCGAATAACTGGGATATGTAGACACCGTTCAATACCGAAGGCAGGAGTGCCAGGGCCAAAATGCGCAAAGGGCCACCGGCCTTGATCCTAGTTGCTTCCGAACAACACGTCGGCTATTTGTCCCGGAAAAAGAACGATGATCACCGTTACCGGGAGGACGATGAAAGACACATACCGTTCGGCCATCTTGGTCATTTCCCTTATTCTATCGGTTTCCTTCGCTGTAAAGCTTGGAAAATGAGGCAAGGGTGAGCAAAGAGATCGCTGAACCTATCATTGCAAAGGCCGACAGAAAGGTCTGCGCGGAGGCGTGAAATAGCCCACTTCATCGTTGGACCCACAATGCCTACTCAGAATATCTTGTCCAGATTCGAAGAAAGAGCGGCAAGCACCACAATGAGTGATATGGGGAGTGCAAAAGCGTAATAGGATCTGACTGAGTGGGTTTTTGCCACTTGATTCTGTCCCGCTTCAGGAACAGCCATGCGACAAATAACATTGCTATAGAGGAAACGACGTAAGCGTAGGCGATATCGATCGCGCCCGCGTGACCAAGGGCTAGGAAAATGATCAGGGGCGCACGCAACAGGGGAGACACCAGGTTGATGGATTGGCATTTTGCTGTCTCCATGGTAGCCAGATAGGTATCGGTTACAATGTTTGCCATATCCGTCATGGCATAATACAGAAGGAAGAGGACGATAAGCTCGATGACCAGGCTCGATAGGGAGCCTCCCAAGAAGTATACCCAGACAAGGATGGCGCAAATGGTAGCCGCCACCATTATGACCAACAATACCGACTGTATCACGACATATGTGCTTACGCAATCGTTGACATCCTTCCCTTCTGAAATGCGCTTGATGTGCGTGCTGGTAAAGCCCAGGTCCGAGATGGAATTGACTGCCGTCATGAGAGCGAAGGCCCACGACAGAATGCCAAAATCGCTTGGCCCAAGAGATCTCGTCATGAAAAGGAGGGCCACGAATGATGCTCCAGCTCCGATTAGATAACTGGCATAGTAGAGGAAAGCCTTGCGTCCGATCGGTGTGTCGGTTCCCGCCATTCGAGGGCCTATCGCATTCGCCCTATTATTAACACGGTTCCTCTTGCATCTTATGCTTCGGACACACATAACTGTCTAGATAGCGTCAATAAATAGAGAGGAGACCGGGTGGGGATTTGCAAGGCGCCGACGCTGGCCGATCGGTTGCTAACCGTATCGCGATCATTCACAGGTATTGTTGACCAGTCCGTCGGGCCCGGCCGCCCTCATGCAGCTCATCCATTCAGCCGCGGACCGACCAGCTGCCAAACGATCAGGAGCAGCACGAACAGCGCCAGGCCGATGGTTATCAGCCGGACGTATTTGGCCTTCTGTTCCTCGCTGGAGCCTTTCCTCAGCTTGTCGACCAGTGCACCCAGCCCGTCCTTGAACAGGAACCCTCCGTCCAACGGGACCGCCGGCAGCACATTGGTCATGCCGACCATCAGGTTGATCCAGAAGATCCAGTACAGAATGTTGGCAGTGACCCAGAAGGTATCGGCGCCGAACGGGGCGACGATCCCGGTGGGGTGGAACAGCTCCGTGACCGGCGACTGCACCGGCGCCAGGCCGATGACGGGAGCGATATGTATCGCAGGGTGTCGGTAATGTAATCGCCCGGGTTCTGTGCGTTCGCGTACGGCGACGACAGCCTCTGGGAAAGGACCTCAACGTTTACCACACCGGCCCCCAGGTAGTTGCTGTTGATGCCCATGAACCCATAGTCCACGAAGTTGGAAGGAACGCTCACGCCGGATGAACGCAGATAGTCCGCCCGGCTCTGCAGCGTGATGCTGGTGATGTTGGTGTTCTCGAAATCATTGCGTATGGCGTTGTACGCCAATACCGTGACGTTGACGGTCTGGCCGCCATGGGTGTTCAGCAGCGCGAGCCGAAGGCCGTTCTCGTTGGTGATCTGCGTGTCGTTCAGCGAGGCGATCAGATCGCCGCTCTGTATGCCGGCGTTGTATGCCGGATACCCTTTGGTCACGCCGGTGATCTCGACCCCCGAGATGACCGAGGCGTTGTACTCGCCGCCTCTATAGAAATACGTGACACCGACCAGGGAGCCTGCACTGGGTGCCGTGACGTTCTGCCAGGAAGAGGTATTGCTGACCGTGTCGCCGTTGATCGAGACGATCTGGGCCCCGAATTAATGTTGTTCATCGCGGCGATGCTGTTGTCCGCTACGGTCACCACAACTGGCCCTTCCCGGACCGGGGCGACCGAGCTCAGCATTACCGAAGAGAACAGGATGGCGCATATGACCGCCAGGATGATGTTGGTGCCCGGCCCGACCGCATATATGCTGGTGCGGCGCCTCCGGTCCGATTTCGTTGATGGCCTCCTCGTCCGGCTCGACGAACGCGCCAAGTGGGATGACCAGAAAACTATGACACCGAGGGATTTGATGTCCATCTTTCCGACCCGGGTCAGGATTCCATGCGCGAACTCGTGGCACTACGACCGCGACGATCAACCGATTATGCCATACCAGATGGGTATGATCGGATTGATTCCCGGTATGCCTAGGATCATCTCCGGTCCGAGGTGCTTGGGATGCCGGTATCTTGGACACCAGTGTCGCTTCCCACGATCAGCAGCGACATCATGAAGATGGCGACTCCCGAGGCATATCCACTTGGCCACCGCCGCATACACCAGCCAGAACCTCTCGGAATTTGGACAGTTTCTCGATGACCTTCTTTGCCTCCCTCTGTGCGCCACATCAGGAAGACCATGCCCTGGGTCAGGTGGTGCTTTGCCAGTATGCCTTTCTTCTTCAGAACGTAAACGATGGCGAAATAGGCGACGATTACTAGCAACGCGATGACGTACTCAATCATCCAGGGCCTCTCCAGCACTAACTACCACGTGCTATAAAAAATGTGGTGGTTTTGGTCCTGGGACGATCATTTGCTTCTGTTCCAGCAATCATCCGGCATGTCGTTGTAGGTGGCCGTGGCCTCGTCCTGGCTGTTCAGGGCCGGGTCCTCCTGCCTCGCCATCCTCTGGATCTGGTCGGTCTTGAGCACCCAGTAGTGGATGCGCCAGAGCTTCCCCTTCTTCAGGTGGACCTCCTCCTGCCATGTGGTTAGGAAACCTTCCTCTTCCAGCATGTAGAAGACATCCCGGTCCTCGGAAGTGAGACGGTTATCGATGGTCTGGTCGTGAAACCGAAGAAGCTCATCAAGTACTCTGCCAGTTTATCGATGTCGCTCTCGGACATGCCCTTCTTGCCTAGGGTGTTCCCAAGGCTAGGCACACTTCGTTCATGCTCACTACCGTCAAATTTCTCCCCCTCCTTCATCGCCTGATAGGCAATAATACTTTGCGGGAATGATGCGGAACGTACAATGAATCTGCCAGTTCGATCATTCCAACGGAGATGGTCGGGGTCAGTTCAGTCTGCCGTGCTTTCCCCAAAGATAGCCGTAACCCCAGAATTCCAGGAGAACGAGGCCGATGACCGCGATCACCAGCACCACGCCCACCACGCTTTCCGAATATTGGGTGTACGCTTCGAGGAACAGAAAGAGGTCCAGGAACATGGCGCCCAGCAAGTACCAGTACTTTGCATACTCGTGCGTGATCCAGTAGCTCCAACCGCGGTCACGGCGCTGCCTGACCGGGATGTCTTTCTCGCCCAGGCCCTGATCTGGATCGGCCTCTTCCGGGGCCTTCGCGTTCGTGCTTATCCTTCTTTTGAATGCCATGGTAGCTCAACGGAAATGGCAGGCGACGAAGTGTTCCCCGCCTTTGTCCTTCAGCTCGGGTTCCAGTTCCTCGCATATCCCCTGGCGGTACTTGCACCGGGTATGGAAGCGGCAGCCCGAGGGCGGATTGGCCGGACTTGGAACGTCCCCGCTGAGAACGTTCTTGATCCTTTTCACCGAGGGGTCCGGTATCGGTATGACCGAGAGCAGTGCCTCGGTGTACGGATGCAGGGGCTTGCCGAACAGGTCCTCTTTCTTGGCTGATTCCACTATCTTGCCGAGGTACATCACGTTCACCCGGTCGCACATGTACCGGATGGTGCTGAGGTCGTGCGAGATGAACAGATACGTCAGGCCGAACTCGTGCTGCAGGTCGTTCAACAGGTTCAGTATCTGGGCCTGGACCGAGACGTCTAGCGCCGAGGTCGGCTCGTCCAGCACCACCATGTCCGGATTGAGGGCCAGTGCGCGCGCCACCCCTATCCTCTGCCTCTGGCCGCCGCTGAACTCGTGCGGGTACCGGTACAGGTGCTCCTCGTTGAGCCCCACCTTCTCCAGCAGCAGCTTCACCCGCTCCAAGTTCTCGTCTCCTTTCGAGATGCCGTGCACCAGCAGCGGTTCTCCGATGATGTCCTTGACTAGCATCCGGGGGTTCAGGGACGAGAACGGGTCCTGGAAGACGATCTGCATGGTCTTTCTCATTTGCCTGAGCGCTTCCTCGGACCTCTGGTCCAAGGCGTATTTGTCATTGATCTCCTCGTACTCGGCCAGCACGTCCTTGGGTATGGAGCCCTCATCCAGCGGCTTTCCGCGCTCATCGACCATCTTCTTTTCCAGTTCGATGACGCGACGCTTCGTTTCCGCAGGAAGGCGATAGTAGACATGCCCGCTGGTCGGCGGTGTCAGCATCAGAAGGCATCTTCCGGTGGTGGTCTTGCCGCATCCGCTTTCGCCCACCAGCCCCAGGGTCTCTCCCTTCTTGATGAAGAAATCGATCCCGTCGATGGCCCTCACGGCCCCCAGCTTTCTCTGGAAGAAACCACCTCTGATGGGGTAGTACTTCTTCAGCCCTCTGACCTCGAACAGTATCTCTTCTTCCATCAGCCCGCCTCCGGGTATAGATGACACGTGACGAAATGACCCTTCCGGGGCTCGCTCAGTGGCGGCTTCCTTACCTTGCACACTTCCATCGCAAAGGGACAGCGCGGATGGAACCGGCAACCCGCCGGCGGCTTGATCAGGTTCGGCACATTGCCCTCGATGGTGATCAGCCGGGCGGTGTCCTGGGTCACGTTCGGTATGGAGTTCATGAGGCCCTGGGTGTAGGGGTGCAGCGGCTCCATGAACACTTCCATCTTGTCCCCGATCTCAGCCACCGTCCCGGCGTACATCACGCCGACCCGGTCGCACACCTCCGCCACCACGCCCAGGTTGTGCGTGATCAGCAGGATGGAAGTACCGGTGTCCTCCTGGAGGTCCTGCATCAATTTCAGGATCTGCGCCTGGATGGTGACGTCCAGAGCCGTCGTCGGTTCATCCGCGATGAGCACAGATGGATTGCATGCCAGAGCCATGGCGATCATGACCCTCTGCTGCATGCCGCCGCTCAGTTCGAAGGGATAGGAGTCGACCACCTTGTCCGGGTCCGGGATCCGGACCAGCCGCAGCATCATCTCCGCCCTGACCCTTCCTTCCTCCAGCAGAAGCCCTCTGTACCTCTTCAGCAGGGGCGTCTTGGCCGATATCCTCAGCATCAGCGAGTCGGGGTCGTCCGCCATCTTCTGATAGATGCGGCGCATGACCTGCATCCTCATTTTGGTCAGACCGCCCAGCGGGGTCGCGCCGAAGTGCCAGTTGCAGCTGGAACAGAACTTGGTCCGTTCCGATGTGACCGCCCCGCAGTTCGAGCACCGGTACTCGTTCTTTTCTATGGGCACCAGCTTGGCCCTCCTTGACTTGGACATCGATTCCATTCTTTCATCCAGTCGTTCCACGATCTTGGCGGAGAGGGCCACCGATTCGTGCAGTAGTACTATCTCCGATATCTGATCGCCAACGGTGAAGACCGGGTTCAGCGCGGTCATCGGCTCCTGGAAGATCATCGAGATGTACTTGCCGCGGATCCTCTGCATGTACTCCATGCTTTGGGACAGCAGATCGTACTTTGAGTCAAGCGTCTCCAGCTCCTTGACCGCCGCCGCGTACCTGGGATCGTCGGGTCTGATCCCGTCCTTGGTCATTTCCGAGATGCGCGCATGCAGCTTTTGCCGGGAGAGCGATTCCTCAAGGTCCCGGTTCAGTGCTGCCAGCCGGGAGTCGTCCCCGTCCTTCCCGGACGACTTGATCTCATCGATCTTCTTCCTTAACTCGGCCTGCTCCGATCCGCTCCCGTTCGGCCGCATGAAGTAGATATGGCCTTTCTCGATCTTGCCTGGAGGGATGGGCACCAACCTCAGAATGGAATTCGCGGTCACGCTCTTGCCGCAACCGGTTTCTCCCACCAGCCCGAAGGTCTCCCCCTTTCGCAGTTTGAGCGATACGCCGTCAAGGGCTTTGATCACTCCCTGCTGGGTATAGAAATTCACGTAAAGGTCCTCGATGTCGATTATGTACTTCGATGTCGTCCATCTTATCACCGCCTCGACCTTGGGTCCAGTACGTCCCTCAATCCGTCGCCGAGCAGGTTAAAGCCCATAACGAACAAGAATATCATGATCGCAGGGAAGGTCACTATCCACCACGGGTTGATCATTTGGCCTTGATAGGGGATGGTCGAAGTGAACAGCGTCTGCCCGTCCGAGACCATCTTCCCCCACTCGGCGATGCCGGCGGGACCGAAACCTATGTAGCTCAGACCGGCGGCCGTGAGCACCACTCCGCCTATGTCCATCGTCGCCGAGACAAGCATCGGAGAGATGGAGTTCGGTATGATGTGGCGGAACAGTATGCGGTTCCTCTTGGCCCCGCTCGCGCGTGCCGCCTCCACGTACGTGTTCTCCCTGATCGACAGCACCTGGCCGCGTATCAGCCGGGCGTATGATGGCCACCATGTGATGACCAGTGCCAGCATGATGTTGTCGATGGTCGGTTTCATCACCGAGACCACCGCCATGGCCAATATCAGTGCCGGAACGGACAGGAAGATGTCGGTCACCCGCATCAGCACCTCGTCCACCTTGCCCCCGTAGAATCCGGCCACCGCTCCCAGGGCCACTCCGATCACCGCCGAGGTGAACACCACGAAAAGAGCGATGGTTATGGAGGTACGCGCCCCCCATATGATCCCGTAATAGATGTCCGCCCCGTTCTGGCCCGTGCCCAGAATCTTCCCGTTTGTCCCGGGAGGGGTTATTCCCTGGGCCAGGTCCGTTGGGATGATGTTCGGGTCCCTCTGACCGGCAGGGGTGGGCGCCAGCACCGGTGCCAGAAGTGCCATGATCAATATCGCAAAGACTATCGAGAGGCCCACCACGGCAAGACGGTTCTTTATCAGCAGCCTGAACGAATTGCGGCCCTCCCTGACCCTTGGCCGAAGCGATTTGTTGATGCCGTCCAGGCGTTTCGATATATACCCGGTCAAGGTGGGCTTGTTCTCTTGCTTTGGCACAATCGGAACAGCTCGTGTTTGTTCCATGCGATCACTCCAGCTTGACCCGCGGATCAAGGTACGCATAGGCTATGTCAACGATCAGGTTCGTCAGCACATAGATAATGCCGACCAACAATGAGAACCCCATGATACCGGCGGGATCCTGACTGGTGATGGCCCTGGTCGACCAAAGTCCGATGCCTGGCCACTGGTATATCGTTTCGGTCAGGATAGCCCCGCCAAGAAGCCCCCCGAAGGCAAGCCCGGTGACCGTTGTGGTGGGGATCAGAGCATTCCGCCTTGCATGCTTCTTTATCACCACGTCCTCGGACAAGCCCTTTGATCGGGCGGTCTTGATGTAATCCTGATTGAGCACGTCCAGCATGCTCGCCCGCATTATCCTGGTGAGGATGGCGACGGTCCCGAAGGACAGTGTTATGGCCGGCAATGCGATATGCCAGAGCACATCCTGGAGAATTGAGAGATTTCCATTTAATATCGCATCTATAATATATAAATTTGTATACGTGTGCAACGGGGTGCCGCCAAGCAGAGCGGCGGTGTCGGGGTCGAAATAGTCCGATATTCGACCCCCGGCGGGGAAGAGGTGTAATTGGAAATAGAATATGTAGAGCAGAAGAAGACCGAGAACGAAGATTGGAATGGACACGCCTGATAGAGCCACCACCCTGGTCCCGTGGTCCACTGGTTTGTCCTTCCTCACCGCAGTGAGCGTTCCCAGCCATATGCCCAAGACCACTCCGAGAATAATACTGACCATGGTCAGTTCGAACGTCGCGGGAAAGAACTTGGCAATGGCATCGGTGACCGGCATGCTTGCGGCCTTGGAATAACCCCAATCGCCGTGCAGGATCCCGTTCAGCCAGTATCCGTATTGAGTGAGAATATCAGCGTTAAGATGATATTTTGCGATCACGGCGTTGATCTGGGCCTGAGTGGGATGCGGATTGGTCACATATGCCGTCCACCTATCACCCACCAGACTGGTCAAGGAGAAGACCAATAAGGAAAGTCCGAGAAGGACGGGGATCAATAATAAAAGTCGCCTGATAATGTATGTCCCGATTCTCAAGCCAAGAACACCCAGATTACAAAACCGAATGTTGATATAAAGCGTTACCGCCTTTTTGTACCGTTGGGAACAGATTTTCCGTCATTTGGGAACTTCATGGGGAGTATGTGCTATCTTTTCCGGAATTAAGTCAAATGCTGTAACTTGACGGAATAATTGGCAAATTATTGACAATTTCCATAATATCTTTCATTAATGCCAACTAATCGCGCAATACTGGTCATTATGAAAATAAAACCACCCCTCATGGTAACTGTACGATTTGTGACCCGAGCCGGGGCCTCAACCCTATCGATTGTATCAATATCCTGAGATTGACAGTTGAAACACCGAATTTCAACTGGTTTTAGAATTTGACAGGAGATTTTGAGGTGTCGTAACCTCATCGAAATCGCCCGTTTTCGGGCGATTTTCTAGGTCCTCTGGAAGATATTCTGCCAAAATGGCCTTGTTTATCGGGTTGAAATTGGAGAAGATCTTCTTTTTCACTCCGTTTCCCGCAGATACCAGCGTAAGTGTCAATTTTTGCATAGAGGCGATGATGAATTTCGTTGACATGCGTTTGACTGGCTCCACGAAATTTCGTGTCAAACTGATCATAACTTGGGCGATAAAACCGATCTGAAGGACGCCGTTCACGGCGTCCTCCGACCAGACCCTTAATAGGTTTGATCTTCGATCTCACTTTTCAACGAATGGAACAACTTCTCGATCGCGTCCTTGGCCCGGTGATCCTCAGCGCCTCCGATGCTGGCATGTCCCTGTTGGAGGTCAGGCAGAAACAACCTTCCCGTCCGTCGACGACCTCGCGGAGGAGGAGGCGGAGCTGCCCCCGCCTCCGGCAGGTCGGTCAGCCTGGTCTGATAGTCATATTTCACATCCACGAGCGGGTTATTGATCCGAAAACGCTTTGGCAGTTTCTTTCCATTGTCGAGACTGTCCTCGATCAATCGCGCCTCGGCCAGCAGGCGTTCCGCCCGCCTGAGGCGCGATCTCATATGCTCTTTCTTCAGCTTCTCGGAGAAGAAATAATAGTTGATCCGGGTCGGAAAGGTCTTCTTCAAGGCATAGACACCGGCCTCGGCGTCTATGCACTTCCATTCCTTTTTCGAGAACCTTTCGAAGTACTGGTCATCACTTTTATTGAGCTTCTTCGCGGTCAGATAGTCATTCCCGTCCAGCTCGATCCGCTCCAAATTCTCCTTGTCGTTCGCTCCCCGGTCGAACACGACCAGGGAGCTTGGACCAAGGAGTCGACGGACCTGGCCATAGGTCGATCTCATGTGGACCTGGTCGTTGACGTTGCCTGCTTCGACGGTGAGACCGATGGAAAGTCATAGGGCGGCGCCAGCATCGCCGCCCCGAGCGTCAGCTGACGCTCGTCCGGCTAGTAGTCCCGGGAATATCCGTACTGGGCCAGATCGGACATGTCGCCATACATGGCGATCAATGTCCAGTCGAGAAGAATATCGATGTGCGGGTGGCCCAACAGCTCCAGGACGTGGTCCTGGAGCTTATGGATGATCCTTTTCCCGGTTGTGGCCCAGCAGTTTCCACCGCCCTATAGAGCGTCTTTTCATCAAATGACTTCAATTCGTACTGTTCCAGCATCTCCGGCTGGTTCAGCCACTCGCTGGCTTGCAGCACGCTGAAGTTATCCCCCAGCTTGTATGCCAGCAAACCACGCGTGAGGGCATCCAGCGGGATGCCCTTGGTCTTGAGCGGTCCGATGACCTCGCTCAAGCCCAGTCGTTCGTAGAGATCGTCCACCATCAGGACCGACCCGATGGGAAAAGATTTATTTTGGTTCGGCGTAAGCTGAGCTGTCCTCAGTCTGGACTGCGTTGACACACATTGCAGCAGGGCTGAGGGCACCTGATATTATTTTCGGAATGCTTGATTTTGGAATAGGCCAGCATTCAATGATCTGCAAAATCGATTAGAAATTCTATCGGTCAACTGTCAAAGTTAGGCAATATCAGAATCGCGGCCACGGCTCCAAAACGTCCCGCAGACACGACCCGATCGCCGGGGTGGGCTTGGATGGATATGATCGTTGGGGTGCGGAGATTGCCCTGACGGAGATGGAGACCTTAGAACAGAAATTAAAAATAAAGGGTTTGGAGGGCGCGTTCCCTCGTGCCTGTAGACTCATACGTTCTTTGTGTAGGTATAGTAGTAAAGACCTCCATACATCGGGTTGAAGACGTATCCAGATATCCAGGACCTCTCCACGTGGTAGTTCGTCGCCTGGTCAGTCCAGATGTAGTACGCATTCTGATAAGAAATGTTTTGGATCTGCGAGTACATCGAGGCCCGCTGGGTCTCGTTTACGTCCGCGGCTGCCTTGTCGACCAGCACGCTCATCGTGGTGTTCTGGACGCCCAGGACGGAAGCGTACGTTCCGTTCAGTTCGCAGAAGGGGTTCGCGTAGTCATCCGCATCCGCATAGTCCGGAGCCCATCCCAGCATAAATACTGGCAACTTCTTGGCGTACAGGTCCCCCAGGTATGTCGGCCAATCCAGCTGTTGTATGCTCACGGTGATCTTTGGGCTGAGGGCCTGAAGGCCTTGCTGCAGAATCAGGCATGCGCCTTCTCTGACCGTGTTTCCGGAATTGTAATAAACCGTGATGCTGAATCCATCATCGTACCACGAATGTCCGGTAGCCGGGTTGGTCGTATTTTGCAGATTTCCTTTGCCTTTTCCAGGTCGTACGAATACAGCGATACGTTTGCGTCGTAGCCCGCCAGGCCTTTCGGGATCGGTCCATTCGGCTGTATTGCGGTTCCCATCATCTGCGACGAGATGAAGAGGCTGTAATTGAATGCCGATGCGAATGCCTTTCTGACGTTGACGTCAGCAAAGAAATTTAGAGGGATGTTTCCGATCGTGACCGACGAACTCGTTATGTTCTGGTTCATTCCCAAGAAGTCCAGCTGTAGGGTGACATTACCCTGGCTGATCCTCACGTTTTGAACGCCTGTCATCGAGTCGATGTTGACTCTCGGAACGTAGATGGAATCGGCGTCGCCATTCTCCAATTGGAGGAGACGGTCATTGAAATCTGCCACGTACTTGATTTCGACGACCTGTATGCTTGCTGGCGCCCTCCAGTAGTTGTCGTTCCTCGCTAGAACGATCTTTTGGTTGCTGGACCAGACGACAAGGCTGTACGGACCCGTTCCACAGGTGTGGGTTGTCATATAGGTATTGTCCACGAGGGATTGAGTACCTCCGTGTGCTTCAACGAACTTCTCCGATACGATTGAACCGACGGAAATAAGGCCGGCACCTGCAGGAAGCCCGGATAGGGCTTGTACAGCTTAATCACGACGGTGTTCGGGTCCGGGGCGTAGATGGCCTTGTTGAGCTCGGTCGTGTTTACCGCCTTACCGGGAGCAAAGTCCGGCAAGGTGACCTGGCCCAGCATCCAAGCCGGTCCGTTCGGGTCGTTAATGATCAATGCCCTCTGCAATGAATACACAACGTCCGCAGAGGTCATGAGCTCTCCATTCTGGAAGTGCACACCGCTCCTGATGTGGAAGGTGTAATTGAGACCGTCCGGAGACATGCCACCGTTCTGGATTGATGGTACCTGGGTTGCCAGCATTGGCATCAGGTTCGAGGCGCTGGATCCGTTGTACCACACCAGGGTCTCGTAGACGTTTTGTATAACCTCCTGTCCGGCTGTTTCATAGTCCACAGCGGGGTCCAACGTTTGCGGGTCGCCGCCGGTCGGCAGCTCCTCAACGAAGGTGTAGATCTTCCCCGCCGATCCGCCTGTCGGCAGGATAGCCACGTCGAAGTAGAACTTCTGGACCGCGCCGTGGATGCTGGTCAGGGTGACATAGCTCACGTAGATGATGGAATTTCCAGTGTATACGTGGGTCACGTTACCGGCTACCGATACGTTGCCCTGCTGGATGGCCGAGCCATCGCCGAAATTCCATGCGTAGTCCGATATGAATGTGGTGTTTGCCTGAACGACCCCGCTCTCGTTGCTGTAGCCCTGAGAGTTGGAGGCATCGGCTGGTACGGTGGTGCCGTTCTGAACCGACGATCCGCCTACGACCACGACGGCGATAGGGATGGTATTGTTATCAGGACTGGCTGGTGGATTAGGATTGTTGACGGTGATCTTCAGAAGGGATGCCCAGTTGGACGCATTCTTTCCGTTGGTGTCCGTAACCGTCAGAAGGACCAGGTAGTTCCCGGGATACAAATACGTGTGGTTTGTCACGGAGGTGTTCGCCGTTACGACGGCCCCGTCCCCGAAGGTCCAAATGTATCCGTTGATCGATCCTCCACTGGCTGTCGATGTGCTAGCATTGAATGTTACCGAGTTCCCTGCATCAATCACGTTTTGATCGGCAGTTGCTGAGGCAGTAGGTCCTTTTGCATTATTTCCCGTGAGGACCAAAGCTTAGAAAACAGCAACTATCAAAATGACAACGACGACGATCGCTATCAATTTGGTCTTGCTGCCCTTTTTTGCAACTTTATCTTCCGGGAGGGGTCTGCTTGATGATCCTTCCATTACAAATCCTCCTATCCCCCAATTAAAACTCAAGGGAGAGATAAGATTAGTAACATTTTGAAGATATAAATAGATTATTCATTTATTAATTCTGATTTTTTCCGAATCCAGTACCTTATTTCACAGGACGGCCCTGTAAGGCATATTTAAATTAAGATGTTCAGAATATCAAATTCGAATTGACGATATGCATGGAATATCGAACGAAACAAGACACTTTGCCGACATTCCTCGATCCGAACGGCCGATTCATCGATAATCGGAATTTTAGGATCACAGGTATTGCAGGTTCAGGCCGTCCTCGAGCTCCGCCCGATCGATCAGAGACCCGGCCCATCTCAGCTTCTTGGCCTTGATCTCCGGCGAGGTGCCTGCCTTGGGCCGCGGGTGGCTAAGGTCAAAACCGATCAGCCGAATGTTGCGCGCCCCGAAATGAGCCGCCATCAGGACCGCCCGGTCCCCGTCGGTGAAACCCCCGAAATCGTGCACATGCCCGAACGGCGTCGATTGGGTCGTTAGCACCACGCGCCCTGTGACGGTCGGCACGAAGCGACGGATGGCCGGAATGTTGTCCCCATGCGCGTGCAGCACCAGCACCGCCCCTTTCCCGTTCGCCTCCAGGTCGGTCTGCACGTCCCCGTCCAGGTCCGTGACCACCAAGTCCGGCACGATGCCTTCGCGCAGTAAGAGCCCGGTGCCGATGCCCACGGAAAGCACCGTCCCTTCGAGCAGCTCAAAAAGTTTTCCGGATGAAGGGCTGCCCGGCCACGACCGTGGCGCACTTGCCGAACATTCCGGTCAGACACACCAGGTCGCACTGCGGTTTTATCCGAGGCCAGGACCGACAGTTCCCTGGCGGCCGCCTCATCCTCCATCCTGGAATAGCCGAAGTCCCGGAGGATCCGTTCATAGACCGGTTCCCAATCCCGGAATTCCATTCACCCCCTCAGGCTTCCGGATACTGGGCCTGGTCCGCCTCTTCGTCCTTGTGAATGGCCTGCTCCAAGGTGGTCTTCAGGCTGGTGTTGATCAGTCCGCTGAACCCCATCAGCAGGAACCCGGACAGGATCTCCAGGAAGATGACGTTCTGGTTCAGCGCGGAGTAGCCCAGGAAGAACAGGGAGGCGTCCAGCGATCCCTGCACGATGAAGCTGATGGCGAACACGGTCACTGAGACCACCAGATAGGCCCAGTAGACCTTGCCGGTGGCCAGGTAGTGGTTGACGAAGCGCCCGGTCTCGAACGAGAAGATCGCGAACGCCCACATCCACAGGGTGGCGTTGGCGAACAGGAGGACCTTCTGCACTATGTCCACGTCCGGGTTGGCGTTGGCCGCCTCCACCCCGAAGAACACTCCGATGAAGACCAATATTATCGTCAGGATCGCGAAAGGGATCATCTGGCTGCCGGAACGGATGGCGTGGCCGGTGTTGGTGTACCAGGACGCCACCCGGTCCGCCACCTTGTAAGCGTACACCAGCAGATAGACGCCCAGGACCAGAGCGATGGAACCGAACGCCATGTCCGAGATGAGGCTGATCTGTGTGGTGTCCATGTACAGCTCCACCAGCTTCGGGATCAGCGCAAAGATGCCCAGGACGGTGAGGACCAGGCCGATCGGGGTAAGCACCCTTTTCCGCACCTTGTCGTCCTGCATCATCTTCATCAGGATGTAATAGGTACCTTCGACGGTGGGGGCCTGCTTGACCCAAACCCGGCGGACCGAGTCCACCTTGACCCGGGAGAACACCATCGGATAGATGAACTCGTCCTCGGCCCCGTCGCTGACCAGAATGACGCGTTCCGGTTTGATCGTTTCCAGGACGTTCTCCAGCTGGGTCGCCAAGGCCAGGTCGGACTCGAAACCGACCTTCGGGTCGCCGCATATGGTGGCCACCTCCACGTCCATGCCCTTCTTGGCCATCTCATCATAGATGCTCAGCGCGGCTAGGACCGTGTTCACGTCGCAGTCCTCGGGGTCCTTCAGCCAAGAGCGATGGCCGCTTCGAGGTTCTCTTCCCTGCCGATGAACGGGCTGTTCATTCCGGCCTTGACGCCGAAATCGTCGTCCCTGTCCACGCTTAGGACCAGTATCTTCATCTATCCGCGCCATCCAGGTCTTCGCTATATGAAGGTTTTGCTGAGCGCACCTTTCCCCGTAGAAACGATATGCTGGCCCTCACAGGTTCGGACGATTTGTCCCCTAACGGCCCCGGGACAAAACGTCTGGATTATCATATGCAATAAGCCATTCCAAAACAAATATAACCGGGGAAGGATTGTTACGACCGAATGGACAGGAAGGCCGGATATAAGGAATGCTCCACGTTGCGGTCTCCGCAATAAACCGTCGGCGCTCCAATGCGATTTCTGTGGGCTCAGGTTCATCGCTGGCGAAGACTGGGACGACAATATCCAGGCTCTAGAGAAGATGGGCGGCAACGAGGAGAGGGTCCTGGTGGACGAGGACGTCTCCAAACGCATAGAGGCCACCATCGTCAAGCGGGACAAGTTCTATCCTCCGTCAAGGCCAAAGAGTCCAGGAACGACGATTTCGATTACTTCAGGAAAGACCCGGAACCGGTACGGGCCCTTACAGGACAGCCGTCGGCGGACGGACGCGGACCCGCCACATTCGAATCGGAGAAGCAGCCTGCCGGGAGACAGAGCAGGCATCTTACCGGAGATCCTCAGGCATCGGAAAGGATCCTGCTGCCGGAACGTCCGGTCGCGGCACGCACCAACAGAGCCGGTCAAGGAGAGGACGGTGGTGCGCCGGGTAAGGACAAAGTCCAAGCCGACCGTCACCCCAGCGAGCACCTCCGCCCGGCCGGGCACTTTCGCGGCAGTGCTCATGCTCGGCGTGGTCTGGTACATAGTTGCCATCCTTTTCGGGGACCAGGCGCTGGGAAGGATCGGCAGCTGGGCCCTGATCACGGTCTCTACCCTGATGGTGGTGGTGGGCGCGGGCGGGGTGTTCAAATCCCGTTCGAAGGACGTTCCACCCGGAGACGGGAACGGTCCGGAAGGCGCCCCGACCAAGCAAGTGTTGATGTGCCCGAAGTGCCATGAGCTGGTCAAAGCGACCGATCGAACCTGCCCGGACTGCGGCACCGAGTTCGGTAGCAACTGAGGTTCGAGAAATGAGGATAACCTGGCATGGCCATTCGTGTTTTGAGGTCAAGGACTCGCTAACCATAGTCACCGACCCGCATGACGGAAAATCGATCGGGATCAATCCGCCAAAGGTCAAGGCGGACATCGTGCTCATCAGCCACGAGCATTTCGATCACAATTGCGCACGCATCGTCAGGGGCGATTTCAAGTGCGTCCGGGAACCGGGCCAGAGGACCGAAAAGGGAGTGGAAATACTCGGAGTACCGGCGTTCCACGACGACAGCAACGGGGCCAAGAGGGGAAAGGTGACCATCTTCCGGTTCGTCCTCGGCGGTGTCGCATATTGCCACCTGGGCGATCTGGGCCACATGCTTGACGAGGCGATGGTAAAAGAGCTGCAGCCGATCGACGTGCTGTTCATACCGGTGGGAGGGGTTTTCACCATAGACGGCAAGCAAGCGCGCGAGCTGATCGGCATCCTGAAACCGAAGGTGGCGGTTCCGATGCACTTCCGCATCGGCGGGCTGTCCATGTCGATCCACACCATCAACGATTTCCTCGACGGACTGCCGGAGGACAAGGTGGTCCGGGTCGGCAACGAGATCGAGTTCATGGCGGACGATCTCCCGGAACAGACCCACTATTGGGTGTTCTCCCCCTGAGACCGAGTCAGAGCCGGTCGAGAAGAGCCATTAATAGACTGGAAGATGATTGATATCAGCGATGAAAGCGATCGTTGGTGCAAAGTACGGCCTGCCCGAGCTCCTTAGGTTTGAGGACATGGACAAACCTTCCCAAAGGACGACGAAGTGCTTATCGGAGTAAAGGCGGCCAGCATCAACAAGGCGGATTACGATCCTCATTCGTGGAAAACCATTCATCGTGCGCCTTTTCGGAGGCGGTCTCCTCAGACCCAAGGACACGATTCCGGTGCGGACGTCTCGGGCCGTATCGAAGCCTTGGGAAAGGGCGTCACCCGCTTCAAGACCGGGGATGAGGTGTTCGGCAATCTCTCAAAGAGCGGTCGGGGCGCTTATGCCGAGTAGGTCTGCGCCCGAGAAGAAGAGGGGCTCCTTGTCTTGAAGCCGGCCAACGTTACTTTCAGGAGGCCACCTCGTTGCCGATTGCTGGCCTCACGGCCCTGCAGGCCGTCCGGGACAAAGGGAAAGCAAGACCGAACAAGAAGTACCTGATCAATGGATCATCAGGTGGAGTAGGCACATTCGCGGTGCAGATAGCCAAGTGACGTTGGGGCGTAGGTCACCGCAGTTTGCAGCACCGCCAATCTGGAATCGATGCGACGGATCTGGCGCGGACCACGTGATCGACCACACCAAGAGGATTTCACACAAAACGGTCTAAGATACGATCTCATCATCGGCGTCAACAGTTACCATCCGATCTGGAGATACAGACGATCGCTCAGCCCCGGCGGAATCTACGTAATGTCCGGGGGCAAAGGGGCGCAGATCGCCCAGGCATTGTTCCTGGGCCGGTTGATGTCGTTGGTCGGCAGTAAGAAGATGACGGCGGTTTCTGCCAAGATGAACAATATAGACCTTACATTGATCGCGGAACTGATCTCAGAACGGAAGGTCGTGCCGTTGATCGAAATAGAATATCCGCTGGACCAGGCACCCATTGCGATCGGTCATCTAGGACGGGGGCATGCCAAAGGAAAGGTAGTCATCTCGGTGGGAAAGACCGAGAGCCGGTGAGGTCCATGGCTAAAGAATGACCGAAAAGAAAAAGATGAACCGGCCGGACCTGAATATTGCCCAGCGCGTCTTCGACCCGGCCGAGTTCGATCGGCGTGCTCCTGAAACCGACGGCGCCCCCTTTCGAGTTCGCCACGATGCAGGCGCCGACCATTCCGGAGCCGTAGTTCAGCGTCCCGATGGCCGGTTTGACCTTCAGGACCGAGCTCAGGACCTCGAACTCCGCCTTGGTGGATTCGGGGTGACAGAGCATGCCCTTGTTGGTCGCGCAGCACATCGAGCCGACGATGTTCTGTCCCGCGATCGTGCCCGCAACCACTTCCACCTGGAGCGTCTCCCCGATCTCGCGGTGGAGCTTCGGGTCGATCTCCGGGTTGATCAGCGCGCCTTTGTCGTTGACCAGGATGTTGTTGCCGGCGGCGTTGTAGCGATCATCCAGCCGATAGACGGTCAGATGCTTGGACAGGAACTCTACCTCGGCGTCCGAGGCCATGGACGCCACGATGGCGCCGTAGGAGTTCATCGCCACCAATGCCCCGATGAGGTTGGTGCTGGCTATGTTGGTCTTGAGGCACTTCACCTGCAACGCGGTCTCGAGGTCATTGACCAGTGTCTCGGACGAGTCGACCGGTATTAAAGAAATGTTCTCGTTGGCGCAAGAAAATACGCCAACGTATTGGTTTCCGTTGTAGCTCGACAGGTTTAACATGAATTTCCGAGCTTCACTGCTCCGGGAGAGAGACCTCTACCAGCCCATCCTCGAACTTGACCGCCTTGACGATTATCTTCGATGGTGGCTTTTGGATGCTCCGGCTCCAGATCGCTTCGTTGACCTTTGTGTCGATCCAGACGTCCTTCTCCTCGGTCTTCATGTGCCTCATCACGAACGTCCGTATCTCGATGATGGCACGGTTGGCCCTCTGTGTGTAGGGAACGATCTTCATCTTCCTCAATGGGATGGTGAAGACGACCTCTTTCTCGCTTTCTTCTGCCATGTTGTCCCTACTCCTTTATCTTGCTGTATCTCCAAGACCTGCGCTTCGGATGCCGGAGGAAGGTCCTGTTCGTTCGAAGCATGACCCAGGCAGGAACCCTCCTGTTCTGGTTCAGCTTCTTCATGAGCCTAATTTTCATTGCGCACGGTTTACTGTGTGACATTTCAAACCCTCTCAATAGTGATATCCCTTTTTTGGGGGGCTACCTTTCTCAGTATCGACTTCAGAGTCGGTTCATCGATCTGGCGGTTTATCTGTCCCGCCTGGACCAGCCGTATTAGTTGGTCCTCGACCGCGCGGGCGACGTCCGGATAGGCCATTTTTACCGTTGCGAGCCTGCCCGGGCCTCTGGCGTAGGATCTGGCGCATCATCGCGGCTTTTTGCTCTCGACCTGCGCCTGTTGATCCTGGGCCACCGCCTGCTGGTCACGCTGTCTCTGCAACTCTGCCATCTTTCGCCGGCGTAGCTCTTCGAGTTCAGCGTCTTCCATCGATGTCACCCCTCACTGTTTGATACTGTCAGCCACTTCCTTGGCCACGCTGTCCAACAGCGCTTGTCCTTTCGCAGTATTACCTTCCGTTGTTCTTGTCCTTCTGGATAAGGCCGGAGGTCTCCGGCTGCATCAGGCATTTTCGTGCAATAGACCTGCTACCTTTACTGCATCGTTTGGTCGGGAGCCACGGTCAATAAACCCGCCATACTCGGCGGATAATCTTGAAGTCCCGATCGGTCCCTTGATATAGACCTTTCTGAGGACGGATGCTGCTCTTGTGTACCACCAATCAACTTGCAAGGGCGCCTTTTCAGCATGCCTTTCGGTTTAACGAAGTCAGCCCACTCAGGAGGCGCGATCGTGTTGATCTCCTTGAGCTTAGTGCTGTCTTCTCGATCAGCTTGTCGGAAGGTACGTCATATACCGTTACCATTTTTTTTCTTCTTTGGCGAGCTTTGGCTCGATGGCCCAGACTGCGCCGTCCGCCTCTAACACGGTGGACGTATAAATATTCTTTCTCACCCGCTGGACATATGGCCAACTTCAAACCCCGCATAGGATAAAATACGGTTTGATCCCTTTGGAGGGACGTGAGATATGTCATCGCCATGACCGGGGCGTCGGGCATCGCCTATGGGCTCAGGCTACTTGAAGGCATCGAAGGAGAGAAGGTCCTAGTGCTGTCAGAGATGGGCAAACGAGTGCTGGGTGAGGAGACCGGACAGAAGATATATGATGTGGAACAGAAGGCCGGCGAGGTCTACAGTGATGACGACCTTTTCGCACCATCGCATCAGGAAGCTATACGCACGACGGCATGATAATCTGCCCCTGCTCCGAGTCCACCATGGGAAAGATACCGCATCCGGCATCGCCGACACCCTAATTACCCGGGCGGCGGCAGTCACCATGAAGGAGGGGAGGAAGCTTATTATCGTTCCCCGGGAGACGCCTATCAGCGCCATCATGATCGAGAACGAGCTGAAACTGGCCCGTGCCGGTGCGATCATCTTGCCGGCCTCCCCGGGTTCTTACAGCATGCCGACCACGGTGGCCGAGATGGTCGACTTCGTGGTGGGGAAGGTACTGGACCACTTGGGGCAGGAGAACACTCTATTCACCGATGGGAAGGCCAGTAGAAGACCCCCATCGATTGATGAACGGATCTATCCCATAGGACGGAGCGGGCACCAGGGAGACCACACATCATTTCTCTGAAAGTGCGGCCATTTTTTCGATCTCGTTCCCGTACTTCGAATACCAGCGATCAAAGACGAGTTCCGCCCATTGCCTGACAAGTGTCCTTTGTTCCCCGATGCTCTTAGCGGACAGGACGCATCCGATACTGACCGGAGCTTCCAGCTCCGGGGGCTCCAACCACACCAATTCGAGCTTTTTCTCCACGAATACCTTTAACCTTTGTGCCGCCCGGGCGCCGGAATAGTTCATTTTCAGGACCAGGAACAGGGAGACCAGGTGTCCATTGACAGATTGGATCGCCTTACGGCCCGGTCTTCCCGGGTGTTGCACTACGTAGGTATCAACAGTCAGCCTGTTGGTTTCGCTTAGTTCGAACCATTCGGCGAACTCCGTGGCAAGGACCTTCGAGTAGGCGTCCCATCAACCGGGGGTCGATTCGATGTACTCATGGACCGGCCCTTCCGTTAGACCATGCCTGTCGCCGCACCACATGCAACTTTCGATCATCAGACCTGCTTCCCGTTTCACTTCTCCTTTATCGATCCGGTCTGACCTCCAGGCCAAGGCTGGTTCCAATCCGTCATCGATGTCACTGCCGGAATATATGTAAATCGAATCTTCCATCAAAAGAAATTGAAGGGATCTGAGTAGGCGTTCACTCGATGTAGATCGCCGGGCGTTTGGGCTGGGCATGCCGGGCCTTGTTCAGCGGGTCCTCCTTCGCGGCGTCGTCGGCGGAGAAGACCTGCACCTGGCAGTTGAGCTGAGCGGCAAGGAACTGGACCACGCCGGACAGGTAGGCGTACTCGTCGATGGTGGTCTCCAACCGGGCGAAGTCGGTCCCTGACCGCTTCATCAGCTCTTCGGCCAGCTTGCGGGCGTAGTCCGGCGCCTCCTTGCCATGCTTGAGCTATTACCTCGTCAGCCATCGCCGCCTTGGTCAGGGCCGGGACCTTCAGCTCCCGTTCCTGTGCAGGTCCAGGGCCATCTGGTAGACGCGATGTTTCCAGGCCGCGGAGGTGTACAGAATAATGCGCTTGGGCGTGATCTTCGTCACCCGCAGGATGTTGTTGGTGTCGTCCATAACCTCGCGCAGGTAATCCTCCGCCAGCTCCGGCCGCCAGTGCGGAATGCGCCGCCTCCGGCTTGGGGTATGATTCGGTGGACACCAGGTTCTTGTTGCCCAGTTCGGACCACAGCTCCTCGGCCACGTGCGGGGTGATCGGGGTCATCATCCGGATCCAGGTGTCCAGCGCCTGCCGCACCGCCTTTCCGTTGTTGCCGCCCCTGCGGGCGTACCAGCGGAAGTCGTTCGGGGTTTCGAAGTAGACCTCGTTGGACATGGTCCGGAGGTCGAACTCCTCCATGCCCTCGGTCACCTTTCCCACCCTCGTCGCCATCCTGGAGAGCAGCCACTGGTCGATGCCCGGTCATCTCGCCGGTCTCGGCCAGCGCCACGTTGTCCGACACCGTGCGGATGATGCGGTCCAGTCGGGATACGTAGTTCTCCAGGATCTCCTCGTCCCATTCCACGTCCGCGAACGGGGAGGCGATGTGGGCGTAGTACAGCCGGAGCGAATCTACACCGTACTTCTCCGCCGCTGGAGCGAGGCGTTGACTCGGCGGCGGCGCAGGCAACGGCCTTGCCGCCCGATGCGTCTTCGGCGGGCACGACGTCGCGGACTTGATAGCCGTCTAGGCGCATCGCTTCGGCTTCGAACCGGCCGGGGTAGTGGCCCACGCGGCCACGGACGTCGGCAATGCCGGAGGTGGATGGAACCACTCGGTTACCGCATCGCGCCACACCACGGCCTGTCCGGCCTGGTATTCGAGTTGCGCCAGCACCTCATGGTAGCGGCGCTCATCCACCAGCCCGGCGAGCGCCTTCCATTGGCGCGCGTAGCCGGCAACCGCCTCGGCGCCGTCGTAATGGGAATCGTAGAGATACTGAATGACGGTCCGGCCATCGTGCAACACGTGAGTGTACGGAACGTGATGGAGAAAGAGCAGCAGATCGTCGGGGCAGCCGGCGGGCGATTCCCACGCGCTCGCCACCGCGGGCGGATATTGGCCGATGTAAC
>CAWDCQ010000084.1:0-24826 GCA_963800775.1 uncultured Methanomassiliicoccales archaeon | reverse complement strand
GTCACCAGGATCGACATGGCCCCCACGCATCCAGAGCAGCGAAGCCGCGATGGAAAGGACGGCGAGCAGAACGAGCGCCGGCAGGCTCGTGGCGAGGCGAAGCAGCGCCGACCCTACGGTCGGCCTCCCGCCGACCTCCACCGTCAACTCGACGGGCCCGCGGACGTCCGCGTTCGGCAGGGCGTCGGTGAGAAGCCAGAGGTACGCATAGGCGCCTGCGAGCCACCGAAGCACGCGAAGGACCCCCCGAGAGTCTTCCCCGAGATAGCGCTCCGCCCCGTCGCGCGAGAGGAACAAGGCGGCACCCGCCGGCAGCGCGAGATAGAGCAGCCAGTAGACCGAGGAGCACCCATTACGGCGAGCGCGGCGAGGAGTGCGAGCCGGACGAACCACCAGGACGCGCTGCATCCGCGAGGGCTCGACATGGAATTGCATCCGACCGTGTCGATGACCTACGAACCCGTCTTCGGTGACTTCCATACCAGGCCGACCACGAGGACCACGATACCGACGGCAAACAGTCCCACGAGCACGGGTTGAAGGCCCCTGAGGATCATCAGGACCCCGCTCAAGGCCGATAGAATGCACCCCTTGCTATAAGCCGGATCTTCATTGTTTGTTTCAATGTTGGCATGGTTTACCTTGCTTCTATGTTATTAAATAATGGGGTTTATTTGAGACGTTTTCTAAGGTAGTACTTGTAGAACGACGCGATCGCTATAACTATCGCTGTCAGGACGACAATGAGAATAATTTGATTCTCAGAGATCATGTACACACCTCAAATCGCTTCCGGTTTGCATTATTGTTCGGATTATTCCCTACTTCCATTTCGTCAATATCTCCTCTCTGCGGAAGGTTGCCCGGCTGAGAAAAGACAGCCCGATATCAGCCGCCAGAAGTATCACGGAAATTGTTATCAGAACGGTTATGTCGATCGTATCAGCCTTATCTCGGACAGAAGATATATCGCAAAGAATGGGCGCACGACCAACCCACCCAGCTGGCTGGCGGTCCTTACGTCATTCGCCCTTGAGGATATCAGGACGTTGGCCTCTACGCCGAGCACGACCGCGAGCGGGGCCGCGACCAGGATACCAGCGCCATCGTCCAGTTGGGATAATAGAGGTATCCCAGTTTGCCGTATGTCGCCGCGTCGGTCAGCGTCATGAACATCGCGGCACCGATGAAGACGGCCAGGATGGCGGGGATGAACGAGGCAAGGCTCTTTCCCAGAAGTATCTCGTCGTCCGTCGCCGGCGAGCCAGCAACGGTTCCAGACTGTTCTCGACCTTCTCGCCCACTATGCTGTATGACGAAATGGCCGTCGGAATGACGGTGGCAATGATTATGAACAGGAATGAGAAGGAATCGAGAAGACCGGTCAAGATCGCTGGAGAGGTTGTTGCTTTGCTTCCCACGTACCAGATGACCCCCGGCAGAAGAACGGATATCATCACCGGCAGGAAGATCACGGTATAGAAGACGCTCTTTTTCTCCCGGAGTATGCTGAGATCCTTTCTGGCGATCGTCCACACCATTTCAAAGTCCATTTTATCACTCCCTGACGAGCTTGAGATAGACGTCCTCTAAGGTCGGACGCAGATCGTTGACGAACTGGATATTGCCGCCCGCCGAGACGATGGCCCTGACGATGACGGGGTTCTGCTTCTCAGGGTCGTTGACCTCTATCACCAGATCGTTGCCGTCAACGGTCACCTTCTGCAATCCGATGCCGGTCACTGCCGAAACGATCGAGTCGTTCACCCGTTCCAATTTGACCAGTGTCCTTCTTGCCCGGAAAGACCCCATCAATGATTCTGGCGTATCAACGGCCACCAGCTTGCCCTTCATTATCCCCACGCGGTCGCAATCCTTTGGGCCTCTTCGAGGTGATGGGTGTTGAGAACTATCGTCTTCTTCTCTTTTTTCAGTTCCAGGATGAAGTCCCTCACCGTCTTCGAAGCCTCGGGGTCCAGGTTCGCGGTCGGCTCGTCCAGGAACAGGACCTGGGGGTCGTGGATCAGGGCGCGGGCGATGGCCAGTTTCTGCTTCATTCCTTTGGAGAACGAGCCGGCCGGGAGATCCCTCTTTCCCAGAGACCGAGCAGCCTAAGGAAATGCTCAATGTCCTCTTTCCTCTGCGTCTCGGTACGTTTGTAAAGTCTTGCGTAAAAATCCAGGTTCTTGTAGGCCGAGAGGCTCTCATAGAGCCCGACGTTCTCTGGAGAAAGGCCGATCATCCTTCTGATCTTTATCTGGTCCTCTTTCTTGCTGATGTCATAATCTCCGATGCGGGCCTCCCCGCTGGTCTTGGATATCAAACATGCCAGCATCCTCACGGTGGTGGTCTTTCCCGCCCCGTTGGGACCGAGGAACCCGAACACCTCTCCTTCCTTAATGTGCAAAGTGAGCTTATCCACTGCGACCAGATTGCCGAACTTCTTTGTCAGGTTCTCAATCTCGATCATTATGAGGCCTCAATGTTCATTCCTTGGCCACTGGACCGATATGGGCCGTATTAATATGTATCACCTGCAGACCTGATGGATAAGCAAGCGAACCATCGCTGGAACAGTCGGAGATGACACGCTGATATCCGTATTATTTCGATGGATTGCAGCAAAGAAGCACTGCAACTTCTTTCACTTTTCACGATCATGAACAACATCCTACTGGCCAATTGAGAGGCTCGACTGAATCTTATGGATAAGGAAGAGGTTTGGACCGTCACTTCAGCTGTTTCCCGCAGTTCATGCAGAAGACCGCATTGTCCGGTACCGGGGCGCCGCAATTCGGACAGAACTTGGACCCCGGCGTCGATGGCTGGCCGCTCTGAGGTGGCGATTGCACCGGCGGCATCGGGGGAGGCCCCGAGGGCTCCCGCATGGGTTCGTACGGTCTGCTTTGCGGAGACCTCTTTCGTCTGAAGAAAAGCACCAATACCAGTATCAAGAGCACGATGATGACGATGATGACTATGCCAACGATGAGGAGTGTGCTCCCCGATAACACCGACCTCGTGGATGCGGTGTTGTCGAACACCGTATTGGAAGTGCCGCCCGAGTAGATGCCGCCGTTTGCGGCATTGGAGATGGTGTTGTTGTAGACCAGGTTGTTATTGCTGTCCACGTCAAGGAAGATGCCGTAATCTCCAGGACTGCTTATGTTATTGAAGGAAATGGTACCGCTACTGCCATCCGAATAGATGCCTTCATTTGTAGGGGTACCTATGGCATTGTTGCTGACCGTATTGAAGGAAGAATCAAGGTCCAAGAAAATGCCGCAATCTCCTGGGTTAGCGATCACGTTTCCAGAGATCAGATCGCTGGTCCCGTTCGAATAGACGCCCTCGCTCGCAGCACCGGTGATGGTGTTGTTGGTGGCATTGTTGAATGAAGTGTCGAAGTCCAGGAAGACACCGCAGAACTGTGCGCTGATTATGCTGTTGTTGGACAGGGAATTTTGGCTTCCATCCGAGTAGACGCCGTTGTTCGTCGCACTGTTGACGGAATTGTCGGCGACAACGATGTGGGAAGTATCCACATCCAGGTGGATGCCGTCGTCTCCAACGCCCGAGATCGTGTTCTGAGAGACCGTAATGTTGCTAGAACTGCCCATGTGGATGCCGTCATCCGAACCGGTTATCGAATTGCCAATTACCGTGCTATTGGTCGTCTCGACCAGGAACGCTCCGAACGCCGTGCTCAGCTGGTTGCCTTCGACCGTGAGGTTTGAGACATTGTTGGCATAAACTCCGTAGGTTGCCTGGCCGAGTGCGCATCCTTCTATGATCAGGTGCGCATTGGTGTTCGCGATCGAGATGGCCGCCCCGGACCCGCCGGCAGATATGGCCAAATTTGCAATGACATAAGGGTTCGATGATGTCCCATTGCCGGGCCAGCCGCTGTTATGAGCCTGCAGGGTCAGTTCCGCATTGTTTCCAATATTGATAGGCAACGACGCCTGGGCGGCACTTGCGATCGGCGAAAGTAATGCCGCCATGGAGACTGCAAGCAGTAGAATGGCGATCAGAAATGCTGGCAACTTCGTTCTCATGGCGATCCTCCCAACTGGATGTGGAGACCGACCTATTTATTAGAATCTGAGGTCTGACAGCAAACCTCCGTCCAGTCCCCGCTCAGCGAATGGACGGTCGCTTCACCACGAGCACAGGGCATTCGGCCATCCTGATGACCTTCTCGGCCACGCTCCCCATCACCAGTTTGGAAACACCAGTACGGCCGTGGGTGCCCATGACGACGAGGTCGTAGTCCCTGGTACCGCTGATGATCACGGGGGCCGCCGAACCTCTTTCGATCAGGGTCTTAACTTTGACCCCCTTCTTCTCCCCCTCGCTCTTGATGTACGCCACGGCCTTGCCAGCTTCATCCTCGAGGGTCTGCGCCAGATTGGGAACTTTTGGTAGGGTCAGGGTCATGGTAGAGCCATCATCGATGACAAACAAAGCAGTGACCTCAGCGCCTGTCATTTTCGCCAAGGACAATCCATGGTCGGTCGCCTCTTTCGAATAATCGCTTCCATCGGTTGGGATCAAAATCCTGCCATACATTTGCAAGCCCTGCTCAATGAAATGCTTTTCTCTTATATCCAGATAGTCCCGGTAGAATCTTTCCATGAGTGAGATTTAGCATGCCTGTGCAAGTGTCAAATGAGATCCGTGCCCATGACGATCCCTCATTGAGACGGCACTGTGAACATGCATCTGACCGGTCCACGCCATTTTTGAGAGCGGTTCCCTTTCTTGCGGTCAAGAAGGCATCCGTAGCATGTCATTCAGCAACACGATCAGAATGACAGCGATCATGATCCATAGAATGATGACCGTGCCGAGAAGAGCGTCATCGATGATCTTGTTTTTCATATGATCGACCTTCTCATTGTTTCTCCGTATTGATGGCCCTTTCGCTTTTCAGAGGTTGATGGAGTTCGCCGCTTGGGCAATCATTCTCTGGACCATTCTCTGAGAGATAGTGCCAGCACTAATGAACAATTTCGCCAGGCAAATCATTAAATTATGTCGTTTGTCCTTGATTCATATCCGAGGCATACCATGGAAAAACCTACCGGGACAAGTCCAGCTTCACTGATGAGGAAAAAGATGCGGACCATAACGATTGAGGAGGCATATGCGTCCCCTTCATTCATGAACGGCCCTGGGCGGGCGCTCAAGGAACAAGCTGCGGGTCTCGGATACAGCAAGATAATAGATCAGCTGTGCGAGATTGGAGAAAGAAGGATCGCCGACATGGACGCCGCCGGCATCGATGTGCAGGTGTTGTCGCTGACATCCCCCGGCACCGAACAGCTGGAAGCTTCCGAGTCTGTGGCCCTGGCCCATGAGACCAACAACGCTATTGCAGAGGCGGTACGGCTGCATCCGGACCGATATGCTGGATTCGCCGCTCTGCCGACCACCGTTCCTGACGCGGCCGCCAACGAGCTGGAGCGCATGGTAAAGGAGCACGGTTTCAAGGGAGCGTTGATAAACGGCCATATCAAGGGGCGCTATCTTGACGACGGGTTCTTCTGGCCGATCTTCGAGAGGGCCGAGGAACTTCAGGTTCCGATCTACATCCATCCGACCCCTCCTCCGAAGGCGGTGATCGGTGCCTCCTATGCCGGGAACTACCCGCCTGAGATAACCGGCCTCCTGGCCACTGGGGCCTGGGGCTGGCACATAGAGACTGCGGTCCACATTCTCCGTATCATACTTAGCGGAGCGTTCGACCGATACCCCAAACTGCAGCTGGTCATCGGTCACATGGGTGAAGGCCTTCCCTTCATGATGTCCCGGATCGAGGACAGTTTCAACCTGGGCTGGCCCAGCAACGTGAAGAAACTGGAGCGTCCGATCGGCGCCTACTTCCGTGAGAACGTGAACTACACCTTCAGTGGTTTCAACTACACCCCGACCTTCCTCGACCTGATGTTCCAGGTCGGGGTCGAGCGCATCTTGTTCTCCGCCGATTACCCCTACGGATCGATGGTCCAGGCCCGCGAGTTCCTGGACCGGCTCCCGGTAAGCCCGGCGGACAGGGAACGGATAGCCCACGGCAATGCCGAAAGACTTCTGAGGATGTGATCCCGCTATCATTGGGTCCAGGCCATTTCCGCAAGTGGATAGCTTGTCGTTCCCGCAGGTCCCGCAGAATCTTGGATAGATTGTTATCGATGCAGTACGATCACAATTGCACGTCAACGAACGATGAGCACCTTCGGAATGTCACGGTGGGCGAGCTGTCCCAGCATAACGCTCCCATCACGCTGGTCGAGTACGACCCGCACTGGCCTGAGCATTTCGACCGTGAGGCTAGCCGGATCTCCCACGTGCTCGGTGATAGGGCATTGACGCTGGAACACGTCGGCTCCACCTCGGTCCCAGGCCTGTGCGCCAAGCCGATCATCGACATTGTTCTGGTCGTGGCCGACTCTTCCGACGAGCCGTCCTATGTTCCAGCGCTGGAGGCAGCAGGGTACACGCTTCGGATAAGGGAACCGAACTGGTTCGAGCACCGCATGTTCAAAGGCCCGGATGTTAACATCAACCTGCATGTGTTCAGTGAAGGTGCGTCGGAGATCGAACGAATGATACGCTTCCGCAATTGGCTACGTTCGAACAAGGCGGACAGGGACCTCTATGCTCAGACCAAACGCATCCTTGCTCAGCGCACATGGAAGTATGTGCAGAACTACGCGGATGCGAAAGGTGCGGTCATTCGGGATATCATGGACCGAGTGAAAGCGTCATAGAATGAGCCCGATATCGCCTAGAATCCATTATTACGCAGCGAACAATACGTCATTTCTGCACCCGGAAGTTTCGGTGGCCGGATGGAACAATCGAGTACTGGCTCGCTCCTTCAGCTTAAGTGAATCTGGCCAATTATGTGCATGAAGAAAATATTATAAACAATTCATTCTCAATAGTAAGGCTGATACCAAATACTGGTATCAAACATAATTCGGAGAGACGTCGATGGATGCAATCGCAGAAGAAAGTAATAGGGCATCCTATGAAGGGCCGCCCTTGAAACATCTAGATCTGGAAGGAGAACGAAGGAGGCGGCCATTGCAATCGATGATTGCCGTGGTCATCGTCATCGCCTTCTTGGCGACGATAGCGTTGCCGGCGATATCGGTAAACACTGCCGCCACCTCCACACCAACCCATAACCCGCTCGATCCTAACGCGATACCGAAATGGGTCAATCAGATCACCGGACCCCCGCCGGTCTACGTGCCGACCTGGGGATGGGATTGGAAGACCGGAAAGGTGACCCAATATTATCAGGTCACTGCAACGCAACTGAGTGAACAGATATTGCCCGCCGGATTCCCGAAAACGCAAGTGTTCGGGTACGGAGGTTATGCCAAGGACGCGGTCACCGGCAAGTCCCTCGGATTCATTGCCAACTCACCGGGGCCGAGCTTCAACGCCATCAAAGGGATCCCGATCAACGTCGAGTACATCAACAACATTCACAATTCGGAGTTCCTGGCCGTCGATCCGACCATAATGTGGGCCAACCCCAACGGCATGACCAAGCCGGCCGCTCCATTCCTCCCGTTCCAGAACGGGTATGCGCAGGCGCAGTCCCCGGTACCGATATCAACGCATCTGCATGGCGGAGAGGTACAATCTACATCGGACGGCGGACCGAACGCCTGGTACACCGCCAACGGCATCCATGGTCCGGACTATTCCTCCTACCTGCCTGCGCCCGCGAACGCTGCCTGGGACCACTACCCCAACGCGCAGCAGGCGGCCACCCTGTGGTACCATGATCATGCCATGGGCCTGACCCGGATAAACGTCTACTCCGGAATGGCAGGGTTCTACCTGCTGCAAGACCCTACCGATAACGTGGAGAAGCTGTTGCCCACCGGCAAGTACGATGTTCCGCTGGCCATCCAGGACCGTGACTTCTATTCCGACGGTTCCCTTGACTTCCCGGTGGCCAACAACCTGACCGGGGACCATCCGTACTGGATACCTGAGTTCTTCGGCAACACCATCATGGTGAACGGATTGGTCTGGCCGAACATGAACGTCGACCAGGGCGAGTACCGCTTCCGGATGCTGGACGGTTCGAATGCCAGGTTCTACAACCTGAGCTTCGAGGTTCAGGGAACGGGCCAACTGCTCCCGTTCAAGATGATCGGAACCGAGGGAGGGTTCCTGCAGAACGCTGTCACCCAGACCAAGACCTTGATCGCTCCGGGCCAGAGGGATGATATCCTGGTGGACTTCTCCAAGCTGGCCCCGGGGACCAAGGTCATCGTAAAGAACGATGCCGCCGCGCCTTACCCGATGGGAGCACCTGGCACATTTGACCCCAACACCGTGGGCCAGATAATACAGTTCAGCGTCCAGGGCCATAAGGGATTCAAGGCGCTTCCCCTGCCCCAGAACCTGAACCCGACGCTGAAGGGCAACAGCTTCCCGACGCTGAAGAACCCGACCGTGGACAGGGACCTGACCCTGTACGAGGTCGATGATCCGGTAAGCGGAGACCCGATAATGGTCACCCTGAACGGTCAGATGTTCGATGCGCCAGTGTCGGAGACGCCCAAACTGGGCACCACTGAGGAGTGGACCATCATCAACTTGACGCCGGACGCGCACCCCATCCACCTGCACCTGGTTACGTTCCAGGTGGAAAGCAGGCAGGATTTCGACGTGGCCAATTACACCACTGACTGGCTTACGCAGAACAGCAACATAGGCGCGCCCCCATGGATGACCACACCTAAAGCGCTCTCTCCGTCCAGCTATCTAGTGCCAGGTACCCGGACGGGACCTTCAGCGATAGAGAAGGGCTGGAAGGACACTTTCATAGCTTACCCCGGTCAGGTGTCCAAGATTGTGGTCCGGTTCACCGAGCAGAACGGCAATCCGTTCCCGTTCGACGCGACCAAGGGCCCCGGTTACGTCTGGCACTGTCACATCGTCGACCACGAGGACAACGAGATGATGAGGCCGTACAAGGTAGTGAAGTGATCGGGACCGAACATATTGCAAACAGGGCCGTGAGCTGCCCTATTTCCCCTCTTTTTCTCATGCTTGTCGAAACATCTAAGGCTGATTCTGATCGGCGGATGAGCTTCTGCGATGTGATCTCCGCCCCAGGATTATCTTTTTGAGCATAAACAGATGCGCTAAAAAGAAAGATATGGCAGCTCCAACTGACGAGCCCGACGATAAGCATGCCTAACGACCATCGTCATCATCTGATGTCGGCCGATCGATGGAAAGAGAATCGATTACACCTTTTTCCTTCTCCTCCTCACCATAAAGAACAAGGCGACGATCGCCAAGGCCAAAAGGGCCAGACTTCCAACGTATATGACCATGTTGTTGGCCCCCAGTATTGTCGTCTCGCCGCTGGACCCCGAAACTATCGGTCTCGCTGTTTGAGTCGGAGACATAGAGCCTGCACCGGCTGAACTGTGGGCCGCTACCGCGAAGGTATAGTTCTGTCCACCTGCCAATCCGAAGATCGTGGTCGAGGTGGCTGCAACATGGCTCACATCAAAGCCGTTCTGGTATACGATGTAGTAATCGATGGCAGAGCTGTTCGATGGGGCTGTCCAGGTCAGCTTGACCGATCCAATGCCAGGTGTAGCGACCAGATCGGTGGGGATTCCCGATGTCACTGGAGCGGCCTGCGGAATCACCGTGACCGCCGATGACGAGATCCCAGTCCCGATGGGATTGTGCGCAGCCACAGTGAAGTCATACGATTGTCCGTTGCTTAGGCCGGTGACGTTCACATAGGAAGCGGTCGGATCTTCAATGCCGATCCCATCCTGGTAGATGATGTAATAATCGATCGCCGACCCTCCGTTACTCCCGGGAGGCGTCCATGACAAAGAGACCTGCCCATCGCCCGCAGTTGCTTTCAGGTCTGTCGGAACGCCCGGTACCGTGGGGGCCAGGGACGGGGTGGCTGTCACCTGAGATGACATAGGACCGATCCCAACAGAGTTGTGTGAGGCGACATTGAAGCCGTACGATACTCCGTTGGTTAGTCCGGTCACGATTGAGCTCGTAGATGCTGAATGTGCGACGTCGGTCCCATTACGATAAACGACGTAATAGTCGATGGCCGCCCCTCCGTTCGTCAAGGGCGCTGACCAGCTGAGGGAAACCTGTCCGTTCCCTGGCGTAGCGGTAAGGCCAATGGGGGTTCCGGGAATGGTCAACAGAAGAGCCGAAACCGGATCGGATTGAGGTCCCATTCCTACGGAGTTGTGCGCCGCCACTATGAACGTGTATGATTGTCCGTTGCTCAGGCCAGTGATAATGGTTGAACTTGATGCAGGATGAGCGACATCGACGCCGTCCTGATAAACGACGTAATAGTCCACGGATGCTCCTCCGTTGCTGGCGGGCGCGGTCCAGTTGAGAGATACTCGAGAGTTGCCTGGTGTGGCCATAACGCCCACAGGGGCGCCCGGTACGGTGAGAGCCGGCGACGGGGTAGATGCCGCAGCGTTCGACCTGGAGCTGTTGCCTGCAAGGTTATGTGCGGAAACGGTGAAGGAAGGCAGTTGACCGTTGACCAGACCGAGGATGACCGTCGAGTGACCGGTCGGATGACCTGCCAGAGCCACTCCGTCCTGATAAACGACGTAATAATCGATCGACCTGCCGCCATTGTAATCCGGTGCGGCCCAGTTCAGAGTTATCTGGGTGTTCCCTGCTAGGGCCATCAGCCCACTGGGGGCGTCGGGGACGGTGAACGGCATCGCCTGGACCGAATTGGACATGCCGCTCAGTCCGGCACTGTTATGCGCGGCCACGGTGAAAGCGTATGATCTCCCGTTCGTCAGGCCGGTGACGTTCATTGAAGTGGCATTGACATGCCCGAAGTCGGTATCATTTTGATAGATCACATAATAGTCGATGTTCGCGCCCCCGTCATGAACAGGGGGCGACCATGACAACGCGACCCAGCCATTGCCCGGATGCGCGGCCAGACCGGTCGGCTCACTGCTGTTCTTGATGCCGGGAGTCACCGAAACGCTGGAGGACCGCGGACCCTCTCCGGCTTCATTTCCGGCCGAAACGGCAAAGACGTAGGGCCGTCCATTGGTCAGTCCGGTTATTGTAAATGATGTAGAGTTGTTGTATGTTTCATTCGTCCAGACCCCGTCCTGATACACGTTGTAGGAGTCGATGAAGGATTTCACGCTGTTCTGAGGCGCCATCCAGGTAAGGGATGCGGTGCCATTGCCAGCCGTCGCGATCAGACCGGTTGGTGCGTCAGGGATAGGCATAGGGACCATCATTGAGTCGTAACTCAGACCATTCCCTGCCAGATTATGGGCGGCGACGGAGAAATTGTACGCATGGCCGTTTGTAAGGCCTGTGATCGTGACGTTGTCGGCATTCCCGTCATCGGTGTGAAGGATATCGACACCATCCTGAAAGACGACGAAATACAGTACAGGAGACCCACCATCGACATCCCGGACAGGGAGGAATCCCCATCCAAGCGTGGCTTGTCCATCTCCCGGCTTAATTTGCAGAAGTACGACATCCGGAGTGGTGTAAGGACTTGCAAGAACAGAATTGCTTTTGGGACCGGTTCCGGCTGCATTGTGGGCGACCACGGTGAAATTGTAAGTCCAAGCGGCGGACAATCCTTCACCTCGAAATTCCAATCCTGTGATTGTCGCTCCTGGAGCAGACGGATTAGGAAGGTCGACACCGACTCGCCATATCGTCTCATTTATGGGAGTGATTGTATCTGCCTCGAATGCATTGTTTTCAAAACTGACCCACCCTGCTACGCAGTAGACGATGTAATAGTCAATGGGGGTGCCACCATTGGCGGCTGGCGCGGTCCAGTTCAGTGACACCTGGTTGGCGCCCGGCTTCGCTGTCAATCCGGTAGGAGCTCCGGGCAATGACGCGGCACTGTCCGCCCTTACTGCATCGGTCCCGAAAACTATCACTGCGCTTGAAAGCATGAATGTGACGACGATCAAGGCTCCTACGACCCTAAGTACGCTTCTGATTCGACTCCCCCCAAAACTGAGATGTGTTGGGAACCTTGAGGGTATAAAGATTTAGCAACTCGCTTGAATTTGTATAAAGGTGAAAACCCGCAGACTAGATCCGCCCTTTATCTTCGGGAATCAGGAACGCCAAGGAGGCCGTGGTGTAACAAGCCAGCAGCGATTGACGCCTGGTGGAACTCCCATCTAGTTCCCCGTGGCGCTGTCACGTGTATAGGCCGAGTAGAATCGGTTCCCCGGACGGCACTGTCGCCAATGCCTAGAGGGTGCACTTCAACTGAAGCAGATCCAGACTTCTGTTTCGAGGTTAACTTGAACCACATGATCCGGTCCTGCTTCAGTTCTGGCGGTGCCAGCCGAGATGATTGGAACGTTCCCCCCAAAAAGAAGGGGAAACGTTTCCGCCGACTCGACCCGTTTGCCCCAGGTTCAGCGCACGAAATCAAGTTCGTCGTCGTTGGATTGCCTGGGCTGCTGGTACTGCTGCGGTGCCTGGTTCGGAGCGTACTGCGGCGCTGCTCTCTGCGGCGCTTGGGTATTCATGCCATGAGCTCCGCGGGCGTCGAGCATGTACTTGCTCTTTGCGCCTGTGACGATCAGGAGGATCTTGATGGTGCCCTCGAGCTCCGGGTCGATGGAACATCCCCATATGATCCGGGCCCTCTCGCTGACCGCTTTGTTGACGATCTCGGCGGCCATCTGGGCCTCTCCGACGGTCATGTCCGGTCCTCCGACCACACGGATCAGCACACCTTTTGCCCCCTTGAGGTCGATCTCTCCCAACATGGGGGAGGTGAGCGCTTCATGCACGGCCTCCTTGACCCGGTCATCGGAATCTTTGTTGGCCTCGCCAATGCCGACGAACGCCACGCCACCCTCGTTCATGACGGTCTGGATATCTGCGTAGTCCAGGTTGACCAGGCCGGGCTTGGTGATTATTTCGGTCAGACCCTTGATGGTCTGCATGAGGACCTCGTCAGCAACCTTGAAGGCCGCCTCGATGGGAAGCTTTGGAACCATTTCCAGGAGCTTGTCGTTCGGGACGACAATGGTGGTGTCGCAGGCCTGCCTCAGCTTGTCCAGTCCAGAAAGCGCGTTCTCCATTCGGACGGTGCCTTCGGCCTTGAACGGAATAGTAACCACACCCAGCGTAAGCGCCCGAATCTGTTCCTTGGCGATGCCGGCGACATAGTGCGCGGAACCGGTTCCGGTGCCGCCTCCCATTCCTGCGGTGACGAACACAATGTTGGCACCGTTCAGGAAATCCCGTATCTCGCTGTCGTTCTCACGCGCGGACTCTTCTCCGACCTCGGGCCTTGCTCCTGCACCGAGGCCTCTGGTCTTTGATTTGCCGATGAGTATTTTCTTCGGGGCACGGATGGTCAGCAAGTGCTTGGCGTCGGTGTTGATGGCACAGAGCTGGGCTCCGTTGATGCCGGCGTCCACGCAGCGGTTGATGGTGTTACAGCCGCCGCCACCGCATCCGATTATCTTGATACAAACATCCAGCGAAGCGGCGATACGGAGCAGTTCCTCGTCAGAGGCGCTCACCACCGGTGCTGGCGGTTGGTAGGCCGGCTGGACCGGCGCCTGTTGGTTTCCCATGCTTGCAGTGGCTGGTTGCTTGATTCCAGCATTAGCTAACGCTTCCTTTACCAATGAACTTGGCATAGTGCATCCCTATCCCACCACAACGGCAATCGGCGATATAAATATTACCAACCTAAAAATAAAATAATGAATTTAAAAATATCACGATACTTCGAACAATCGCGAGATAAACTGACGATGATTCCGGCCGGGGATGGTCCTTCATCACCCCAGAAATCGGACCTTTGCTTTGGAATTCCTGTCTTTGAGCACGCCCAATAACGTTATTCCAGAGTCCAATAGTGCAAAACCGTTACATCCCTTAATATAATGGACTAAAATTGACACACCGGATAATCATGGTGGAGCCAATTGTCATTGAGCATCTGTCCAAAGACTTCAACGGTTTCAAGGCCGTCGATGACCTGAACCTGGTCGTCAAGAAAGGCACGTTCATGGGATTCCTAGGTCCCAACGGAGCGGGAAAGACCACCACTATCAAGATCCTCACCAGCCTGCTGAAGGCGACCAGCGGTTCAGCGACGCTCAACGGGATCGACGTGACCAAGAACCCCAAGGAGGCGCTGGCGCAGATCGGGGCGGTGGTGGAGACCCCGGAGTTCTATCCGTATCCTACCCCGAACGAAACGCTGAGCTACATGGGCGAGCTGCGGGGCATGACCGCCCAGGACATCAAGTCCCGTTCCAGAGAGGTCCTCGAGACGGTCAAGATGACCGAGTGGGCGGACAAGCGTATCGGAAAGTTCTCCAAGGGCATGAAACAGCGCATCGCCATCGCCCAGGCGATCCTGCACGAACCGTTGATCGTCATCCTGGACGAACCGACCTCGGGCCTGGACCCGCGCGGCATGTTCGAGGTCAGGGAGATCCTGGTCGAACTGAAGCGGAGGGATTACACCGTCTTCATGTCCTCCCACCTGCTGAACGAGGTCCAGGACGTGTGCGAGGAAGTGGCGCTCATCAACCGGGGCAAGCTGCTGAAGAGCGGGCCGGTGCAGGAGCTCATCTCCTCCAATGACGTCAGGAGGCTGGAGATCCGGGTCAAGCAGAGGGTCGCCCCGGAAGTTCTCGACCGGGTGTCCAAACTAGCCAACGTTTCCGGCCTGGAGACTGCCGGCGACAGTGTCATGGTCCTCTCCGTGAAGGGCGGCGACGACGCGCAATCCGCGCTGCTCAAGGAGATACTGGCATTGAACCTGGACGTAATCTCTTTCAAAGAGTCAGGGGTAGCGCTTGAGAACCTGTACATGTCCCTCATCAAGGAGTCGAGGTGATCCAATGACCGAGACCGTAAACCAATCCCGGATCGTAGCCAAACTGCCATCGGATATCGAACAGGTCTGGACCGTGGCCAAGTACGATGTCCTGAAATATCTGCGCAGCCGGCGCCTCATGGGCATCATCGCCATAGAAGTGCTGGTGCTGTTCCTGATATCGGCGCTGCCGGCCCTGCTGGGCAATCAATACCCGACGGATACCAACGTGTTCATCGGCCGCTACGCCGGCTTCACCTCGCTTCTCGTCGTCATTGGTGCGACGCTCTTCGCCGGAGATGCCATCGTCTCCGAGTTCCAGGGCCGCACGGGCTACCTGCTGTTCCCTAACCCGGTGAAGAGGTCCTCGTTGCTGGCAGGCAAGTTCATCGCCTCCGCCGGCGCGATGTTCCTGGTCCTGATCATCTACTACGGAGTGGCGCTGATCGTCGGGCTCGGCATAACCGGAAGCTTCTCCACGCTGGGCGTGGAATCGCTGCTGTTGGCGATGCTCTATTCCGTAGCGGCACTGGCGGTCGGCTACTTGGTGAGCACGCTCATAAAAGGTTCGACGGAATCGCTGATCCTGACCTTTGCCCTGCTGCTGTTCATCTTCCCGATCTTCAGCGCTGTCCTGAGCCTGAGCAACGTGAACCCCTGGTTCATCCTGTCCTTCGCAGGCAGCACCATCTCGAACATCACCCAGGTACCCTACCCGGTGACCACCACGGGCGGCGGCGGTGTAAGGATGGCCCTGGCCGGGACCAACTACGTTCCGGACGTGGGCACATCGATCGCAGTGATGATCGCCTATGCCGTGATAGCGCTGGTGATAGCCTATTACATGTTCCAGAGAAGGGAGATGTCAGCTTAGGCTGGCCGGAGTGACCTCATGAGACCGAAGGCCCTTGCCCATCTGCTCCTCGCCGCTATACTGATAAGCCTGCTCGTGGCCACGCTCCCCGGGATCGCCAATGCCGCCGGGACCACCGGAACGATCGTGGGACATGTGGACCGGGCCGGGATCAGGGGCGGCTCGGCGGTCGAAAACGCGACCGTCACATTGAGCAACGGCATGAACACCACCACGGACAGCAACGGCAGTTTCGAGTTCGATAATGTCCCTGCTGGCAATTACACACTGACCGTGGTCAACAATGGCCGCACGGCGCTCACCAGGGACGTATCGGTGATTGCCGGACAGACACTGGACCTGGGCACCCTCACTTTAGGTGCCGGCATCATGGGACTGATCTTCATTATCGTGATCCCGCTGATCGTCGTCATCGTGGTCGTGGTGATCGTGGTCTACCTGCTCATGAGACGCAGGAGGAGAAAGAAGAATGAATTGCTGAGCCGGCAACGGCAGCAAGAAATGGAGACCGGACGTTATTGAAGACAATGTAGCTGGATCCGCCGCCGGGCGGGTCTAGCCTATCCCTTCAAGTTAGAGAAGATCGTTGGAACGCGATACATTTCGTGGACGGATTGATTTTTTTCACCTCTCGGTAATATTAAGATCTGGCCCTGCAACAAATCTGCAATATCAACACCTGAGAGCGGTGGCATTATTACCTCTGTGATATTTGGTCAAAACAATTTCTAGATAAGATCTGTCACAGACCGAATGATACAGACGGGCCATCACTTTTTCAAAGATTAAGCATCAACACCATGCTTCACTGGGACCGCCCACGGAAAGGAATGGGTGAGAGAACAAATGCCCGTGATAATCAGAATTATTGCTGCCGGTCAATAATCCAGAACGGACGGGCGGGAACAGGAAAAACACGCTTCCAAAGGTCTGCCTAAGATCAGCTTACTGCACGATAAAAAGCAGGTCGAAATGCTCGATTAGAACGGACTTGACATGGCCAGTCAAAATCGCCCGGGGTGGGCGCCTGCTATAAGAACTCTTAGATTCCATTTGTAAAACAAATATCAACAAAAAGCATAATTAATGCATACATTGTGCGATACGATATTATTATGATGAAATATTTTCATATAAATTTGTTTATATTCCATAAAAACTTCCCCCTAATTATGAGAGAACAGAAGGAAGAGCTCTCGTCGAGAGCAGTGATCTCTCAACCGTCGGAACAGGAACTCCGGCGGCCGCACTCACGATTCGGGATCTATTCTTGATTTCCGATGTCAGGCTGTATGCGCAGGGGCGCTTCTTCCGATCGCCCGCATACGAGGCAGAACCAACAACGGTCATCGAATCGTTGTGATGGCTGCCTCCAACCAGTCTGTTCCAGTGCAACGTAACGAAAGGAGCTGAACAAAACATGAGAATGGGAACTCCAAGAAATGAGGTAGGACGGGGAATGCGCGTTACGGCTGACATCCCCGCCAGTGATAAACCCTCTGCTACGATCGATCTGTCTTTTTTGAAAAGTATGAAGAACGACGAAAGGGACCGGGCCTGGATGCTCGGAGATCAGGTCATGAAAAAGGCAATCGGCAATGGTTCCTACACGATAAACGGAGGATGTTTCCAATGAGATTCAAGTTGAAGAGCAGGTCCTTGACATTCCTGGCCATCATGTTCGTCGCGGCATTGATCGGGATGTCGCTTGGAGCAGGACTGCCCGCGCAGGCGGCAAGCACCTCGAGCGTGCCCCTAGGTGATGGCACATACGTTTCCGTGGCCTACACCATATCCAAAGACTCCAGCGGATACACCTGTGCAAAGAACAGCGCCACCGGCGCCACCGATTCCCGGAACACGAACTCGGCATGGGTCATACAGAAGGCGGTCGACAGCACGTCAAGCGGTTACATACTGATAGCGGCTGGAACCTATACAATGACGAGATGCATCTACACGGAGAAGGTATCTATCGTCGGCGCCGGGAACGCGACCCTGCTTCAGCCCAGCGGCTCAATCGGCCCGGCGATGATCAGGGTCTGCGACAACTACTGGACCCTGAACAACATCTACATGTCATCGCGCCCCAACGGGATAACCATAGCCAACCTGCAGGTCAGTGGCCAGAGCGGCGGGGCGATGGAGGGCGTTAGCTTCATCGACTGTCTCAACAGCCGGATGATCCGCCTCTACGTGCATGACATAGTGGCCTGTCAGGGACTGTACATGTCCAACTCCCAGTACTGCAGCATCAGCCACTGCCAGGTAGCAAACATCGGGGACAACAGCGCCTCGGATTACGGGTCCGGTATCGCGTTCGGTGAGGCATCGACGATCAAGACCGCATCGTCGCACATCACCATCGACAGCGTCTACATATCGAAGACCTCGATGTCCTCGATAGACCTGGAGCCGGCCAACAACGTGGTCATAACCAACTGCGTGTTCCGCAATGCCGCCACCTGGAAGGGATATTACAACCCGGTGATTACGGAATACCAGTGCTCGGGATACGCGGCCAACGACTACATCACTGTGTCGGGATGCAACGTCAACGGTGGGTTCAATGAGTTCATCGTGCTGACGCCCAGCAGCCACTCGGTGGTCATGAACAACGTGGTCACGTACAACAGGGGCTCAACCACACCGATCTACTGCACCAACTCGCAATACGACACCATCACCGGCAACCGGCTCACGACCGATTCCAGCCAGCCGATACACCTGGTGAGCTGCAGTTCGTGCACTGTCTCGGGCAACACCATCGTCAAATGGTGAGCTGATGTCGGGCGATTTGAACCGGGTCAGGACCGAAATGTACGGAACGGAGCAATGATGGGACCGGCCTAGAGAAGACCCGGGACCGATCTCGGTGGCTTAGGCCTCGATGACCCGGTGGGTCGTGGGCGTTCGGCCGAACGACATCGGGACGGCGGACCTCTTCCGAATTACGGCCCACCGAAACCTTTTCCTCATTTCTCATAACGAAAGATATCCAGCTTAGATTGAATGTCCAAGGGCAACTTGCTCGATTTTGACACGACGATATTTCCCTCGGCCTGGACCGGGAACCGAAAAGGAACGGACGATCATCAGGGTCTGACATCAGAGGATGCCACCAGAGACCGACCCGGTTCGTGTTGTCCTTGTAAGAAGAGCCAGATATCTTTGTATCATATGCTTGGATAAGGCGAACAAACATGTTGCTGAGCGTGGTTCGTCTGCTGAACGCCCTTTGATCGGCAACGTGGACGATCTAATCGATGGTCAGATGCACTCTGCCATCGTCATACCTCAGTCCAACGACGATGATGTCGGGGGACCTGATCCTCGCCGAGAGAAGGCCGCACACTGTTCCGCCGCTTGGGACCGTCATCAGGCCGGCAACCTCTGGAGTCGCCCGGGAACTGGTATCATCAGAGAACTCGATCGTGAACTTGGTCGGGTCGCAGGTCCAGGCGTCAGATCCGCGATTGTTGATCTCATACCTTACCACCACATCTGAGCCAGTGGTCCTTTCATCGACGATGTTGAGCTCCAGATTGATGGTGAGCTTTGCGTACACGACGACAAAAACCCCCAATTTAACAAGTGAATACAAGATCATTAGAGCGAGGATTTTTATTTTACTATTTGACATTATTATGCGACCTGGCAGGTCGACAAAGAGTTGAGGGGAATAATATGTTTGCGTTTTGTTTTGCAACATTAACGAGATTTATCCGCCATGGACCGGCAGATGTCACGATACATCTGGTCCGAAACTAGAATAATGATGTGAAAAGAGCGGCATCCGAGTATGGGTGCCGATGTTTTAACTAGAGGACAGCCGTTCTTTGTTCGTCGACCATCGGCTATAGGGGCTGTTCGAACATGCACAAATCGTACTGGCTAGGCCTTATCGGTGGATTCATAGGAATTCTATGCGGATCGCTCGTAGCACTTGCTGGATTTTACGTTTCATCGGTCGATTCCGATGTTACCGCCGGTGAACTGTATGTTCTGGCCGCCATCTCCATCTTCTTTTCCATCCTTGGCATTGTTGCCGGGCACGTCCAGCACGAAAAGAGGATCGGCGGCACCCTTATGATCATCAGCGGCGTAGGGGTTCTGATAAGCATCTCACTCCTTGGAGTGCCGACATTCTTGCTTTTCCTGATCGGGGGCCTGTACATGCTGTCGGACGCCAATAAGGAGCGCAGGATCATTCCCCAATCCTATCCAAAGGCATCCCAGCCACAAACGACCTATCGTGGACAAAATACCTATCGCCCTGGAACGAGCTATAGGGCCCAGGGAGGGCTGAGCTACTGTCCAGACTGTGGTACTCCAGTGGAAATGGAAGGACAGCAAACCTGCAGGAAGTGCGGTTATAGATTCGGATAATTCCGTTGCCCTCGAGACCAGGCGGACAGATGGCACAATGGACCGGAAACACTACACATCGGTCAAGAGGGAACGACTGTTTGTCCGTGGGCAATGTCCCACGTTGACTTTGATGATGCCATCCAAGTTCGTGAGTAACCGGATCAATAACCTCGTCGGTCGGAACGAGCGGAAAGAATCCATTTTGATGCGGGAAGTTCAGAACCAATCGAATAGAACTGAGCCCGATTCTGATCTGGAACGACCGAATGACCGAAACAAACAGACGTGATCTTCGGAATCATGATGTCGAAGGATCAGAGGTTAATCGGACGGAATCTTAGCCTCCGACCATCCTATTCATTCGTATATTTTTATAGCATGAAAAATATTACCTAATAACTAGGCATATTAGCGGTCTGGATGGGGTGTAATGAAATGGCGGATAGAGTATTCAGCAAGAAAGACGAGGCGTTAGTGGAGATTCTGATGGGCACAGGAATGCCCAAGAACGTCGCCAAGACGCTGGCCTTCCTACGAAAGAAAGAGGAATCGACCTCGACAGAGGTTGAAGCAGCGACCGGGCTCAGGCAGCCAGAGGTCTCACTGGCAGTTCAAGAGCTCAGACACAGGAAATGGATCATAAAACGGGACCTGAAGAAGGAGAGCAAGGGCCGTCCGGTCCATTTGTACAAGCTGGCGTTCCCATTCGAGAAGATCATTGATTCACTGGAAAAGGAAGAGCGAAAGAGGATCGAGCGCATCGAGGGCAACATCAAGCAGCTGAAGGCAATGGCCTGATTGTGCGGATGGAACGCTCGGAGAAAGGCATGGAGATCGGTTCGGCCTGATGCGGATCAATTGCCTGGGATGCAGATAATGAAACCTTTTGTCTTCCCTTTTATTATTAGCGGTTGCGTATTTTGCCATAACCCGGGAATGACGATGGCCATGCCAGTTATCAAAACACGATAACCATGGACAACCCATTAAAGAATCGTTCAACTGTTTTCTGACCATCGAATGGATCGGTATCTATTCCAGTGGTCGGAATCTAAAATGGTTGGCCGAAGAACGTTTGTTGACAGAGTGACCGAACAAATCGCAGCTATGCCCAAAGATCGGTTCATTGCACCAGACCTGACGGATGTTTTGATCGATGGTAACGGAAAGCCAATCACAACAAATGCCGAGGTCAGCGGGATCCTGAAGTTCTACGGGCTGGCTCGTAACACAGGCGTAAAGATCAGGATCGGAAGGAATTATTATACCGTCTGGGAAAAGAATGGTCTCATACAACATCACCCGGGAAGAAAGGGAAACGAGCACGAGAACGGTGAGGCGAAAGCGTAACAAGAAAATGAGGATCGCTAAGCGGACCCTTATCCGTCCGCGGGCCAGCCGCTGTTCTTTCTATCTCATGTCGAAAAACAAACTCTTACTGGATATTACGCAGTCGCGAAATATGGGACCTAGGGTGAAATAGCCAATAGACCGATTCGAGGCCTATGGATCGAGGCGAGGATGGGAAATGCGTCTTGACCAGAAAGCTGAACACGTTCGACGTGACCAATTTGGTGGTCGGCGCCATCATAGGCGCTGACATTTACATCGTGGTCGGGCTTTCGGCCAACCTGATCGGACCGGCATCATTGGTGGCATTGGTGTTGGCGGGCGTGATGGCCATGGTGATCGCCCTGTCCTTTGCGTATTGCGTCACCCTGTTCCGAGGGTGGGCGGCCCGTACGCCTACGTCAAGGAGGTCTCCACCCCGTTCGGCGGGTTCATGGTCGGGTGGAGCCTGCTGCTGGCCGAGTGGTTCTCCCTGGCGGTCTTTCCGGTCGCATTCACGCAGTATTTCACCTATCTCATTCCTGGCATCGATGCGCTGGGAGTGATCCTGCTAAAGGCGGGCTTCATCATTTTCATTGTCGCCTCCAACCTCGTCAGCGTCAAGGCCGCGGGCAGGGCGAACGATGTTCTGACCATCATCAAGCTGAGCCCGTTGGTTCTCCTCATAGTTGTAGGCGCAGTGTTCATGCTGGCAAACCCGGCCACGGTCTCGGGCAACCTGAATCCGTTCTTCACCGGCGGGGCCACCACCTTCGGCGGGGCCCTGGTCCTGATCTTCTGGGCCTACGCGGGTTTCGAACTCTCGACCCTCCCTGCGGACAATGTGGACCGTCCCCAACGCACGATCCCCCGGGCCATGATCATGGGCATGGCGATCGTCATAGCGTTCTACCTGCTGACCAACCTGGTGATCGTCGGCAGCGTCAGCCAGCAAGTGCTGATAGGGTCGAGCACGCCACTCATAACCACCGCCCACACCCTGTTCGACCCCCTGGCATCTGGGCACCGCTCCTGATCGGGATCGTCGGCATCGGAGCCTTGTTCTCGATCATGGGCGCGGACGAGTCCGGGACCATCGGTACCGCTCAGCTTACCTATGCCATGTCGTTGGACGGGTTCCTGCCTCATTCACTTGCCAAGACCGGGAAGAAGAGCGGCGCGCCCTATGTGGCGATCATCGTGCTCTGCTCCACCGCGTTCATTGTGAGCGTGTTCGGAGGGCTGGCATCGCTCATCAACGCTTCCGTCTTCTTGCTGGCCTTCGTCTACCTCAGCACCTGCCTGTCCACATCCCTGCTCATCAGAAAATACCCGGACCAGGCAAAGGGGTTCAAGGGCAAGTACGTGGTCCCGATCCTGGGAGCGGCGTTCTCGCTTCTGGTGATCCTGCTCACCGCCCTTCCGAGATCCTCATCTCCCTGGCCCTCCTGGCCGTCGGCGTCGCAGAACGTCTTCTTCTCCACCGAACAAAGGAAGTGCCGAAGCCAAGGCCAATCCATTCCACAGAACAGTTCCTTACCGCTGTGGCGGCCAGCAGCCAGTCCCTGCCGACCGCTCGCCATCACCCTGAAGCTCGATCTACCGTCTGAAGAACATCAGACCGGCGTTCAAGAGATTGTACAATGGAAAATGATGTGGGCACATCGGGCAGGCCGTTCCTGTCCTGGATGAACGGCACATCTCTTGCCGATGGTCAGGGGGAATTGCATTTCCTGGTCACCAAAAGGGCTATCGGCCTATTGGTTTCTGAGCACTTCTCTTTCAGAGCTCCCATAAAGAGGCAAAATCCATCCCATCATCCAGGCACATCATTTGATGACCCGGTCCAGGGAATGGCATACTGCGGACGAGCTATAACTGAAACGCCGCCGTACTGGGCGAGCTGTTTCGGGTCACCGCAGGTCATGCTCCGGTAACCGATATGCGCCCAACAGTCTGGAAAGTGAAAAGGTTTGTTTCCGATCGCGAACATTTCCTATTTCTTCTTCGAACCTCCTTTCATTCTTGGTGGCGGAATGTCATCGTTCCATCGGATCCGGTCTGCGTCTAAGCGGTCGCGGAAGGCCGCACACCCAGGAGCACGTGCAGGTCCACGGTATGATTGTCCCGGATGACGGTGAGATCGATCGTCTGATTCGGGTGGGTGTTCTTCCATGTAGGTCGAGAACTCCTCGGAGCCGACGATCCGGTGACCGTCGATGGCGATCACCACGTCCCCGCCCACGACGACCTGGCTTCCGTCGATTACCGCTTGCGCGGTCCCGGCCTTCAGGCCAGCCTTATCCGCCGGTCCTCCGCTCGTCCACCTGACTAATGAGAACGCCGTAGGTGACGTTGGTACCCATCTCTTGGGCGATGTCATAGCTCATGTCTTCCGTCGCGATGCCCAACCACGGATGCTGGGCGTAGGTCCCGTTGTTGACCAGTGATACTATTTCCCTGATTATGGAGTTCGATGGTATGGCAAAGCCAAGGCCTTGCGAATCGGAGACCACTGCCGTGGTGATCCCCACTACCTGTCCCTCGTCGTTCAACAACGGTCCTCCAGAGTTTCCGGAATTGATCGGGGTGCTCGTCGGATCACATCCGCGATGGGGTAATTCCCGTCGCGGGTCTGGTTATCGTTCTTCCGAGCTGGCTGATGATCCCGCTGGTCATGGAACCGGCCAGCCCGAACGGGCTGCCGACCGCCGCCACGAAGTCACCCACCTGAAGGGTTGAGGAGTTGACTATCTGAAGGGGCTTGAACTCGCTCGCCGGGGCGCTGACCGAAAGCACGGCCAGATCGCTGGGAGGGGTACCCCGACCCGAGGACCGATGCCGGATAGCCATTCCCGTCGCTGAACGTCACACTTATGTTCGTCGCGTCCGCGATGACGTGGTTATTGGTCACGATCAACATGCGCCCGGTGAAATTGTAGGCGAACCCTGAGCCTTGGGCCTCCACCGTTTCCTGGCCGAAATCGGTCGATTCGGTCATCTTATCCGTGATCACTACCACCGAGTCTTTGACTGAACTGTAGAGCTGAGAAAGCGTGACGTTCTCCGGGACCATCTTGTATGTGGAGTTCTGAGATGCTTGCAAGCTGGTCAATTGGTTCTCAAGGCCGCTGACCTGGTTTTGAAGGGTTGTGACCTGGTCAGAGTTTGAAGACGAGGGTGAGTTCCACATGAACCCTATCAGGCCTCCCGCCAGAAGGCTGCAGACGACCAATAATGGACCATCTACATCATGGGCCGGCGGGCCCTGGGACCGATACCGGAACTAGAACCTTCCATCCGATCCCCCCATTGTCATTGACGACTTTCTCCTTACC
>CAWDCQ010000083.1:0-4982 GCA_963800775.1 uncultured Methanomassiliicoccales archaeon | reverse complement strand
ACGACTATCTCACCGTCAAGAAGCTGAACAAATGCGATGACCAGTACTTCGAAAACTTCTCCAAGATCAAGCTGGGAATGCATAGATGCCGATGCCGGCATCTATGCCTTGAAGAAGATGTTCCCGAGCCGGGTCAACTACTACTTCTTCTCCGAGAAGTTGAAGCGGGACCAGGTCCTGCCTCCGGCAGGCGGAACGTCTGCTGGCCGAGGCCAAGGCGATCCAGGACAGTCTGGACCGGGCAGGCGGCTGCCGAAGCGGTTCTGCATCAATAATCCGTTGGTCGACGTCAATTACGACTATCAGACCAGGCTGACCGACCTGCCGGAGGCGGAGGCGCTCCGCCTCGCGAGGTCGTCACCGGCAGGGAGGGATGTTTCTGCCTGACCTCGAACCGGGACATGCCAGCTTCCGAAGCGTTGAGGATCGACCGGGCCAAGGATGCGATCGAGAAATTGTTCCATTCGTTGAAGAGCGAGATCGAAATAAAACCAGTAAGGGTCTGGTCAGAGGACGCCGTGCACGGCGTCCTTTTGATCGGATTCTCTACGGCAGGTGATGATCGGTTTGACACGACATTTCGTTGAGCCAGTCAAACGCATGTCAACGAAATTCATCATAGCCGCTCTGAAAAAGTTGGTGACATGCTAAAATAGGCTCCCCGCCAGTAGAATCATTGACAGAATCTCCAAGGCGGGAGAACCATGAACTACATAGGATTGGACATACATAAGAAGAACACCCAGGCATGTATGAAGAACGAGGCAGGAAAGGTCCTGTTGACCGATCGATTTCCATCACGGCCGAAGCTATCTTAACGCTTTTATTGGAAGGTCGAGGAGGCCGGCGGACCGGCCTCCTTCGTAATCGAATCGACCGGCTTCTCGCATTCCGATCTACGATGTCATCGCCAGCCGATGGTCACCAGATCAAGGTGGGCCATTCTCTGAAGGTGAAAGCGTTGACCGCCGGCCGAGCGAAGACCGATAAGAACGACGCGGAGATGCTGGCCGAACTTCTCCGCCTGGACGCTATCCCGGAGTCCTACATACCGCCACCGGAGTTACGTGAACTACGAGAGCAGACCCGGTTCCAGGCAATCCCTGGTCAGGAATTCGACGGCATTCAAGAACGAGATACATGCTTTCTTGGCGTCTCGAGGCATCGAGACGCCTTCTGAACATCAGATTCCAGTTCTCCAAAAAGCACCAGGAATGGCTGAGGTCGCTACAACTCCTGAGCCAGATCGACGACCTCCTAGACATGTACGCGACACTCTCGGCAAGAAGATCGAGAAAGTCGCAGGCGAGATCGAACGGTCAAGCCAGTATAAGAACGACATCGAACTACTGAAGACCATACCCGGTGTTGGCGACGTGATCGCCAACACTCTGGCAGCGGAGATATGCGATATCAAGAGGTTCTCCTCACCGAGAACCTCTACTCCTATGCTGGTATGGTCTCCAGCATCCATCAGTCAGGAGAGAAGGGATGGGCCGGACCGATCACCAAGCAAGGTAACGCCCGCATCCGGTATATCGTGGTCGAAGCGGCATATAGCCATGTAAGATGTTCCAAGGAATCCGACCTGACCCGTTTCTTCGAAAGGAAGTCGTTCGAGAAAGGCACGAAGAAGGCCATCGTGGCCACGGCCAGGAAGTTGCTCGGGATCGTATACCAGATGCTCAAGAAAGAGAGGTATATCACGCTCATTGACCCGACCGCGGGAACTGTCATGCGTCTAGAAAAGGAACGTCGAAAATTGATTGCGGCGGATCAATGATACAGGTGACGAATCGGTCATCGACGGCGCCATCGCGACCGCGGATAGGTGAATGTCAGACCGCTGTGATCAGAAGGGCGAACGATAAACGAAGCGGCAATGGAAAAGTATGATGTAGGGTGAGGTCAATGTTATCAGGTCGGGAGCCTATTTTACATAGGTGACAGTTACGCTGGTTTCGACAGGAAATGGAGTGAAAAAGAGGTTCTATTCGAATTTCAATCCGATCAACAAGGCCATTTTGGCAGAATACATTGATGCGACCTAGCAAAATCGCCCGAAAACGGCGATTTCGATTAGGTCCCGGCACCTCAAAATCTCCTGTCAAATTCTAAAAACACTCGAATTTATAGAGCCCAACTGTCGAAGTCAGGATTCAGACCTGAATTTAGAGCATCACAGTGATGCCCATGCAGATAAGATGAATGCATATGCGTTTATCAGGAGGGTCCGAACCCAGTGGGCGCGAAGGATCTTTTCCAGGTATGGGCTCTCAGGGCCCTGGGGAATCTCCGCTCAATGAGGTCTGCCAACGACCCCAAAAACATTGCCGTTAGCAGAAGGGAAAGCATTGGCAGGCCAGATTTCCATATACGGCCGATAGGGTGATCCCGCCGGATGGTAACCCACAAGCACCAATGAGCCGATGAGGGCCACGGCCGCGGGAGCTAAGATTCAGTGGGGTAGCTTCTTGAAATGCATGGTCTGAACGGCTAGGAAGTCATTCTTTTCAACGAGCTTCCAGCTCCTAAAAATATCGATCTCCATAGCCTAAATCGTGCCCATGTTATAGAATCCCAAAGCAACATTTAATAGCAGGAAGGTTCGGGCCTCGCTGGTCATTTAATCGTTCGCCTTCCTATCATGCCATTCACAAAGACTCCGACTTCGACTATTTCACGCATTTTCACCACTCTTCTCAATTCGTAGGCATCTATCAATCTTCATCGCCCTTTTATGTTTAGAGATCGCCCAAACACGCTGCAGGCCGATTCTGCTATCTCCTCCAGTGCATTATTTGAGCATTGATTCTCAAATATGGTGGTTTTAATAATTACAAATCGGATCGCTTGTCAGCTGTTGCGCGTAGTCCGCGTATTGCCGCATGAGAAGTATTGTGATGGTTATTGAGGCAGGAGCTGTAATCATTCCTTGCCGAATTTGTTGCCGGGGGCCTCAAATCTGGCTGAAATGCTATCGACGATATCGTCCTCGAAGAAACGAACATAGATGAACGTGGTAAGAGTGGAGAAAAGCAGCAGCAGGGCTATGTATATCGAGAACGTCAGCACGATCCGATCGATTCCGACCCTGCCTGCGGCCGACCATAGTATCCAAAATAAGCCTCCAATGGCCAACAACATCTGTAGCACCCTCGTCCGGGCCCCCTCATAGAGATAGAAGTCAGAGCGAGGTCCAGGTATTTTTGCCCCCCAATGCTTCTAGGACCATCAGGGGGAGCATGAGCAATGGAAGGAAGGCCACGGGGATCGATACCAGCTCATAGGTCTGAGCGAACGGCAGTATAGTGAGGATGGTGGGATTCAAGCTAACATACATCCCCAGGATCGTTCCGACGGGCTATCTGCCAAGTAACAGAACGGACCAGTCTAGGTCTTGACCTCCTGGCCAGTAAGGGGCGAACCTCAAGACGCAGCAACGATGGGTCAATCACCTTTGGGACGATAAGGAACCAGGCCGCGATCCTTCGTGGCCAGGGATCGCTCTTCTCGAATGATAGTCTCCGTATCTCATCCAATAGCGCGGGTGTGTCCTTTTGCAGGGGCCGAGTCACGAGCCAAATGGTCCCGGTCAATGCCGCAACGAAGAACCATGTCAGGACGAACAGAGATGCCCATAGGATTAGGATCAGCACAAGCCAACCTCCTGCAGAGTATGCGGTCAGGACGCGGTCAACGGAATGCAGTTCAAAGCCGGCCAGGGTGATCGGGGTGCCAGTTGAAATGTATGCAAGTGTGATCACCGCGGCCAGGACCAGATCGACGACGATAGCATATTTCAGCACTTGACGGTACCAGGTTCTGAAGTTTTGGCGGCCCGACCACAGGACCAGAACACCGAATACGGTAAGGAAAACCAGGATGATGCTGAACGAGGCGGAGAGCACCACTATGAACCCGCGCCTCGCCAGGAACGGAAGCGCCAGTATGACTATGCCTAACGCTATGATGAATAGAATACGGGAACACAGACCCAATAGATGATTACCCTTTTCTTCCATCGATCGCCCCTTGTCAATCAATGTCCAGATTTCGCTTCTGTCAGCAGTATCAGGAGCCTCACTGTGATAATTGAACTCTTCTACCTGCAAGGGGCAGTCGGAACCTGATACAATAAGAATGCCCAACCCGACATCTTGTGGACGTGTCATCTTCCGGTATATATGCGCTGAGTTCATGGGTCAGATGAAGCGGGGACTTCAAATGCTGCTATTTCAAGGTTCAGAGATAAGGAAATGATGACTATCTGCCGCAGTTAAGGTCGACACCGCACACATTGCCGTTCACATCAGCCTTACTCTTGACGCGAAAAAGGTCACTTATTGTTTGATACATTTATTACCGGATGAGTCCGTGCCTCAATCATGGATTTTAGCGTGCTGTTCGGAATCGGGTTAATTGTTCTCGGCACGCTATTGCTGTTGCTGGAAATTCACGCGCCGGGTTCTTTCATGCTCGTACCGGCAACGGTTCTGATATTTCTCGGGGCGCTCGGCATCCTGTTCCCTGGCGTTATATTTACCTGGTGGGCGCCGATAGCGGCCGTCATCGTGCTTGTGCCCAGCACCTTCTTGACAATAAAGCTCTACCAAAGGTTGTCGCCCCCAGCGCCGCCGGAGACCACGGTGGCAACATCTCTGGTAGGCATGAAAGGTGTGGTGACCGTCGACGTATATCCTAACAACCTCAGGGGCAAGGTCGCGATCGAGAACGATACCTGGTCGGCCACTTCTGAGTCGTTGATCATCAAAGGCAAGAATGTCGTGGTCGTCAGCAGCGAGGGAGTGCATGTGGTGGTGAAGGAGATATGAATGAACTCCATAGAAGCCGATGCCGCTGCCCTTTATACTGGACAATAGAATTAGAACAGGAGAGTAAAGAAAATGGTTGACGTGACGCTGGAGATAATCATTGGATTGCTGATATTGGCGATCATCGCTGTTTTAGTGATCATAATG
>CAWDCQ010000082.1:0-41653 GCA_963800775.1 uncultured Methanomassiliicoccales archaeon | reverse complement strand
GGCAACGTCAGTGCGGCCGCCACCAAGTTCTGGAGCGGTGGGCCCCTGGCCGTCGAGACCACGTCGGAGTTCCCTATCCGGTTCTGGACTGGGGTCCTCCGCCGCGGTATCCGTCGCGGCACTGGGCGCATGGAGTCGCTGCAGGGCGGCCTGGACGCCAAGAACGTGGCCCGGGACGCTTTCGAGATCGAGTCGACTGGTCCAGGGTCGGGCCAGCCCCATCGATACGTCGACCAGCGCACATGGCAACGGCATCTTCGTCAACAAGGTCAAGGGCGACGATTTCATCTGGGAGCTGTCCAAGGACGTGAGGCACTGGGACATCCATCATTGTGAGGTCCCCCAGCTCAATCTGGTAGTCGGTTTTACCGGCATCTCCGCGGCCACAGGGCCGTTGGTGGCCAAAGTGAAACGTTTCACGGACAAGAGCAAGTTCGCCAGCGAGATCATCGAGGAGATCGGACAACTGACCCTGGAGGGGCGGGAAGCCCTGCGGAGGAACGATCCGGTGAAGCTCGGATCCCTGATGTCCAGGGACCAGAAACTGCTGGCCATCCTGGGCGTATCCTGCCAGGCCCTGGACGACCTGATCGACGCCTCGCTCCCGTTCTCCTATGGGGCCAAGCTCACCGGTGCCGGCGGCGGGGGCAGTATGGTGGCGCTGACCGACCGTCCGGACCAGGTGGCGGAGGCGATCAGGCGGAAGGGCGGATATCCCATAAAGGTCCGGACCGGCGTCCCCGGGGTCAGGCTGGAATCGAACGTTCAATAAAAAAAGGAAATGGGTTGGAAACGGTTTCAGATCAGGTCCTCGAACTCCTTGACCAGTTCCGGATGCTTGTCCTTGATGGCCTTGAGGATGTTGAATACCGACATTTTGTCCACGCCAGCCGTCGACAGGGTGTCGATGACACTGTCCAAGGTCTTGTCGGAAAGGGTCAAGAACTTCTCTTTTGCCATCCAGTTACGGTACAGCCGCTCTTCCATCTCCTCGCGCCACCCTGCGTCGTACTCCAACAGCATCTTCTCGCTGAAGTCGTTCGCCTGCGTGCACTTGGCCAGCACCCTGCCGCCGATGAAACCGGTCATGCAGCCGTTGGCTATCCCTCCGCCCGTGATCGGGTCTATGACCCTGGCGGCGTCCCCGACGATCATGAGCCCGTCCGCCACCGTCTTATCCATCGGGGCCGAGACCGAGACCGCTCCGGCGATGGCTTCCAGGGGCTGCCCGCAGCTGAGCCGCGGGTCCTTCTTGATGAACCTGTCCAGATAGGCCTTCACCTCTCCGGGCTTCTTCAGTTTCGAGAGCAGGATGCCTATGCCCACGTTGGCCGTGTCGTCCCCCTTGGGGAAGACCCACACGTATCCGCCTGGCGCGGCCGAACCCAGAATGAACTCGCAATAGTCGGGCTCGGTCTTCAGGTTGGTCATGCGGTACTGGAAGCAGGTGGTGATGTCCCCCGGCTTGAGCGCGGTGTCCACCCCCGCCCACCTGGCGACCTGGGATTCATAGCCGTCTGCGGCGACCACGCATCCGGCGGTCAGCTTGTAGGGCTCACCGTTATCTATCCCCTTTATCCCGACCACCTTGCGCTTGTCCATGATGACATCGGTGGCGCTGCACTTCAGCTTGATCTCCGCTCCGGCGTGCGCCGCCTTGGAGGCTATGGCCTTGTCGAAGAAGTGCCTCTCCAGCACCATGCCCACCTCGTCCCCGGCCTGGCGTTCGTCGATGCGGAAGACCGAGCCGTTGGGCGATACGATCTTGGCCCCGGACACCTCCGCGACACCCATCTCCGGTCCACCGGGATCTCCACGGCGTCCAGTCCCTTCTTGGATATGCCCTCGGCACATCTCAGCGATGCCCCTATCTCCTGGCGCTTCTCGATCATGAGCACGCGCGCCCCTCCCTTGGCGGCATGCAACGCTGTCATGGACCCGGCCGGGCCGGCGCCCACCACGATCACGTCGTAATCCGTTTTCATGCCTTCGCCTCCATTTTGAGGGCGCCGACCGGGCAGGTCTTTACGCAGGTCCCGCACCGGTTGCACTTCTCGTTGAAGGTAAGCAAGACGTCGTTGAGGTAGATGGCATTCTGGGGGCATGTCCCCACGCAGGCTCCGCAATGCATGCACTTATCGATGATGACTATCATTTTTTCAACTCCGTGAAGCTCTGCTCACACGTATTCGTTTCCCTTGGTCTTCTTCCACTCCTCGATCGGAATGGCGTACTTCTTCTCCACCTCTTCCCGGTAGAGCGGCCCGCCGTTGTAGGCGCAGAACGGGATGATGCGGTTGTCCGGCGTGGCGTAGTGGATGGAACAGCGCTTCACCCGTTCGATGTCGTAGTTGTAAGCGTCCTGGAAGTGCATCCCTCCCACGTACATCATGTTCCATGAGAAGGTGGCCAGCGATTCCTTCGATTCATCGCCCAGAACGGACTGCAGCAGCCTCAGGAAGCTGGTGGTGGTCAGACCCTCCGGCATCTTGCTTTCGTCCAAGTGCTTCTTCAGCACGGCCAGCGTCTTGATCTTGAGCGGGAACTTGATCTTGGCCTTCTCCGCCTTGACCGAGATCTCGTACAGCTCCTTGAACAGTCCCTCTACGTCCACGAATCGGGTCAGAGGAACGACCTGGCCGTCCTTGACGAACAGATAGGTCGCGAGACCGCAGTGGGGATGGGTGGTGAACGTGACCTTCTCCTCTCCCAGGAACGCGGAGGCTAGGGTCGAGATCGGGACCACCGACGGCACTGGGTACCAGTCGTCCTTCGAGATCATGCCGGTCTGCTTCTCTAGGTCCTTGACCAGGTCCGGAAGGGTGTAGCGGCCCTTCTCCCGCTCCTCCTTGCTGATCCGTCCGGTGAACGCCACCGGCTGGTAGTTGATCCCGCGGATCACGTCCGAGTTCTTGAGCGCGAACCTGAAGATCTCGCCCACCTGGTCGTCGTTGATCCCTCTCACGATGGTGGGCACCAGCACGATCGACGGCGGATGCTCCAGCTTCCTCGCGTTCTCGATGACCTTGAGCTTGATCTCGAGCAGCTTTCGCCCTCTGGCGGCCATGTAGATCTCGTCCTTGAGACCGTCGAACTGCAGGTAAATGGTGTTCAGCCCGGCCTCGGACGCCTTCCTGAAGAATTCCAGGTCCTCGGCGAACTTGATTCCATTGGAAGCCGCCTGGATCTGGGAGAAACCGAGCTCCTTGGCCTTCTTGAGCACCTCGATGAACTTGGGATAGATGGTCGGTTCTCCGCCAGAGAACTGGATCGCCGGGGTCTTGACCGGGCGTTGGGCCCGGAGGTTCTCCATCATCTTGACCACAGTCTCAAAATTCGGCTCGACGACGTAACCGGCCTGGTTGGCGTTGGCGAAGCATATGGGGCACTTCAGGTTGCACCGGTTGGTCAGGTCAAGGATCGCCAGCGCCGTGTGGCTTGTGTGGAGCTGGCACAGGCCGCATTCGAACGGGCATACCTTGGCGTTCGGAATTGCAGGATCGGAGACTCCAACACCGTCGTAGGCAAACTTTTCCGCCTTCAGGTACATCTCCGCGTCGGACCAATAAACATCAGTCACCTTGCCGTGTTCCGGGCAGGTCTTCTCCATCATTACTTTTCCGTCTGATTCGTACAGGGTGGCCGAAACTATCTTCTTGCATTCCGGGCACAATGAATCGGTCTTCTTTGGCAATCCCTTTTGCAGTGCACTTTCTTTTACGATCATGGAGTCCCCAGTGATAAGCGAACCATGAAAAAGCATTTAATACTTATGTAGCTCCTTTAGCTACAACCGATGCCATGAACTTGATGGACATTCTGAAGCTGGATCTTCGGGAACTGGAGACCGAATACAGGAAACTCGCATCGGTCCTGGAGAAGTTGGGTCTTTCCGACTACGAGGCCCGGGCCTACGTTGCTCTGGTGGTCAAGAACCATGCTACGGCGGACGAGCTTGCGGACATCTCCATGCTGCCCCGGACCTCGGTCTACAAGGCGCTGAGGACCTTGGAGGATAAGCGGTATGTCACGTCGAGCGTGGGCCGCCCTGCCATCTATCATCCGGTCCCCGTCGAGGAGATACGCGCCCGCACCCTGACCGAACTGAATGAGATGTTCGACCGGCTGGGCTCGCTTAAGGGCATGCTCAGCGAGAAGGGGACCCCTCAGCTGGTCTTCACCATCATCGAAAAGAAGAGGGTGATGGCAAAGATAGGGGAAATGATCGAATCGGCCAAGAACAGCATCATGATATCCTCGCCGGTGATCTCCGAGATCCGCAGCATCCATGGTCCCAAGTTCAAGGACGCCATCAATCGCGGTGTAAAGGTCGTGGTCATAACCCTGCCCGGGTCCAAGGTACCGGAATCGGCCGAGGTGTACCGGAAGTCGGACCTGCTGGCCACCGATCTGATCGTCGACGGGGAGATGGCCATGATAGCATCACCGGACCTGGAGCTGTGCGGGTTCTCGGACAATCCGTTCATCGCCGAGCACCTGGAGCGGTTCATGAGGATGGCCATAGGACGGACGAAGTGATCCGGATGGCCTGTAATCTGCATGTAGCTTCAGCCCTTATACGGGCTACGCACCGTGACCGAATTGATGAAAGCCAAGGTCACTATTTTTCGCGGACGGTCTCGCATGATGAGGCCCCGATCATTGTACTCGTCCCGGGTCGGCCAGATGTCATTCGCGATCGCCGCGGTTCTGGTCCTTGCGATTTCCGGGGCCTCCGTCGCCGTCTATTCCCAGATGGGGGCGCGTGACCACCAGGCCACCATGTCCCTGGAGACCTTGCAGGGATTGGAGCAGGCCTCGGAGAAAGCGGCCAAGGAAGCGGAGAACACCGCATACGCGATCGCTCTCGATCAGGTGAAGTCCGGGGTCAGGAACGAGTCGGAGCTCGTGGACCGTTTCGGGGTGGCGCTGCAAAAGGACAGCCATGCCCGGTATCCCTGCCTCTCCGGCCCTTATTCCGTCCAGGTGAACACCAGCCATCTGTCATTGGCGTTCCTGAGGCTCCCCTCCAAGGAACTATATCCGGTACCAGGTTCGGAACCAGGCCTCGATCTTGCCGGTTCGTCCGTGCCAGTGTATTTTTGTCTGTCCGGGAACATGAGCGTCAACGTTTCCGCCGGCACTGACATCCTTTCCAAGACCGTCGATGTGGACCGGAGCATCCTGGTACCTCTGCCGTTCCTGCAGAACCGGGCGGAGGCGTTCTCTTCCGCCTACGGGCAGGGGCTCACCGAGTTCGAGAAGATCGTGCGCTACGAGCTGACCGCGCTGGCCCAGCTGCGGGTGATCAACGGCTACGGGGCGCGGAGCAGGGACGGCGTGGACGGCACGTCCTCGGTGATCACCGAGGCGGACGTTAGGAACGCCGTGGACATGGCGACCCTGCTGCTGGAAAGAAAGTACTTCCGGGCCCTGGACCCGGTGATGCTGGCCCAGCTCAACGCCTCCGCGAACGGGAGCGGGGCAAGGTCCTTCCTGGCCTATCTGGGTCAAGGCGGGGACCTGGACCCGGCCGACCTGTTCCTGAGCCTTTATGGCGTCGGATCGTTCGACCTTCGGATGGTCCTGGCGCAAAGCCTTTGCGCTGCCTCCGACCTCATCGTGCTGCGGTGGCTGGACTATCTCGGCATCATAGGTATCGTCGACGGGGTCGAGGACCTGGTCGAGAAGGGCGGAGTGCTCCTGGCGGACATGATAGACAAGTGTCTCGGCAAGGACATCATCCAGGAAAAGGTCGTGTCCTGGATAGAGGACCGTATGTCAGATGCCGGAAAGAGTGAGGAAATGTACCGGTTCGTTCACGGTTCGTCAGTGGACCTGGACCTGGCCGTTCCGGCCCATTCCCTGACCATGGTGAATGACACCGGCCAACTGGTCCAGGTGGAGGTCTCCGGTAGCCTGGGCATGGATTTCCCGACAGAGGACCTGTTCGCCTCCGGGGAATGGAAGCAGTTCTATCTCCAGTACTCGGATTCCACCCATCGACTGGCGGACGAGCTGCAGTCCTTCGTCAAGAGCATCGCGTTGGGGATCGCGAGCGCTTCCGACATGCCGGTCAGGCCGATGTCGCTGGACCCGAGGGACTCCCGCAATTATCTGGACCAATTCTCGGCCTCCCTGGGCGACATCGTCGCCGCCCATGGTGCCTGGTTCACCAGCGGGTACGGCAAGAGCTCGTTGAACGGGGTCATGGACGGGATGTCGGAATCCCTGCTGCGATACTTGGACGCGAATTGGGAGGACATGTTCCACCGGGCCTCCCATCTTAACGATTCGGTGCAGAACATCGCGGAGAGGCTGGTGGACGACGCGAGCTCGCGCAACCCCGGCCTGGAAGGGACATATTATGAGGGGAACATCCGGAACACCGAGAGAAGCATCATGCTGGACCCTGACTGGATATACCCAGAACTGTGCTCCGGGTTCGATCGGGACATTTCCCGGGTCAGGGATGTATTCAACGGCACTTTCAACCAGCCCAGCCAAGAGCAGTCCAGACTGATGCGGTTGGTCCAGATGCTTTCCCAGGGGATGTTCGCGGTGGTCCCCGGACTGGAGGCGATGCTTGAGCGTTTCTCGACCAAGATGCTGAAGGAAATGAACGATTCGTCGACAACCCGGTCCGACCGGACAGTCATCGCCATCCCAACGGACCAGGACTTCAGGGTCCTCTGCCCAGGAGGGCAGGCCATCGGGGAGTTCCTGGCTATCCGGTTCAACATCGGTCCCGGAGGCGTCTCCGACCTTCGGGTGGACATCGTCCAACCATACCAGTTCGACCGTACCTCCGCGTTCTATCCCAACCAGCACAGCGTGGACATCGGCAATTGCTCATGGACGCCGTACGTCAGCCAGTGGAATATCTCGCTGAAAGGCTCAATGTCCCTGGCCCTCAGGTCCGCGATCTCCGATCCGCTGATCGAGATGCTGAACGGCTCGGCCGTCAAGGACAGGGTATCGTTCGAATCCGAGTTCACGGTGGTGGTGCACAGCGGATGGCCGATGGCCGGAGTCGATTACCGGCCTACCTCGACCTTGATGGGCGACATCGGAAAACTTCTGCAATCGATCTGGCAATGGATCGTCGACGGGGTCAAGGTTATCTGCGATGGCGTTTCCAAGCTGTTCAGCATGCTCCAGGACCTGGTCCAGAACCTGATCTCGTACAGTGCCGAAGTGGTGGACGTCCTGGCCTCGGTGATGGAGGTGTTGATCTCGGCGACGCAGGGTTTCGTACGCACGGCGTTGACCGGCCCCTTCCAATGGATCGCCGACACCGTCGCCGATCTCCTGGGCACCGTTTCCCGAGACATGGAGATATTCGGCATGAAGTTCCGTCTGGAGACCAACGTGGCAGATCTGGCCTTGGGCGCTTCCAAATGCCAATTGAAGATGACCATGTGGACCGGTCATCTCGGGAGCACGATCTCGGTCACCACCAGGCTGTGCCTGATGAAGAACGGTCAGTTCACGCTGCTTTCTAACGCGACGCTCAAAGGGAACGGATGGATAATGACCATGGTGCTCGACCCGTTCATGGACACGTTCGAGCATATGATCGAGATCAGAGGGATCATGGCGAACAATTCGGTGGAGGTGGTGATGCCCGAGATCTCGCGCTACAACCAGCTCTCCCTGGCCCTTTCGGATGTTCCTGGGTTGGGCCAGCTCCTGTCTAACATCGTGCTGCCGGTTCCCGGGGTCAAGGGATCGATCGATGCCGGGTTCACCTTCAAGTACGCCGAGCCCTGTGCGGACCATCCCCTGATCAACGAGTACGAGCAGAATCCGGCGGGGACCGACTCAGGGCATGAATGGGTGGAGATATTCAATCCCACATCGGACGCGGTGAGCATGTCCGGATGGACGATCGAGACGATGCACGGGGTGCAGCGCTGCGACGATCTCGGCGATGTGTTCCTGATGCCGCAAGGCCGCCTGGTATACACCTTTGCCGGCCAGGCACTGGACAACGAGGGGAGGGCAAGTTTCCGATCACCGAATCAGTGGTGCTGAGGGACAGTTCCGGTAACCGCGTCGATTCCACTCCCTGGACAGTGGACACCAAGAATGACGGCCGTTCATGGCAGCGCTCCTATGATGGTTCGGACCGCTGGGAGTTCCGGTCCGCCACCAAGGGCACGGCCAATTCGCATTGGTCGGACGATTCCAGCGAGGGCCCTTCGCTGCAGAGGATGATCGCCGATTGCATGGTGCAATCCCTCGACCTGATGGTCGCGGCCGGCACCAGCGCGGACGGCATCGCCCTGGCCATCCGGGCCACCATCGACAACCTCCTGGAGCGGCTGACCGATTACATGATCGACTCGATAATCGAGATCGGCGTCTACGCAGAAGTGTCCATCAGCGACGGGACCGGGGCGGCCGGGAGCGGCTTCCGGCTTTCCCTGTCGGTCACCAACGGGTTCGTCCGGGAGGCGCTCCATTGGTTCGGGAACGCGCTGGTCGAGGCGATGAAGAACCTGCTCAACCCGCTCGCGTCCTTGCGTTCGGCCCTTTCGTTGCAGCGGCTTGGCGAGAACACCTGGATCGGTCTGAGCTCGTTCTGCAAGGTGGGGGTGCCGGACATCCTGGGAAAATCTCCGCTCATGGTGAAGATGTCGGCCGTGATCAAGGTCAACGTGGCGGCGCTGGGCAGTTTGACCGGCAGAGACCTGGGCCGGCCGCAGATGGTGTTCGGGATCCTCATTTCCGGCATCCCATCATCGCTGGTGCAGGGTATCAAGCTCCACGGCAACGGAGCTATGATCGACGTCTGGTTGCTGAAGGCCTCGGTGACCAGTGGCGGTTGAACTTCCCTATGGCGGAGACGACAAACTAGAAATCACCGTTCTTAGATACTCCGAATATGCTGTATGGATTGTCGAACGTACCTTTGGCCACCGGGGACGCTGACTGGCTGAACACCTATGGATGGGCCGTCCTTTTCGTAATGGCCATGTTCGTGGTGTCCCTCTACGTGTGGTCATACGTTTCCAAGGCGTTCGACAAGCTGGCGTCCAAAGAGGGAAAGTACCTCGACTCGGACGTCGCCATTTTCCTGGACCACATGGTCAAAACGATCATCATCATACTGCTGTCGTTCCTGTCCGGCTACGCTGCCTCGCTGGTCTGGACAGAGTTCAAGGATGAGGTCTGGACCCCATACCTCAATGTCATCATAGACCTGATCGCCATCGCGTTCATCATCCTGGTGGCGATGCTCATCGTGCACATATTCCGCCGCATCGCCAAGAGGGAACGCATGACCAAGAGGGAGGTCACCAGTTTCGGACGGTCCACGGTGGAAATGACCAGCTTGATCATGAGCTACCTGGTCTACTTGGTGGCCGTCGCGCTCACGCTGATAATCCTGATCACCCTGATCCCCACCCTGAACCCTTTCCAGGCTGCCGTGGACTTCATTAACCGGAACGGCACGGTCGTCGGCACCATCATTGTCATCATCGTCGCCATCTTCCTGGTCATGCGCCTGATAGGCGAGGTCATGGAGGATTTCAAGTACCGCACTAAGAAGTTCAATCCCCAGGTCGTCGACCTGTTCCGGGCCGTTATCGGCTACTCGCTCTGGACCATTGCGTTCCTGACCATCGTGTTCTCCGTGTTCGACCTGTTCAACCTGGCCGAGATAGGACTGATCCTGGTCATCCTCATATTGGCATTTATCATGGTGGTGGTCACGCTCTTCCTATTCCACTATCCGGAACATCTTCGCGGGACTGGCGATAATGGACTCAAGCCCCTTCGAGGTCGGTGACCGAATAAACATCGCCGGCGACATGGAGTGCGATGTGATGCAGAAAACCTCATGTTCACCGAGGTGAAGACCATGGAAGGCGATTTTGTGGACTTCCCCAACATCAAGGTCATTGAGGGAAAGATATACAACTATTCCAGGTCCGTGGCACATTCCATCACCGTCCGCATCCAGGTGGACTTCTCCATCTCCCACACCGAGGTCGAGAGGATAATCCGGGACGCGGTGGGCAAACGTTGGGGATCATGAAGGAAGCGATCCCGAGGTCATCGCAATCGGCATCGAGGGAAGCACGATCCAGTACGAGGTCCGGGCCCATGTCGAGGACAGCCTGAAGGCAAGACAGACCAGATCAGAGCTCATTTTCAGGATACAGGACGCCTTCCATTCCGCTGGACACGAGGCCCTGTTCGAGTGATCAGTTCCGCATCATCTCGAACTGGTAGACTCCTCGAAGCTCCAGCTCTCCAGTGCGGTGAATCCGGAGAACATTGATTCGATATCGTCGATGCCGATCCTCTCGTCCACCGGCGGCCCGAAGCTGGTCTGTCTCTTCTGGAAATCGACCAGTGAAACGCGGCCTCCCTCCTTGAGGGCCCTGTGCAGCTCCTGGACCAGGCGGTCCCGGTCCTCGAACTCGTGAAGAACGTTTATCACGAATATGCGGTCCAGGGAGTGGTCCGCAAAAGGCAGTTCCGGCAGCCGCCCCATGACCGGCCAGATGTTGTCCGGCTTCGGTGCAGCAGATCCCATGAGCGTGTCCAGCATCTCGCGCTGGGAGTCGAGGGCGATTACTGTCCTGACCCGATGAGAAAGCGGTAAGGATATGTATCCGGTTCCGGCGCCGAGATCGGCGCACATCTCCTCGGGGTTGGGCGATGCCCTTTCCACTATCTCTTCAGCTGGCTGGACCTCTCGTCTCCGCAAGCACATGAGCATCTCCTTGTTCCCAGCCTCGAACTGGTGCGTCATGGTCTGGATAATGTCATCGGGATTATTAAAATGGCAGTCCGCTGTGGTTAAAAGGGACTGGCACATTCTTTACGAGTTCTCTAAGGAGAGATATTAATTATAGTGGGTCACTATTCCAAACAAGGTGAATCATATGGCAAAAGAAGATGAGAACATGGAACTCTCGTTCCCTGAGATATTCGATATTCTGGACTGCTCGATGGAGGACATGCTCGACGTTCTCTCCCAGGCGATTGACATGCTGGAAGAGGGAAAGACCGAGGACGCGCTCGAGGTCCTGAAGGCTCTCGAAGAGGACATGTTCGACTTCCTCGGCTACGTTGATGAAGGCGACGCCGAAGAATGCGGATGCGGATGCGCCTGTCGTAGGAGCTCAGTCGAAGAAGAGAAGCCGAAGAAGGCAGCCAAGCCCGCTGTAGCCAAGCCCAGCAGCCAAAGCGGCTAAGCGGCAGCACCGAAGCCGGCGACCAAGCCGGCCGTCAAGAAGGCAAAGGGAAAGAAGTAATCACTTCTACCCAAACATTTTCTTTTCAGTTCCATTTTTTTACGAATTGTTCTATGCTGTAAATATGTCACCAAGTGGTCGCGCCTGTGTTGCTTGGAGTAATACCTATCGCCTAGCAGAATGGAATGGCCACCTCCGATGTTGATCTGGCATTTCTTTTTTCTAGTGGTCGAAGGAACAGGAAGCGTGTTCCATTACTGCCGCAGATCGTTCCTGGATAGCTCTTGCTTGATGATGAGCCAGGGCGGCAAAAAATGGTACTAGGAAGTGGTTTGCCGGTTCACTCTATGAGTTCCTGACCCTGCATGTACTTGCGCAGCACCTGCGGGATGACGATGCTGCCGTTCTTCTGCTGGTTGTTCTCCAGCACCGAGACCATTGTCCGCGGGAGGGCGACGCCCGAGCCGTTCAGCGTGTGCACGAACTCGCTCTTCAGATGCGGCTCCGGCCGGAACTTGATTCTTGCCCGTCTGGCCTGGAAGTCGGTGAAACAGCTGCACGACGAGCATTCCAACCACTTCTGGGTGCCCGGTGCGTGGGCTTCGATATCGTATGTCTTGGCCGATGCGAATCCCATGTCCCCGGTGCACAGCAGCAGGACGCGGTAGGGCAGTTCCAGCCCAGCCAGGACCGCCTCGGCGTCCGCCAGGAGAGTTTCCAGTTCCGCGTAGGACCCTTGCGGATGGACGAACTTCACCAGCTCCACCTTGTTGAATTCATGGACCCGGATGATCCCTTTCATCTCAGCGTGGCGGCCCGCCTCCCGCCGGAACGAAGGGAGATAGGCGGTGTAATAGATCGGCAACTGGTCCTTTTCCAGGATCTCGTCCTGCAGCAGGTTCGTCACCGGCACCTCCGCTGTCGGGTTTAGCCACAGGTCATCCCTCTCGCACCAGTACATGTCGTCCGCCATCTTCGGGTACTGGCCGGTGCCGACCACGGCGTTGCGGTTGACAACAACGGGCGGGAATATCTCCTTGTAACCCTGCTCGTGATGCAGGTCCAGCATGTAGTTGATCAGCGCCCTTTCCAGCCGCGCGCCATCGCCCTTCAGGACGTAGAATCCGCTGCCGGCGATCTTGGTGCCTCGGTTGAAGTCGATGATGTCCAGGTCCTCTCCGATCTGGATATGGTCCTTGAGGCGAAATCGAAATTGCGTTCCTTTCCGTGGACCTCACGCAGCAGTTGTTGTCGTAGCAGGCACCGACCGGTACGGTGGCATCAGGGATGTTGGGGATGAGCAGGACGACCTCGTTCCGGGCGTTCTCAAGCTCGGCCACCCGGATGTCGATCTGATTGATCCTGGCGGCCACGTCCTTCATCTCCGTGACGAGCTTGGTCTTCTCGTCACCCTTGAGCTTCGGGATCTGATGGGACGCATCGTTCCTCTTCCGCTTCAGTTGGTTCGATTCGTCGACCAGCTTCCTCCATTCGTTATCGATCTCCAGGAACTTGTCGAGCAACTCCTCTGGATAGTTCCTGTTCTTCAGCATCTCCCTTATCCGTTCGGGATTCTCCCTGATGACTGACACGTCTAACATCTGAATACTTCCCTAGAGGTCTATGTAGCCTTTGCCGTCCAGGAAATCCTGCTGGGTGAGCAGGACTATCGAGCCTCGGGCGTCCACTAGCACCGTGCCGGACCGTTCGGAGATCTCCTTTGCGGTCTCGTCCCTTTCACCTCCGGAGGCTGGCAGTAATCTGATCTTCACGACCTTTCTGGTCTTGACCTGGAGCTTGACCTCCTCTATCAGGCTGTCCGTGATCCCGTCCTTGCCGACGTGGATCGTCGGCTTGAGGTCCGCGCCTATGCGCTTTATCTCCTTCATGGTGCGCTTGGGCATCGCTTGGTCTCCTTCTTCTCTTGGATGTATGGCATTCGCCTTATATGATTGCACCCGAGGCAATGCACTACGATACGCTGGTCACGCAGGCGAACGCGGCAATTGCGTCCAGGTATGAGGGGCAGATAGCACTCCTTGCACCACATCTCGTTCCTCGGCATGGCACGTTGGAGCGCATCGCGATCTTCCTCGCGAGCTCGACGTACCTTCTCCCCCTTGGGATGTTGCCGTTGATCGCAGCGGCGTGGGCCAGGGACATCAGGATCATCATGCGCCTCTTTGCGATGCCTTTTACTTCCTTGTTGCTGATGCGTCTCTTGGCCACTGCTCCTTCCGAACGCCTCGAAAGTGTACTCCGGTCAAATAGCTTTCCCCCATGTGCGACTACTGGTCAAGTGCCTAGGGGCATAGATGAGCCGGTCGAGCCCCAAGAACTCCCTCTCGATGACTTCGCGAACGAGCAGGCGCTCGATGATAAGTAAGTTCAGGGTAGCTTTTCCCAAGTCGGTGGGATTGTGATCGGGTCGGCTGGATGCGGTCTTGGTCTTCTCCAGACAACCGCCGAAAAACCTATTGTCCTCATGTTCCGATGATTGCCTCAGTGGCTTTACGGTCCAGAATAAGCAAGGTGGCAGTCACTTGCTAATAAAAGGACCTCAACATCCTCGAACTTTATCAGTATTGTGCGGTACAGCCCGGCAAACCCGATAAAAGTGATTTTCGTCGTTGTATCTCATACTCTTCTACTGGCCGTATCAGCTCCTATCTTTCGAATCGGATTCTTATCTTGAACAAATGGAGGGTGACTCCGACGTCAGAAACTCCTTCAGGGACATTGCCGTTACATGACGATGTAACAGATAGGCACAAGCTCCGCCCCCTCGCTCAAAAGGTCCTCGACCTGTTAGGGTTTGCATCTGAACCGATGAACCCAAAGATTATAGCTCACAGGATTGGAAGGGACCGATTAGATTCAGGTCGAGGGTCGGCGTCGACGTCTGGCTACAGGGGGCAAGGTCATAAATGAAGGGGTAGCATACTTCATTCCACAAGCCGTGATCATTGATATGGAGTCCAGTTGCAGTATCAGACTGCACTATCTCAGAACATAACAAACAGGGTAATCCCGGTCCGGTTATTCTTACTCAGATAGCTCCCCCTGTCATTCTCATATCGTGGGAGTCTAACCCTACCTCTAGGTCAATAACTGGAAACCTCATTCAATAGTTGATGTTAGCAGAATGATGGCGCCCTTCTGATCGCTTTGTCAAACATTCAGACCCATGCGTCTCATTACGGTTCCAAAACTACCTGTGCATATTTTTGGCTTTCTCTTGACACCTTTGCAACAAAGCTTCAGTTATCTCATATTTGACATAGAAACTTCCATACGTCTGAAAAATCGTTTGGAAGACCCCGTAGCGTTTACCATATGATCGACCACCACCTAACTTGATGTAGCTAATATCTTCATAGGGATAGATGAGAGTCCTCCCAAAACGTGTTCTGATAGAAATTGTTTCCATATCCATTTTGATAGAGGAGGGCTTCGTTAGCAATTCGGGTAATAGGAAGCCCGATACAGAGGCTATAATGAAAATTGAAATTATCCACAACACACCGGAATTGTTTGAAAGAAGGAACAGGACTGCTCCTATAATTGTTGCACTGATCGTTGCAAAGGTTGCTAGCTGAACATCCTTTCCAAGTGAGTGGATTCTCATATTTTTGAACATTCATCTTATCAATCATCCTGCAAGATATCCAGTTGTCAAACTCGTTAGATCCAGAGACACTTGCACCTTAATTAGAGTGATGTCAATATTCTCTAAAGGAATTTTAAGAAGTTTTGCCTTAATCGGTTCCCATATCTCGTTTATAAGTGAAGAAATTCCCATTGCCATGGCGATTTGACCAGTTAACTTATCGTGGAAAGCCCAAGCCCATGCTCCAATTATTGTTCCTAACAGTGCCCAAGCGAATTCTACCCAACCTCCTCCGAGTGAGATCATAGTGCTTATCATCCCCGTACAGAAACTTACTGCATTACAAATCATGTACGTGGCAATATCCGGTGTATAATCTATAGATAAAGATACCGACAAAAACGAAGTATATAAGGCATCATATAACTGGCCGAAATTGATATTGACTGGAATAGATTGCACTACAATTGCCGCAATGATGATTGAGGCTATGACAGAGATTCCAGTAGATATTAAAAATCCTACTCCAAGGGTCGATCCATAAAAGGCCAGAAGGACAAATCCAATAGTCGCAGAAATAACGACTAATACTTGGAAGAGATCGCTGAGGATTGCATTTGCGATCGTGGACAATGTGCCCGATGAGACTGAACCAGTAGCTAATAATTCGGCCTCCCAAGAGCTGCTGCTCGAGATAGCCGCTCGCAATAAGAATTCACAGAGTTGAAATTGGATTCAATATGGGCATGATTATTGTATTTACCATGCTCTGATGAATGTCACCGCCCACGCCACGAAAGCGTTGAACGCGTCCACGACCGCGTTCTCGGCGGCCGTCACGGCAGCCGATATGGCGGTGGCGATGACACCGATCAGATACAACCCCATGTTGGCCGCCGCCGTCACGAGGCTGGCAGCGAAGTTCAGCGCGCTGATCGCCAGGACGTACGGCAGTGTAATCACCGCGACGAAGTAATTGAACAGTGTGTATCCATCGACGTACTGCGGGGCACTACCGAACGGCGAGTTGTTTATGTCTTGGGAGGCCACACTCCTCAGCACGTCGCCAGGCAAGTGCATGGTGTACACCTCGCTTCCTGAGAGCGTCACATTGTCGCCGACCCTCTTGCCGGAATGATCGTGCGTCAGCATGGACAGCAGTGACTCCGCCTGATAGGTGTACAGAGATGTCGATATCACCATGATCACGTTTCCGGAGCTGGTCGTCGCGCCGGTGTTTGTGTCGTACAGAGTGGCGCCATTCAGCACCGTTCCGGACAGGCGATGTAGCAGGTCCTCGAAAGTGTAGTTGAGCTGGCTCTGCAGAGCCACCGACCGGGGGAGAATGATCGTGTTGAGTCCAGACGTGAAATGGGAATCCCCACCGTCCAGGTCGCTGACGTACAGCACATACACCTGCTGGTCGGCGTTGAACCGGTGCGTACCGTCCGAAGCGGTGTCCAGTCCGTAGCTGGTGTTCCCGTCGGTGCCGGTTATGACGGTGGTCTGGGTCTTTTGCCGGTCGTAGGTCTTGAGGGTGCCATAAACGGTGATGTCGTTGCCGTGGTACTCGAGCGGCTGGTTCCCCAAGTTGAACACGTAGGTAGGGCTCTGGCAGGTGCTGCTCCCCTGTATCATCAGCAGTTTGTCGTCACCTAACCAATTGCAAGTGGGGCTGTCCTCCCATGCCTGGATGTTCATGCTGACGCTGTAGCTCGTGTCCGGGACATCCACATAGTACTTCAAAGAAGGATACTGGTTCCCGCCGGAGGAGATACTGGTCCTGGTGGTGGCGATGTTGTTTCCGTTGACCACTATGGAGAAGAAGACACCGTTCGGGACGGAGTGTCCAGTGTAGTCAGTGAACTGATTGATGTCGATCTCCAGCATCATGTCCCCGAATCCCTCGTCCACGTTGTCCGCGTAGCCATCCCCGTCGGTGTCGGCCATCGTCGGGTCCAAAGCGTGCCCGCAGGGCGTGTTTATATTATGGATCTCGTTGTAGTCGCTGAGACCGTCGCCGTCCGTGTCTGCGAGCACAGGGTTCGTGACGTAGCCATCAGCGCCGGGGGTCACCTCTTCGCCGTCGTAGATACCGTCACCATCCGTGTCGTGGTTCAGCGGGTTGGTTGTGCCGCTCACCATTATCCGGGCGTACTGCACCTGACCGGTCTGCCCATCGGCATCGTAGTCCACGATGACGACGTGCCAGGTGTGCGCGGTGTTGAAGTCGGACAATTGGTACCCCAGAGAGAGCATGTTATACGACTCGAAGACGTTCGGGCCGCCACGGTCCCCGTGGTATTTTGCCACGTGCAGCGGTTCGTTGTCCTTCTCCGCGTAGATGATCAGACTGAACGCGATCGGATGTATCACGCCGACGCACAGCTGGGCGCCGGTGACTCGGGTTAGTGCCGGGACGGAAATCGGAATGTTGACATTGCTGCTCGGGCCTTCGGGGAGTGCGTAGAACGAGTTAGTCGACCAGCACTGGCTCCAGACCTCGCCCCCGTCCATTAGACCATCGGCGTCAGTGTCGGGGTTGGTGGGATTGGTCCCGGCCGTAAGTTCCAAATTGTCGGCCAAGTTGTCCTGGTCTGTATCCGTCGAGAACGGGTCGAGGTTGTAGGTGTTGCCCGAACGGCACGCCTCGTAGACGTCGGTCAGCGTGTCCCCGTCGTTGTCTACGTAGGCCCGGAGGGTATCGACGTAACAGGTGCCGCTGTCATAGATCCGGAACCGCAGGTTCATCTCGCCGTTCTGAATCGAATCGAAGTACTGGGATGGGTTGATGGTGAGGATCGCATCCTGCCAGCCGCCGTTGGTATTCGCGATCGTTCCGACCGTAACCTCCGTGGCGCCGTTGTTGATGGTAATGCTCCCCGTCTGGGTCGACTTGTACTCCATCACGACCTGGTAGTTCTTGGTGGTCACCGGCCCGTTGAGCATGAAGTAGGTCGGGCCGCTGCCGGTCTGCCTAACGCTCCGCCCGTCCACGGTGGTCGGCTGCATTATCCAGCCGTTGTCGTTGTTGATGTTCAGCCCCAGTATGTGGCCGTAGAGGTCAGTGTCGCCGGCTATGCCGATGTCGGTGGCGTACGCTACCGGCAGCATCTCCACTGAGGTCAGATTGTCGATCGGGCCGCCGAAGATGATGCGCACGTTGAGTCCTACGTCCGGTAGTGCGTCGTAGTAGTCGCTGCTGAGCAGGATCGATGCGCTCTGCCCATTCTTGACCAGAGGGCCGAGCGGCAGCCAGCCCGTCGACGTCAGCTGCTGCGCCCACATCTCGTACGGTGTATCCTGGTACTCAAAGCGCAGCTCGTATTGGATGTCGGTGCGAGGAACGTTCACCAGCATCGTGGCCCAGGCGTCGCTGCTCAAAGCGCCGCCATTCTCGTGCCAGGCGGTGGATGCTTCCGGCATCACGCCCGGGTAGTGAAGGTTGGTACTGAAATCCGTTTCATAGGAGTATGATACCGCGTCGACGTAGTACAGCCACAGTGCGGTCGAGAACCTCAGCTCTGCGTTCATCCCCGGGACGTCCGGGAGCGCGTCGTAGAACGAGCTGCATGGCACGACGACCGAAGCGGACCACCGGGCGGTCCGGCCGGGAAGCGTCCCGATATCCACCCAGCACGCGCCGTTGAACATCTGCAACTTAAGGTCCGCACCGGACAGGTAGGTGAAGGTGACCAGGTAGTCGGTGCTCATCTGGTACGAATCGTCGTAAAGGTTGAAAAGGATGTCCGAGTCGCCCCGCCGTACCGGTAGTCGGTCATTTGCGGACCCCAATGGTCCCCGAAGATGGTGAACCCCAGCGTGTTGACGGCCGGGTCGTTGTCGTTGGCGGAACCAGGGATGAGATAGGCGCGGTCCAGTGAATCGGAGGACGATTGCATCATCGACATGGAGTGTGCGCCGCCGATGCCGCCCTCCGATATCAGATCGCCGTCATCGGACGGCGGGGAATATGGCAAAACGGCGGAAAGCTGGTCCTGACCTGCATAGTAGGCGAGGTTTTCCGTCAGCTTCTCAGAAACGTTTCCGGTCTCTGGGTCGGCCATGTTCACGGCGACGGCGCGGTAGCTGTATCCGGTCAGACCGTCCGATGCCTGTTCGATGAGGTCGTGAGCTTCAACGATGTCGTTCCTTAGGAACGCTTCTCTGATGTTCGACAGGCTGCCGAGCAACGCCGTTCTGATGCTCTCGTCGCCGTAGAACGCGGAGACGTTCTGCTCACTAATCCATTCCATCAGCCGTTCGAGATCTGGTCTGTCGAAGAAGACGTCCCTTTTGACGAAGACCTCTGGTCCGAACGGTCCCTGATGCACGAGCAGGCAGTCGAAACCTGCCGATGGCAGGTAGACGACCAAAGGATCATAGGCGGAAACGGCCGTGGAGATGACATATGGATCTGCCATCATTTCCCCATCGCTGTCAAGTTCCGCGAAAGAAATGGAAACGTTACTGCCGTGATCGCACTCCCAGGCGACGACACGGTGGCCGTCGGCGCACTGCAGCGAGGCGTTGCCGAAAGTGCCGTGGTCGGAATGGATGCTGGCAAAGTTCCAGAGACCGATGCCGGTATCGGCACTTCCATACTCGATCGATGACCACAGCCCGTGATCCCAGGTCATCACCGCGACCGGAGCCCCGTTGTCGGATGCCAACTGAAGATCAATGATGCAACCTGAGGCAGCGCTCCAGACCACCGCTGGCTGGCTGGCGAATTGACCGGAATAATCGATCGAGCCCATGACCACCTGACGGTGATCCGGACCGGCGACCAGTGCGTAGAGAAGACAATCCTGACCGGCCAACAGCCGGATCTTAGATTGTGGGGCGGCAAACGACATTAAGGGCATGGCGTTCTTCAGCGCCGTCCCGTTGACCTCCATCCGCAGCACGGAGAACACATCCGTGCCATTGACCGGGTGGAACAGGCCCAAGAACACGGAGCCGTCGTGAACAGCGACCGCCGCTCCTGAACCGGAGTAGACGAAATAGACCTGGGTCCAGTTGTTCCCGTTGTCCGGGGAGCAGACAGCGTAGATGCCAGTGGCATTGTCCCTGGTCGACCTGCCCTCGAACATGACGGCTACTACACCGGATTCGGAACTGGATATCTTGACATTGGTTATCGAGTAGAAGTCCTTGGTGAGTGTTCGGTCCGCACAAAATACGTATCCACCATCGGAAGAGCACTTCCATCTCACTGTCACGGAAGGAGAGACGCCGTCCGCCCAGGCCATATGCAAGGTATCATTCGTAACGGTCGTCGATGGCAGTCCCGCGGCAGCTTCGGAAAAAGTCAGCTGGGAAAGATCATCGGTCGAAGGGGCCGTAGTATCGGTAGGGTCATCGGTATCGCCAAGCGCCGAACCGTTCATGGTCAGGACTTGAAATCCAGTGATCAACAATACACACGCGCATGTCAGGCTGAGCAGCCTTACGGCTAATGATTTCACTTTTTAATCCCTCCATTTCCCCGGACTTAGTGTTTAATTAATGAACGAATTTGTAAGGTAGTTATATCATCATCATGGTCCGGTTCCAGTGTTCGAAAACAAGGACTATCCAGTCATATTATTACCGGATTATGAATGAAAAATATAATATTATTTGTTACTTAATATCAATATTGATTCTTTCAGATCTTTCAATCAATACATGTTTCCGAGGCATTGTTCAGAAGGTCATGGTCCAAATACTATGCTGTATTGAACATTGAGCAGCCCTCCTCTTCATCCAGCCTACCTACTTCCTTAAAATCGTCAAACTCCTTTTAATGCGATAAGGGAAACTCTATGATGATCACGCGCTCAAGACAAATCAACTGCATCGCTCATGATCCGAAGACAACCTTTGAGTTTGAAATTTTATCGTGAAGTACTGGCTATCGTCTTGTCTGCCAAAAATGTCACAGCACATGAGTTGAAACGTTGGACCAATACAAAGTTAAAATGCTTTGACGGGACGGTCTCAAAAGAACCGTCCCGGGAATCACTGATTAGCCGCACTGCTGCGGCCGGTCGTCGGCCGGAGGCGCTTCCGCCCCCCTTCCGTTCTTGACCAGGTACTCCCTGATGGCCATGTGCAGGGCGTCCGCGCCCAGGTTGGAGCATTCCATCTTCCCCGGCGGCAGTCCGTCCAGCGCATTCGCCACGTCCTCCCGGGACAGTTCCAGGGCCTGCTTCAGGGTCTTGCCCCGGGCCATTTCCGTCACCTTGCTCGAGGTGGCTATGGCGGCGGCGCATCCCATGGTCTTGAACATGACCTGGGACAGAACGTCGTCCTTGACCTTGATGTAGATGTGGACCACGTCCCCGTCGGCGGGATTTCCGATCATGCCGACGCCGTCTGCGTCCGGTATCTCGCCCACATTGCGCGGGTTCATGAAATGGTCCATGACCTTCTTTGAGTACGCCATGTCTAACACTCCTTCTTCGGGCCGGTCGGGGACATACTCCTCAGCCTCTCGATCACTCCCGGGATCACGTCCAGGAAATGGTCAACCTCCTCATCGGTGTTGAACTTGGAGAGGCTCAGGCGTAGCGAGCCGTGGGTCTGCTCCGGCATGAGGCCGAGCGCCGACAGGACGTGCGACGGTCCTAGCGCCCGTGACGAGCACGCCGACCCAGTGGAAGCGCATATGCCCAACTGGTCCAGATACAGGAGCAGGGATTCTCCCTCTATATAATCGAAGCGGAAGTTGGCATTGTTGCACAGCCTTTTTGTCGGATGGCCGTTGAGGAATGAACCGCTGGTCCGCGCCAGTGTCCCCTTGATCAGCCGGTCCCGGAGGAGCGTCATCTTTCCTATGCTCTGTTCCATCTCTGCCGTGCCGATCTCAATTGCTTTGCCGATGCCGACTATGCCGGAATGTTCTCGGTCGAGGAACGCAGTCCCTGCTCGTGCCCGCCCCCATACACCAGCGGACGGATCTTTATGCCGTTCCTCAGGTAGACGCCCCGATCCCCTTCGGCCCGTGGAACTTGTGCCCGGACATCGACAGCATGTCGATCTTATCCTTTTCCACATCGCAGGCCAGCTTGGTGATCGACTGTACCGCGTCGCAGTGCATGACCGCGCCCTTGTCGTGAGCCACCTCGGCGATCTCGCGGATCCGCTGGATGGTGCCGATCTCGTTGTTCGCGGTCATCACCGAGACCAGGATCGTGCCGTTGGTGACCGCCTCCTTTACCGTCTCGACTCGACGATCCCGTCTTTGTCGACCGGGACAGATAGGTGACCCGGAAACCCTGGCCTTCCAGGAACTGGCAGGTGTTCAGTATGGCGTGATGTTCCAGCTTGGTGGTGACGATGTGGTTGCCCTTCCCTTTGTTGGCAAAGGCAAAGCCCTGGAGCGCCATGTTGTCCGACTCGGTGCCGCCGGAGGTGAAATCATCTCTTTCGGCGGGACTCCGACCGCCTTCGCCACCTGGCCCCGGGCGAGCTCCATGGCCTCGTTCGCCTCCCTGCCGAAGCTGTGCAGACTGGAGGCGTTCCCGTATTTCTCCAGGAAGTACGGTACCATGGCCTCTACGACCCTCGGATTGACCTTTGAGGTCGCGCTGTTGTCGAAATATGCCGCCGTCATCGCAGATGGTCTCCTATCGGATACTTAACAATCGATGAATAGTTTTCCCGTATAATAATCTGAGCCAACCCTACCAACCCTTTGTGCCTGGACGCCTTTTTTATTCCTGATACCACGTGTGCATATCTGGCGAACCGCATCCGATACCGACGTTTCGTTCGATGCGGGTCGTCCTATCTTCTACCCTTCATCATTCGCAAAGGACGCTCCTTCGTTATTGCGACATCGGCGGAAGAAAAGGAGAGACCGGAAATGGTTTACACCGGGTCGCCGAGCTTTATCTTGACCTCTTTGACGTCCCACATGTTCCCGACCTTCTCCTGGATCTCCTCCTCGATGTTGGGGGCGAACAGGTTGTTGGATGCCAGGTCGAGCACGATGGTGACCACGCCGTCCTCGATGGTGACGTTCTTGACCATCTCGGTGCGGCAGATGTCCAGACCGGCTATCGGGTTCATGACCGTCTTGAGGCGTCTCATGACCGTCTCCACCGTGGTAGGACCTTCTCCTGGAAGATGCCGTGCTTCTCCTCGTAGTTGGTGATCGCCTCGTGCAGCGCCTCTACCGCCAGCACCGAGCAGTGGACCTTGACCTTGGGCAGGCCGCCAAGCGCTTCCGCCGCGTCCTTCCAGCTGATCTCCCGCGCTTTCTCCAGGGTCTTCCCCTTGGCCATCTCGGTGATGATCGAGGCGGTGGCGATGTTCGACGCGCATCCGTAGGATTCGAACTTGATGTCCGTGATGACCTTGGTGGGCTCATCGACCATTATGTACAGCGCCACCATGTCGCCGCAGGCTGGGCTGCCGACCATCGACTTGCCGTCGGCGTTCTCTATCTTTCCTACATTCTTTGGGTTCTTGAAGTGCTCCAGCACTGTCTCGTTGTATGGGAATTTCATTTTCTCACCCTCACTTCTTCAATGGACTGATCTTCCTCAGGTTGGCTATGGTCTCCGCGCACGACTCGACCGCCGAGTCCACGTCCTCCATGTCGTTGAACCGGCTGAACGTGAAGCGTATCGAACCGTGCGCCCGCTTCTGGCTCCCCCGATGCCCATGATGACATGGCTCGCCTCCAGGGTCCTGGAGAAGCATGCCGAACCGGTGCTGACCTCGAACCCCTTCATGTCCAGGTACAGCGTTATCGATTCGCCCTCGACGTAGTGGAAGGTGATGTTGGCGTTCTGCGGGGTCCTCTTTGTTGCGGAGCCGTTGAGCATCGTGTCCGGGACCTTTTCCAGCATCTTCTTGATCAGGGTGTCCCTGAGGTTCTTGATGTACTCGTTCTCTTCCTCGGTCACCAGTTCGGCCGCCTTGGCGAAGCCGATGATGCCCGGGATGTTCTCCAGTCCGGCCCGGCGGTTGGATTCCTGGAAGCCGCCGTCCATCCACTTGGAGACCTGCGTCCCTTTGCGCATGAACAGTCCTCCGACGCCCTTAGGGCCGTGGATGGTGTGCGCCGATATCGTCAGCAGGTCCACCGGGATCTTGGAAACGTCCAGCGGCAGGCGCCGGAACGTGTGCGTGGCGTCGGCGTGATAGAGGGCGCCCTTGTCGTGGCAGATGTCCGCGATGGCCTTGATCTCCTGCACCGTGCCGATCTCCTGGTTGGCATGCTGGATGGACACCAGCACGGTCTCCGGGGTGATGCTCGCCTGGAGCTTGTCCAGGTCCACGAAGCCTTCGGCGTCCACATCGAGATAGGTGACGGTGTTGAGCCCGTCCTGTTCCAGGGTCTTGGCGCTGTTGAGGACCGGGAAATCCTCCAGCTTGGACACGATGATGTGCTTTCCCTTCTTCCGGTTCGCCTTGGCCACGCCTTTGACGGCGGTGTTGCTCGACTCCGTATCGCCGGAAGTGAATACCATCTCCTCGGGAGCCGCGCCCAGGAACTTGGAGATGGTGCTTCTCGCCCCGTCCAGCGCTTCCCTGGAGTCCAGGCCCATGGAGTACCCGAACTCGGATGTGGCGACCGCGTAGTGCTCCAGGAAGTACGGCCTCATTTCTTCCAGGACCCTCTCGTCCAGCCTCGTGGTTGCTGAATTGTCTAGATAGTGTACCTTATCGTCCATAAAATCCCTCAGATGAATAGCCTTATCTTTGAGTCCCTGGCCTCGTTGACGTATTTGCCCGCGGACCTGCACCCGTCGATGAGCTCCCGCTGCAGCCCGTCCTTCTTGATGCCTGTGACCTGAATGGACACCTCGCAGACTATAATCTTACCGCTCACTTCATTGCGGTCGCTCGTCATCTTCCTCAGGCGGGCTGACCTTGATTCGGTCGTCTTAGTGGCGGCCATTGAGCGACCCGGCCCGAGCATGTTCATAGTTTTGAGCGTGCCCATGCGATCTACCTTGTTCTCTGACGCGGCGCTCTCACCTGAAGCTTTATGGTCAATATTCCATATTTAACTATTGTTACGGGTAAGATTCCGTCGTCCCAGCGACAAGTCCTCTTTGGATCCCCAAACCTCTGGCCTGAACGAAGGGGCATAATCCATAACCCAGATCGGACCCTGGGTTTTGACCATCGGTCCCTTTCTCTCGAGCGTCGATAATGGAACAGGTCATCTAGTAACGGTTTACGCTCGAACGCCCTGGGCTTCACCCGGAAAACAATAGATATAAGCTCATCCTGATTCACGGGTCCGATGGACATCGAAAAGATAAGGCCGATTTCCCGGTACTTTCCCAGGGAGACAAGAGCCCGGTCTACCTCGACACGGCATGCCAGAGCCTGAGGCCCCGCCAGGTCGTCGAGGCCATGGATTCCTATTACTACGAGTACCCGGCCTGCGGCGGGAGGAGCGTGCACCGGCTGGCCACCCAAGTATCGATCAAGGTGGACGAGGCCCGGGAGAAGATCTCGGATTTTATCGGCTCCGGCTCGTATGACCAGATCATCTTCACCAAGAGCACCACCGAGTCCATCAACCTGATCGCCCGGGGCCTGGGCCTCAAGAGCGGTGAAGCGGTGCTGACCACTGACCTGGAGCATAACAGCAACCATGTACCCTGGCTCCAGCTGAAGAGGACGGCCGGCGTCGACCGTATCATAGTAGAAACATCTGATGACGGCTCTTTCGACCTGGAGGCTTTCAAACGGGCGCTGACCCGGAAGGTCAGGCTGGTCAGCGTGGTGCAGACGAACAACGTGACCGGGACGACCATTCCGGTCAAGGAGATGTGCGAGATCGCGCACGACAACGGCTCCTTGGTCATGGTGGACGGGGCCCAGTCGGCACCGCACATGAAGGTCGACGTGGAGGACCTAGACGTGGATTTCTACGCTTTCTCGATGCACAAGATGCTGGGCCCGTCCGGCATGGGCGTCCTCTACGGGAAGAAACAGCTGCTCAACCACGTCGAGCCGCTCATCGTCGGCGGAGGCGGCGTCAGCCTCACGACCTACGAAAGGGCGGAGCTGCTGCCGATACCGGAGCGGTTCGAGTCCGGCCTGATGAACTACGCCGGCATCATCGGCTCCGGGGCGGCGGTGGACTACCTCCGGGCGATCGGGATGGACGAGGTCATGGAGCACGACATCGAGTGCAACCGGATCGTGACCGACGGCCTGGCCGATGAGCGGCGGATCAACATCATCGGCCCGCAGGACCCGGAGCTGCGGGGCAGCATCTATTCCTTCAACGTCAGCGGGATGCGCTCGCATGACGTCGCCATGATACTGGACGAGATGGCCGGGATGATGATACGCTCCGGAATGCACTGCGTGCATCCGTATTTCCTAAAAAAGAAGATAGACGGGGCCGCACGCGCCTCGTTCTACGTCTACACCAGCAAGGACGACTGCAGGCGTTTCGTTCAGGCAGTAAAGGAGACGGTACGTTCCTTCGCCACCTGAACATGGACCAGAGATCTTTTGGCCAGGTCCTTGTGCACGACCAGCAGGTCGCCATGGACCAGGGTGCAATTGTCCACGACCGACCCGGTTCGGTCGGTCAGCATCATGGAGGCGTGCAGCGGAGCATACCTGCGTTCCGTTCCTGAACCGATGCAGACATATCCCGTCGATATCTTCGCCACCGAGCCCGGGTCCGGAAGGAAATCGTCCATGGAGATGGTCACGTTCATTCCGTTCGGGGAATAGGAAACGGAATCCAGTGTGTCCGCCAACTGCGACACCCTGCGCTGGACCTCATCGCTGGCCACGGAATGGTCCATGCCGGAGAACGCGAGGACGAGCACGGCGGTTACGGCCAGACCGCAGACGAACAGCCACACCTTGGAGAGGAAGAACTCCATCATCGGCAGCCCACCACCACATAGGTACCGTTGCCGGCGACGCAGGTGAACGATAAACTAGTCATGCCCGATGTCAGCTGGAAGGGATGGCCATCTGCGGAGGTCACGCGGACCGCCGGATCGGACAGGTAGATGCGTTCCACGCTGCCGTCGTGCATGACCTTGATCACCATGGACTCGGTGCGGGTCAGGTCACCGCCGATCTCGATCGTGCACTTGTTATCCGCCAGGGGCGAATCGAGGACCCGGTGGTTGCCGGGGCCGGAAAGGTAGGTCGCAGTTATGATCTCCCGGATCCGCTCCGCGGCGCCGAGCGCCAGTGACTCAGATGTCCGGGCCTGAAAAGTTCCCATGCTAGAAAGGACGATAGGCGCCGACAGCGAGATCAGCAGGGAAACGATCAGGAGCTTGAGGGGCATGCCCTCCAGGCCCCGCCTGTCCTTGATCGCCATTACATCACCCCGAAATGACCGGGATGCTCAGACTGGTGTCGGTGCCGTAGCCGCTCTTGGTCACCGTGACGGTGATGAATCCGATCGCCTTGCCGGTCTGCGATATCCTAAGGTCATTGAGAACAAGATGCCCGTTCGTGTCGGTCGTCCCGTAGGGTCTGGTCCCATCCATCCGGGCCACGCCGCAGCCTTCCAGGATCACCGTGGCCCCGGCCACCGGATCGCCCTTGCCGTCGTACACGGTTATCGTCAGGTCAACATTGCTGGCCTCGAACACACCATCCTCGTTCCCGTCCTTGGCCACCAGCTCCGCCGGCGACGAGGTGACAGACCCGATCGAGTCCGGGGCGTTCAGATTCCCCATCCATCCCAGCAGCACCGCCGAGCCTATCCCGGCGATGAGCACCATGATCATCAGCTGCAACGGCAATCCTTCGATCCCGCCGTTCCGGTCCTTCTTGAATTGTGTCCTCATCTTCATGTGAGTGCCTCTGTCTAGGGACCGGCTTGAAGGGTCAATATCCGGTGCCGCTACAGTCAAGCTACGCCCAGCTACGGTCCGCAGATGATCTGACCAGACAGCAATATCAGGCGGCTACCGCCTTTCGCTGATGTCACTTCCCGAAACGATAGTAGGCCCCGAGGTCACCAGTCTGGCTGGACCATTATCTGCCTATCAAGAATGATAACCATCGAGCCGGGATTATATACCGAACAAGGACGTTCCAGTGATAGGTGCCGGAAATGCAGTCTCATGAAATATCGAGGTTATTGACCGAGAGATACTCAGCCAAGATACTTCTTGCCACGACCCGAAAGCCTAGGACGGCATTGGAACTCAGCGACAGCATGGGAATTCCCATCGCGGCCTGCTTCCGCAAGCTCAAGCTGCTCGAGGATGCTGGCCTGATCATATGCGTGGAAAGGCGCCTGACCCCCGAGGGGAAGAGGTTCAGCCTGTTCCGGTCCAAGGTAACGGACAAGGAGTTAGTCATGCAAAGGAACAAGGTCAGGGCCCGGATCGAGATGTTCGACGGCTCCACCCAGGATGTTACCTATGACATGGACCTGCCGGCGTTCAAGAATGTGGCAGGGGAATCATGCGACTGATCGATGGCAATGGTCGATCTGGTCACCTCACCTCCTTGGCGTGAACGAGCCCATCCGGAAACGACGTGGACCGAGCATGTTCTTCATGGAATATGCACGTGATCGATAAGGGAACGATATCAAGATCCAATTTCTGGAAGACAGGACTTATGCCGTGTCAGATTGGAGCCCGTTCACGAGATCAACTTCTCATTCGATGTGTCGAGACAGATTCGTAATGAAGCAAGATGAGCTCAGCGAGTTGACGTCCTGCGACCACCTGGACTTATCCTATATCCAGGGGCTGAAGGAAGCATTTGTGGGATGTTGCGGGCCTTGACAGAAGATTTATCTAGGTTCCAATCACCAATCGCAATCGTGATGGCATGAAGATCAAGCTGACCAGCCTACTCGTTGACGACCAGGAAAAGGCGCTCAAGTTCTATACCGAAAAACTCGGTTTCGTGAAAAAGGCGGACATAAAGGCCAATAATTACAGATGGCTGACCGTTGTTTCGCCAGAGGACAAGGACGGCGCCCAGTTGGTCCTGGAACCGAACGCGAATCCGGTCGCAAAGGCGTACCAGGAAGGCCTTTACAAGGGAGGCATAGTCGCCACCATGTTCTTTGTCGACGACGTGCAAAAAGAGTACGAACGGTTAAAACCCCTTGGTGTGAAGTTCACCATGGAACCGACAAAGCTGCCGGGAGTTGGCTCGACCATAGCGATATTCGATGACACGTGCGGCAACCTGATACAGATCACTCACTTGCCGAACTGATGCATGATCAGCACCCGCTATTGATTGGCCGTTTCACTAGCAGGTCATAGCAGCGATCGAAAGCCCAGTCGCAGGCTGAAATGAGGACCGAAATCGGTTCGGACCCATGGAAAGATGCGATCGCATCCGCCGTGAAAGAGCTTGACTTAGAACCAGGAAGACACGTTGGTTCGGCGATTGGAACACCCAGTCGTCTCCGCATTTCGCAACGGGCATCTGGATGGGCAGAAAGTGACACGATCATGGAATCGAAGACACGTAAGCCGAAGCGGTACTACGAAATTCAACATGGAAGAGTCGTGGCCTTTGCGGGTAAGCTTTATCTAAACAATGATTATACCGAGGGAGAGCGTCGCATGCTACGACGTGTCTAAGGTGTGTTAGATGTTCAACCGTGTCCTAGTGGCGAACAGAGGGGAGATCGCGATAAGGATCATCAAGACCTGCAAGAGACTTGGTGTTCCCACGGTCGCCGTTTACACGCCATCGGACAAGCACTGCAAGCATGTCGGACTCGCGGACCGGGCGGTCGAGCTGCAGTCGAAGCCGGGAATGATCGGCTATCTGGACATGGACGCGATCTTCGACGTTGCGGAACGGATGAAGGTGGAGGCGATCCATCCCGGTTATGGTTTCCTTTCAGAGAAGGCCGAGTTCTCCGAGCGATGCGAGGAGGAAGGGCTTTCGTTCATCGGACCGAACCCCCGGGCGATGAAGCTCCTGAGCACCAAGCTCGGCTCTCGGGCGTTCATGACCAAGGTGGGCGTGCCGGTGATGCCTGGCGTGCTCGAGCCGCTCAAGGACGGCGAGGACGCCAAGAAGCAGGCCAACAAGATTGGCTACCCGGTCATGCTCAAGGCCTCGGGAGGGGGCGGCGGACGGGGCATGCGGGTGGTCAACAACGACGACGAGATGGAGGACGCGTTCACCTCGGCCAAGAACGAGGCCATCAAGGCGTTCAACAGTTCCACCATCTACATGGAGAAGGCTTTCCTGCGCGGAAGGCACATCGAGTTCCAGGTGGTCGGCGACTCGCGCGGCAACGCGTATTGCCTGGGTGAAAGGGAGTGCTCGGTACAGAGGAGGCACCAGAAGATCCTGGAGGAGACGCCGTCCTGCGCCGTCAACGAGGAGATGCGCGAGCGCATCGGAACGTTGGTCAAGGAAGCGGTGAAGAAGGCCGGTTACACGTCCCTGGGAACGTTCGAGTTCCTCATGGGCGACGGGCATCTCTACTTCATGGAGGCGAACTGCCGCATACAGGTGGAGCACCCGATCACCGAGGCGTGCACCGGACTGGACCTGGTGGAGATGCAGCTGGCGATCGCCACCGACAAGGATGTGACGAAGGAACTGGGTTCAGTGCATCCGACCGGGCACGCGATGGAGTTCAGGATCAACGCCGAGAACCCTTTCAACAACTTCATGCCGACGCCGGGCAGGATCGAAAAGTACGTGGAGCCGGCCGGGGAGAACATCCGCATCGACTCGCACGCGTACGAGGGATACGTCGTCCCGACCGAGTTCGACAACCTGCTGGCAAAGCTCATCATCCACGGCCGCGACCGCACCGAGGTGCTGAACATAGCGCGGGAGGCACTGGACCGGTACACGGTCACAGGCATCAAGACCACCATCCCGTACCACCGGCTGGTGATCAGGAACCCGGAGTTCCTCGAGGGCAACTACAACATCGAGTTCGTGAAGGACCACCCTCCGGCCGACATGCTGAAGCAGACCGAGTTCTCGCTGTTCGAGAACTACGGCGCCTGAAGGACGACCTCGGCCACTGTCGAGTAGGTCGGCCCCTTGGAGCCCAGCACGCTCTTCTTCAGCCGGATCGATCGCACCGGACGCTTTCCGAAATCGTGGTCCTTGAACCGATCGATGATGTCCTTCACCTGCTGAGTGCCGATAGGGTCCTTCATCCTGCCGACCGTCAGGTGCGGGGAGAACGGCCTTTCCTCCTTCTCGAAGCCCAGCTTGGCGCACTCTTCCTCCAGGGTCTTGGCTATGCCGGTCAGCGGCTCCGCCCCCTCCATTCCTACCCAGACCACCTTGATGTTGTCCTTTGAAGGGAATGAGCCCATCCCCTTCAGAGCGATCTCGAACGGTGCCACGCCTTTCACCGCCTGGTCCATCGCATCTATCAGCTTCGGTATCGCGGCCTCGTCCGTTTCATCGAGGAACTTGAGCGTGACGTGCACGATGTCCATCGACACCGGCCTCATCCCGCCCCCTACGGTACGCAGCTCACGCTCGACCTTTACCAGTTCGCCTATGTCGGTGATGTCGACCGAGATGAATCCCCTAAAAATTCCCATGGTGTCACCTCCTGTTCACTGATCAGCGAACTCGGTCCCGCATTTCTTGCACTTCACCGCATAGTGCTTGCCGCTTCCGGTCTGTTTCGCGACCGCGACGTACTCGGTGCAACCGCACTTGCTGCAGGATACCGGTTCCTCTCCTTCTTCATCCTCGCAGTTCGCTGCCCTCTTGGGTTTTGGCGCCATTAGCAAAGGAATGACCAGACGCCCTATAACTAATTGCATGGTGATATCGGGGCGAGAAGGTCAGCCGGAAGCTTGTTCCGTTCACTTCCTTCCCACCTCCTGTGCGTAAAGTTCCAATGCCCGCTTGCTCGTAAGCCACTCGTTCGCTCTGCGGACGGCGGGCAGCTCCCCCTGACCGGCCCTGAGGGACAGATATTTCGACGAATGGCCGCCCTCTCCTTCGTATCGCTTCAGGGGTCTCAGCTCATCCGTTTCTGTCCCCACCAACGAAAGGAAGTTCAGCAGCGAGGCCGCCATGGCGACCTTCAGATAATCTGTCAACGGTTCCAGAGATCCGCCATTGCCCTTGCTGAGCGCATCCAGGTATCTCTTCCGGTCCGATGGCATGACGTTCACCGGAGGCCAATTGTGCTTGAGGAAGTGCAGGTTCAGGAGCAATCTCCCTGCACGGCCGTTCCCATCACTGAAAGGGTGAATGGTTTCAAAACTGTAATGCAGCCAGGCCCCCAAGGTGAACACGTCCTCTCCTATGAGAGCGCGTTGATCGTACTCCTGGATCAGCGCATCCATCCTTGGCACTAGTTCTTCCGGCCGTGGAGGAGTGAACGAGGCCCCTCGGATCATGACGTTCGTCCGCCTCCATTGCCCATAGTCCTGGAGGATCCCTTTGAACACCTCTTCATGGAGCTCTAGAACGGTGACCAGGTCGATGGCCCTTGCTCTGCGGTCCATCAGGTTTCTGAAAGCAGCCTGGTGCTGGATCGTCTCCATTATGAAACGGATCGGCTTCTTGACCCCCTGCCGGCCGATCAGGACGGTGTTCACCTCATCGAGTGTCAGCGTGTTCCCTTCGATCGCATTAGTTCCGTAAGTGTTCAACGAACCCGCTGCCATCCAGACAGACTCTGGAAAGGTATCGAACGAGCCCCGGCTCAACAGTGTGCTTCGAAGGCTGCTCAATATGTTATTCTTCATTATATTGGATTAGAGCATATATCATATATCAATTAATATGTTCCATTGCTTAATCATAACTTATAACATACATAATGATCTATGGAAGAAATCGAATGCGCCCCAACTGGCAACTTTTTCATCATGTACAGTATCTATGGAGCGGAACAGCCGGGCCTCACTATTCTATCTCATAAATTAGTCCGGTTAGGGAGATGGACATTTTGAAATACTATCCTTTACTGATTACCCGGACATCGTAGTTACTGAAACCGGTAGTTTCCATGACACATTCTGGCGAGATCGTCTGCACCGACATCGGTAAGGTTTTCGACACCGGAAAACGGGCATTGTCATCCGTGAGCTTCTCCATTCCCGCTTCCGGCACCTTCGCCCTGATAGGAAGGAACGGTGCAGGCAAGACAACGCTGACGAGGATACTCTCAACCCTTCTCGAGCCGACATCCGGCAAGGCCACCATTGACGGCCTGGAAGTCATGGCCGACGCCAAGCGACTGAGGGAGAGGATGGCGGTCGTCCCCCAGGAGGGAAGGGCGGTCCAGTGGATGACCCCGATCCAGAGCGTCTCCTCCTATCTTCTGTGGAGGGGGATCAGCTACCGCGAATCGAGGACCCGGGCGCATGAGGCGCTGGCCCAGGTTGGCTTGGATGGAGTGTCTAACCGGCTCAACCGGACGCTGTCGGGAGGTATGAAGCGCAAGGTCCTCGCCGCAATGGTCATCGCCTCGGGGGCGGAGTTCATCTTCCTGGACGAGCCGAGCACCGGGCTGGACCCGATATCCCGGCAGGAGCTGTGGAACCTGATGACCGAGCTGAGCAAGGACCGGTTCATCTTCCTCACCACCCACTACCTGGAGGAGGCGGAGATGGTGGCGGACCGGATAGGCATACTGGACGACGGAAAGCTGCTGGCGCTCGGGAGCATGGACGAGCTCCGCATGAACATCAAGCACCAGTACAGCGTCAAGGTGCAGAAGGGGGTGGAACTGCCAGAAGTGGAGGGCAAGGTACTGGCGCGCAGGGACGGCCAGACCCAGATTATGACCACCCAGGACGAGGCGTTGCGCCTTTCGAGGATGCTGATAGAAAAGAAGGTCCAGTTCTCCCTCAACCCGATCAATCTCGATGATATTTTCTCCGACGTGGTGGGCGGCGGAACGCTCAACGGAGAGGAGGCGGAACAATGATGTGGCGGACCGGCAGGCAGCTGCTCGCCTCCATCCTGGTCAACTCCATCTACGAGATGAAGAACTACCCGGTGGTGCTGCTGAACACGGTGCTGGCGCCGCTGTCGTTCCTGACCCTGATATGGTTCGTCAGCCAGGGCACGCTGCTTGGTCCGGCCATCATCGGCGGGCTGATCATGACCATGTTCTCCAGCGGCACATCGCTGCAGGCCGACCTTTCCCACCTGAAGAACGATTTCAAGCTCCAGGACATGGTGGTGAGCTCGCCCACCAGCGCGTCCACGTATGTGATCGGGATCGCCATCTCCGAGCTGATCTACTACCTGCCGGCGATACTGATCCTCTCAGTCCTGTTCTATCTGTTCATACCGGTGACGATACTGCAGCTGGGCGGGATAATCGTGGTCCTCAGCTTCGTGTTCGTCACCTCGGTATCGCTAGGTTTCGCTCTGGCTACGCTGTCCTCCGATATTGTGCAGAGCTTCGCCTTCACCCGGCTGCTGACGACGCTGTTCTCCACCCTGGCCCCGGTTTACTATCCGATCACCTACATTCCATTGCCCTATCGTTATCTGGCCTATCTTTCGCCGACCACCTATGCAGCGCAGATCGCGCAGAACCTGAGCGGGGTGCTGGTCTCGTCCACCAATGAACTGATCATCGACTGGGCGGTCCTGATCACCCTGACCGCAGTGTTCCTGTGGATTGGCATGTCGAAATCCCGGTGGAGGGAGAAATGATCCGACGGGCGACGGAGCCCGCCGTAGGGTGTCTCAATTTTAATAGGGGCCGCTCGAATCGTCAATGGGCCGACCGACCGGCCCGGAAGGTTACAGCATGGATCTGGCGCAACTTCTGATCGCGATCATCGCACTGATCATCGGCTGGGTAATAATCTCGATTCCTCTGTGGCTCGCCGCCAAGGTCCTCACCGGAGGGCAGGCCACGATGGGCGAGGCCATGCTCGGCATGCTGCTAGGCGGAATAGTGTTCGCCCTGGTGTATGTGGGGACCTTCATCGTTACCAACACGTTCACCAGCTCGGGCGTGGCAGTGATCGTGGCGGCCATCATAGCTCTCCTGGCATTCCTCGGACTGTACAAGTTTCTGTTCGACGTGGGCTGGCTGAGGGCGCTGGCGATCGCCATCCTGGCGGTCATATTCGCGATCATGATCCTGGTCATCATTTCGGCGATACTCGTCGTACTGGGAGTCAATGCGCTGGGAATGTGAACGGCACATTGCCGGTCTAGAAACGTTGGCCGGACTGACGTTCTGGCAATAGATCAGTTCGGCTCCTTACTCAATTTTTTGCCGAATGATACTTTTGGCGGTATCTGGATAGGCCGGCGATCCCTGAAAGTCGCATTTTCCTATGAGCAACGGATAAATACCAATTCATCAAAAGACACAGGCCATGGTCGACGCAACAAGCATTGTCTATCTGGTTATCGCATTGGTGGTTTCAACCGTCATCATCTACCTCGTCACTACGCTCCTGGGCGAGAAGGAGAGCCTGGGTACGGCATTGGTCGCCGCCATCGTAGGTACTATCGTCTATGCCCTGGCCTACATATTGTTCGGCAACGGCCTGCTGGCTGCCGTGTTGGGCGGGATAGTCTGGCTGCTGGCGCTCAAGGCGCTGTACAAGATCGGATGGCTCAAGGCGCTGGTTACAGCGATTATTATCTGGGTGTTCGCCAGCATAATCGGCATCCTGCGCTGCCGACGCTCTCCGGACCGCTCTAAACCCAGGACCGGCAGAAACACCTTCCAAACCCTTGATTCTTGACCAGATTTGGTACAGAATAGTTCATAAAGGGTGGCCAAGGACACTCCGGTTCGATTACATGTTCTTCGGTGTGACGGTCCTGAGAGATGGCCAGCGGGCAAAAAGGCAGCGCATCCATCGGTCCCTATGCAAGGACAGCTCCTCCGTTTTGACAAACGTGTACAACGTTTCCCCGCCGAATCAGCGGTGTTTAAGCAAGAGTTAGAAATTCCTTCTGATTTTTCTCTTATATCTGTTGTGAACAACAGTCGTTGATGGCCTCAGGGGCCGTTCGATGGTGATGAGATGAAAGATGAGAAGTTGTACGTGAAGAGAGACATCAACGAAGAGAAGGTCGAGAACGTTCCCTTGGCAGAGAAAGGCGGCCTCAAAGACCTCGACGAGGAGGAGAGGATTGACGCCAAGGTCATCGACAAGGAATCGAAGAAGATGAAACTGGAAAAACTATGAGCACATGGGCACCCTGACCGATCGAATGGTCTGCAGCGACGACCTATCCGATCCGCTTCGGGAGTCTGAAGATCGGCAGGGTGCCGCGCTCACTTTTCTTTTATCATGATGGTCGCCCCTCATTTTCGATAAAACGCTTACCCAGTTACATCGATAGCGCCAGACCCGCCGATCCGACGAACAATAGCGGAATACGCCCCAGGAGCGGCATCGGTCCACAGAATTGAAAATTCCGCAGGGGCATCCAAAATAGTTGATGGTCCAGACATAAATGTGATATGATCGGGAACGACCGATCCTCAGGTGAGAAAATGGCAAAGGGACATATCAAGAAAGATATCGACAAGGGAATTGCGGATGTTCAGAAAGGCGTCAAGAGCGGTGTAAAGGATGTCCAGAAGGGCGCCAATAACGTAGGAAAAGCGGTCGACAAAGAAGTGAAAAAGGTGGAGGGGAAGCTAAAGAAGAAATGAACAGGACGTCCGGGGTAATGACGTTCGGTCATGCCCTGGGCCCCCCATCTTACTTTGAACGTAAAGAACCTCTTTAGGCCGCCAGCAAGGCATTCCCGTTCATCGGTCCAAGCACCGATGACATGTCATGGCTCTGATGGGTACCGACTTTTATCCGGGCGATCTGGGAAAATAATCCGCCAGGTCGAATAGTATGGAAACGATTATCAACACCCGCCTTTATTCATTGGCTGAATGGCCTATGATCTCGTGATAGTCGGGGCTGGCCCTGCCGGGCTTACCGCGGGCGTCTATGCGATGCAGAGGAAGCTCAGTACCCTCATCATCGACGCCGGCGAGGCGGGAGGCCAACTGATCAATATCTATCCCGAGAAGATCGTCGCGAACTATCCAAGCGTCACTGAGGTCCACGCCCACGAGCTGGGATGGTCCATGGTCGACCATGCTAAGGCGGCTGGATGCGTGCTGCACGAGCATGAGGAGGTCAGGGACATCCAGGATCAAACGACGGGCTGGTGGTCATCTCCGATAAAGGCGAGTATGAGACCAAGACGGTCATCCTGGCCATCGGCACCGGCCTGTTCCGGCCGAAAAGCTGGGAGCCCCGGGCGAGGAGCGCCTCGAGGGCAAGGGCGTCTACCACAAGCTGCCGGAGAAAAAGGACCTGGCCGGCAAGCGTATCCTTTTCGTCGGCGGTGGCAATAGCGCCCTGGAGATGGCGCTGCTGGCGGCAGATGTGGCTCAGGTCTACATCGTCCACCGTCGGGACTGCTTCCGGGCGGACGGCTGCATTGTCGACCGGGTCGTGGCCAAGAACATCAAGACCATCATGTCCGCCGAGGTCAAGGAGATCCTCGGCACCGACAAGGTCGAAGGGGCTGTGCTGACCGTCGGCGAGCCGGCCCAGGAAATGAAGCTGGAGGTCAACATTGTTGTCATCAACATCGGCGTCACCCCGGCACTTGAATACCTGGAGAAATGGAACATCGGCCTTGAAGGGAACCAGATCAAGGTCGACACGGAGATGCGGACCTCCCGGAAGGGGCGTCTTCGCCTGCGGCGACGCGGTCATCTATCCGGGCAAGTACCGGCAGATCGTGGTCGCCTGCGGGGAAGGGGCACGGCCGCCAATTCTGTGTACAAGTACGTGATGAAGCCCTACTGGGCATGAACACCGGAGCAACGCTTTTAATTTTTCTCGAGAAAGATCTAGGAAAATTGGATTTTGACGATCGGCGCAATAGTGCGACGGCCGTCGTTGGGTTTCTTGACTGATTCAGTCGACGGAGATGGCGTTGTTCGGGCACTCGTCCACGCAAGCACCGCAGTCCACGCAGTCCTTCTCGTTGATTACGGCGACCTCGGTAACCTTGATGCATCCCTGTGGGACATACATCCTCGCAAGCACCGCATCCTACGCACTCTTCGGCTTTATCTTTGCAGCCATTTAAAGCACCTTTAGGCCCTGAACAAAAAGCGTATTATAAATTTGTTTGCCACGAATCATCGTGGCCCTGACCGGAACGGGTTATCCAGATAGTATATTTTCATGCCCTATACCGGCGTTAAGGAGGGGACGGAGAACGCCTGAGAACATCCTGAGGGCGCCCGGTCAACGGTCTGCCCGCCTGGACATCTAGAAATAAGGACCAGCGCATGACATTCTCATGGAGCTAGCGTCCGGAGAACTGTTGACATCCGACGGATTCATCGATGGCCACGTGGAGTTCGAGAGCGGCGTGGTGATACGGGTCGGCGAGGGCACCTCCAAGATGGCGACGGCCAAGGGCGTCATCGTGCCCACGCTCATCAATTGCCACACCCACATCGCCGACATGTGGTCCCGGTGGACACTCGGCTTCTTTGGAAGATTTGGTGGCCCCGCCCGAACGGGCTGAAGCACCGGATCCTCGAGAGAACATGCCATTGAACCATCTGACCGCCTCCATGGTCCGAGTTTTCCGGAACATGTTCTCCCGGGGCGTCCCAGCTACATCGATTTCCGCGAGGGGGGCTTAAGGAGCCCAAGCTCTGGCCGCTGCCCGGGGCAACGGCGCGGAACCTTACATCATGGCCCGGCCGGCGGGAACCTGAAGTACGTTTCATCGGGAGGTCAACGCGCTGCTGAGGGTGGCGGACGGCATTGCCGTCTCTCCATCTCCGACTGGGACTATGAGCCGAGCGCGCCTCCTGGCGGAACATGTGAACAAGAAGGGTGCCCGTTTCGCCATCCACGCTTCGGAAAGGGTCCGGGAGGACATGGGTAAGGTACTGGACCTGAAGCCCCGCTTCGTCGTGCACATGACCATGGCGGAAAGGAGGAAGACATGGCCGCCTGCGCAGATGCCAACGTGCCCATCGTGGTCTGCCCCCGCTGTCGAACCTGTTCTTCGGGATGGTACCGCCGCTGAGGACGCTGATGGAATCCGGGGCGAAGGTCGCTTTGGGCACCGATAACGCCATGGTTTCCCTGCCGGACATGTTGCAGGAGAATCTCCACCGCCGCACTGCTGTTGCGCTCGCAGGGAATGCGGGACCTGACCCCGCTCGTGGATATGGCCTTCATAAACCCACGAATACTTTTAAATCGAAACGAATCTCTTAACGTACAACCAGGGGCTCCATGCGATTTCATGGTCCTGAGGTCCAAAGGGGGAGACCCCCTGACCGATCTCGTGCTGAGGTCCAGCCCGGAAGACCCGTTGATGGTCTGCTACGGAAAAACATTTGGAGGAAGTGAAATGAACATGTTCAAGCACATTCTGATACCCACGGACGGCAGCGAATTACACCAAGGCCGCGATAATCAAAGGGCCTGGAACTAGCAAAGCTGATGGGCGCGGACGTGACGGCGCTGTATGTGGTGGACCAGACATCGTTCATCAATTTCCCGATGGACTCGACGGTGGTCAGCGTCTACTCCATGCTGGAGAAGGAAGGGCAAGGAGGCTGTGGAGTTTGTCAAGACCGAAGGAGAGAAGATGGGCGTCAAGGTCTCCACCTCGATCATGGAAGGCTCTCCGTCCCGCAAGATCGTGGAAGCGTCGGCGACCCACGACCTGGTGGTCATGGGCACGTCTAGGACGGACAGGTTTCTCGAAGTTGTTATTGGGCTCGGTGGCGGAAAGGGTCATACGCTTCACCAGATGCCCGGTCCTTGTGGTCAAGCCGGAATCAGTGGAGGTGGAAGATTGACGACCGTCGGCGAAGTGATGACCTCAAACCCGATCGTGGCACAGGTCCCCGGCTCCCGGAACGAGGTGCTCAAGGTCATGGTCAAGCACAACCTGACCGGACTGCCTGTGGTCCGCCGGAGCGATGGGTCGCTCGCCGGGATCATCACCAGGCAGGACATCTTCGACAAGCCGGACGAGGACCAGGCGGCGCTCGATGATGAACCGGGAGCCGGTCACCATCGGGCCCTAGGGCGGAGGTGGAGGAAGCGGCGAGGATACTGCTGCACAAGAACCTCAGGCACCTGCCGGTCATCGACGGCGACAAGCTGGTCGGCATCCTCACGCCGACCGACCTGCTGTCGGTGGTGGAGAAGAAGAACATCTCCACCCCGGTCGAGAACGTGATACGCTCCCCCTGCATCCCGATCTACCACGGCGCGCCCCTGGCGGTCGCGTCGGTGACGCTCAAGGTGAGCAAGGCCTCGGCGCTGGCGGTCCTCGACGACAACGGCCACCTGATCGGCATCCTTACGGACCGGGACATCTTCAACAAGAGCTACGTCAATGGCACCGTGGCGATGGAGGAGCTGGGCATCCCGCAGGACGAGGACGAGTGGACCTGGGACGGCCTGCGCAACGTCATGAAGCTGTGGTACGAGGTGTCGAAGATCGACCTGCCCGGCCTGCCGGTCCGCGACATCATGGTGCGCAACCCGATGACCGTGTTCAAGAAGACATCGATCTCCGAGGCAGCCCGCATCATGCGCAAGAACGATTTCGGCCAGCTGCCGGTCCGCGATTCGAAGGACAACCTCCAGGCGATGATCTACGACCACGACGTCATCTCGATATTGGCGGAAGATTAAGATAGCACGATTGAATCATTGGAGACGGGATCATATGGCCGATGTAAACTCAGGGGACATCCTCTCCCTGTGCAAGCGCAGGGGTTTCATTTACCCATCTTATGAGATATACGGTGGCATCGCCGGGCTGTTCGACTACGGCCCGCTGGGCTGCACCATGAAGACCAACGTCATGAACCAGTGGCGCCGGATCTACGCCCTGGAGGAAGGCTTCCTGGAGATCGACGGCGAGACCATCGGGCCGGAGGCGGTGTTCAAGGCGTCCGGCCACGTGGACAACTTCGCGGACCTCATCGTCTCCTGCGTCAAGTGCGAGGAATCGTTCCGCGCCGACCACCTGTGCAAGGAGCTCCACCCCAACCCGGGCGCGTTAACTCCCCTCGGCCGATTTCCATGATATCATCACGGGCTTCAACGGTTACTCGGCGGGCGTGGGCTACTATATGGTTACCGGCCGCGGTTTTCCCTTGCCAACACACTCGTTTCCGACTTGGCCTATCGTCGTGTTATACTTCTCCGTTGGCATCGCGCACGCCGGTAATTTCACGACGGGCGATGTTGGCAATACCTACACGATCGTCGTGAGTAACACCGGCGATTTCGCTACCACCGGTACGGTCAGCCTGACAGACACCCTGCCAATCGGACTAACGGCAACGGCCTTTAGCGGCGACGGCTGGACAGTCGATCTCGCCACGGTCGACGGCCATGCGCAGTGATCCCTTGGCCCCGTTTGTCAACTATCCGCCACTGATGCTCATGGTGAATGCTGCCCCCGATGTGTCGCACAGCCTGCCCATCGCCCCTAGCGCCGTGAACAGCACGTCCGGAGCCGGTTTGCTCGGAAAGCCGTCCGTCCCCTGCATGTGGTCGAAATGCTGAATCAGCCCGAATTGCTCCAGAATCGCCCGCGTCGTCGGACTGCCCTTCGTCGTCGCCGTGCCCTTCCGTCCGCCCAGTATCGCCAGCCCTTCGGCAACCCCGGGTAGATCGTAGTCGGCCGTGGCCCGCGCCAGATAAATCGTGCGGTATTGCTGCAGCAGGTCGTCCAGCCGCTCCTGCGTGGCATCCGGAATTACATCGGTGAACAAATCGAACAGATGCCGCCCAATGTAGCTTTTCAATAACTCGAAAGTTACCGGCCGCGACACGTTCACCGCCAGCACCTGCTCCACCGCCCCGCAAATGTCCTTCGCGCTGTCCAGCAG
>CAWDCQ010000081.1:0-38897 GCA_963800775.1 uncultured Methanomassiliicoccales archaeon | reverse complement strand
CTTCAGCAAGCGCGATCCCCGTGGTGTTGTTCACGCCGGACACCTGAACAGTATATGCCCCGGCGGGCAGGTTCGCGATCACCGCACAGTCGGCGCTGCCGGACGCCAAGGCAAAGGCACCCACCTGCGAAGCCACACTGGCGATCTGGGCTGCGTTTGCATTTGTTCCCCAACCGGTGTTGCTGGCGACTGTATTTCCCGTGCTTTGATTGGTTACTCTGAGGCTGGGCTGGGCAAGGACCCCTGAGACGCCGAATTGGGCCAAACCGGGCCCGTCGGCACGGATGAGGAGAGTTTCGGTGCCACTGCCGCTAATAACAAAGCCGGGAATCAGAATGTTGGCGCCCGTTCCTACTTGGGCTCGGGTAGAGATATTCACGAGGCGCGAGGTGCCTGCCGCTGAAGATAGAAGCACGTCCGGTAGTGTCGCCTGAGTGGCTACGCCATTTATGCGGAAAATGCCTGTTGGGGCCTTAAAATCCTGGTTACCTGCCAAGCTCGCAGGATAGTTTAGCGTGAAAGTGAAACTCGCAGGGCTCGCTGGTATACTCACCCAAGCGAAATCAAGCTCGCCGGTGTCACCAGCGCCGGGTTTCACATCCGGAAGATTCGTTCCTCCTGCAGCCCCAAAGGTCCAGGTGATGCCGGATATCTTGTAGCCGTTGCGCATGGCCACATAGGAGTGGCACACCTCGTGGATCAGGATGGAAGCGAAGAAGATGATTGTGGCGATGACGCCCAGCATGATCTTCCCGAAATCGTCGACCGCCAAATTCGCGAAGCCTATCTGGAAGCCGAACAGCTCTGAATAGGCATATCCGAAGACCATGAAAAGAATCGGCAGGATGATCAGAAAAGTGAAGTGAAGATATATCGGGATACCAAGGATCCGTCCAATGCGGAGCGACCATCTCATGGGGATGCTATTCTGAGCATGCTGTTGATATTAGTTTTCATATTCTTGGCCATGCCCGGCAGACCGGCTGATTTGAACCTGGGTCAGGAACATTGGCAGAGAACAGCCTCTCTCGTGAGCCTGTCGATAATGGGTTTCGGGAGATGCCACCCTGCTCATTGGGGGACATCACCTTGTCGGGTCTCGAATGGGTCATCGACGAGAGAGGTAGATGGTTTCGACTTAGATCGATATCGACGGTCGGATGACACGCGGGTCTGCTTCTGCGTCCGCCCTACTGCAGCTTTCGTTATGAGATATTCTCGCTATGTCTGCCTGGGCCAATCTTGAAACCGGTTCGAACGCGTCCATGACGATCCGAATTATGTCCTCCTTGTACTCGAAGTACGGGGAGCTCTCGATAGAGCTGGCTATGATCTCGAAGATGCGATCGACCGATTGTTTCGAAGCTTTTGCTGCGAAAATATCTCTATGAAAATCGTTCCATCCTACCAGGGAGTCGATCTGCATGTCCTCGGGGAGCCTGGTTCTCTTTTCTTCGACCGCCCCGTGACAGAAAGGACATGACAGGATGATCATTCTCCATGCTGATGGCGGAAATCTCTCCTAGGTCCAGGTTACAAAGGCTGCAATGCCACATAACACCGTTCTGATGATCTCCGTCACAACCATATATCATCGTCCAAAGTAGAACGCAGAGGGAAAATAGTTCCCTCTCACACTCTCACACAGAACTAATACATCTACACAGGTCGACAATTTCGGGAATGGGAGTATAGTGATGAGAACATACAAGACAAATAGACATGGTAAGAAAGAATCCCTAGAAGTTTTTATTCCAGTACTGATTGAAAACACTGTGATTTATGGTAGGTGGCCTATCGGACTTACCCTTCGCAGCATATAAGAACGTAGAGAATTTTCCCTCAGATGGCTCTCATTGAACTGCGTTGGTCCGCAATTGAGCCATTGCAACGCAATCAGATGTCGGTGATGGACTATGGACAAACGGATAGAAAGGGTACTGATCCTGATCAGGAAAAGAAGCTGGATACCGAAGACTGTATCAATGATGGGAGGTACAGAGAAGTTAAGGAGGTCCGTGGAGAAAATGATCAATTCTTTGGACAAACTGATCTACCTCATCGTGATTTTTTCGGAAAGAACAGCCCCGATATCCTGTTCATCAAAGAGATGAGAATGATGCTGAAGAAGATGGTCTCGGTCAACACTTATGCGGACATCGAGCATGTCAAGTATAGGATCGATGGGATGAAGCTCAACAAAAGCGGGAGATTGAGATCTTCGTTGAAACACGAAAAACCTCGGTCAACTATGGTCTGGTCATTCAAGGATCTAGACCGACGCCCATCGATATCTCGAATTATCCTCTGAGTTGCAGGAGCGCATCCTTAAAAGTCCTAATGGCCGATCGATCTAACAATAGGTTGACACGAACATGTCCTTGATCGGGGCGCATGTTTGTCGCAAATCTGGCTGGACTCCAACGCCGGAACCGATCTAGGTGCTTGGCCTAGTGGCCGGTCACTGAGGCGGGACAGCTATGCAACACGAACCTCTTAAGGTCGGAGACGGCGTTCAACCGCATATCCTCACGATTCTCCCGAAGCCCGAAATAGACCCCAATTCCAGAGATGTATGCCCAATACGCCGCCTCGGGATAGGGCAGTTTCTCGATTTCTTCGCTCCTTCTGTATATGGCTCGGAACCTGGCACATCCTCCTTTCCTGAAATCCAGTACCTTCGGATCGCCTACCAGGATGTCCTTCGATCTCATCTCTTGGTGTACCGATTGGAATTCTTTGCCGAGCAACGCTCTTGCCTCATTTTCCATTTCGATGTACATTTTGCGCATCCGAATGTCTTCGATGATTTGATCGACGGTCGTCCTGATCTCGACCTTGGGAAGAAGGCCCTTCGCCACGGATTGGATAGAACATGGGCCACCGTCATGGCCGATCTCGCCGAAGCGGCCCTCTAGCGTAAGGTCCCCGTTTTCGTGCTCGTACAAGGTAAGCTTTTCCGCGTTGCAATAGATCTCGTCCGTTGCACTTCTTCGTCTCTGGCCTGATTGGTGAGTTCCTCTTGAGTCATAGGTCCACTGTCCACAAGCACGATTACAGTCCAAGACACACGATTTAATGTCTGCGTGGATACTTCTCATAGTCTATTGACCTCTGTTAGCGGTCGATTCAAGAATCGCTGAAAGTTATTGCACCGACCTTGCATCTTGGACAATTCTGGTAAATACGGAATGTTCGGACATTATCGATATATAAAATATGCATACAGCATATATTTTATATGTATTACATGCTTGATATATTCAGTATATTTTTTACATATGACCCATTGAGATATCATAAAATATAACGTTCACAAATTGCTTCTGACAATCCTCAGGAGTCGAAAAAAATGTATCTCCAAACCAGCATGGACCGACGGTCGCCTCCATCAAGATGAAGATCGAAGAACGGTTGAGAAACCTCGCGTCGAAGGAATACATGGACATCGGATCCAATTACGATATGAATGAACTGACCGAGGAATTGATGGATATGGAAGCGATCTCACCCACTGAATTCAGGGCCGTAAGATACCTGTTGGACACATACGACAAGGTATTGCACGCCTGCAGGGTTGATCCCAGACCGCATAAAGGAAGCAAATGAGATCGGAGAACGCCTGATCCACATCATCGACAAAAGAAAAACTCCGAACAACACGTAAACCGACATATCGCCACCTTCCGGGTCTTCTTAGTTTCGAAGAATGACGAACCCACGGAGTGGTTCAGGGCTCGACGGGATCTGAGGTCCGCAAATTGTATTGCTTCAGCCCCTTTATCGGCACGTTACTTGGCTGAGTCGCACTAAAATATCACCTCTCCCGTACCGAAGACGGGATAAGAATGGTCGATGCGAAGCTTATCGAGAAGTCCAAAGAGCATTTCGCCGAAGATTGTGATCGAGCAGCTGGAAAGGATCGAGAGGATGAAGGCGTCCGAGGAATGGACGGATTATTCCAGCTGAGCACGATCCACATCGGCATCGTCGGGGGCGACGGCATCGGACCTTACATATGCGGCGCCGCCAGGACCATCCTGGAAACCCTTCTTCGGGAAGAGATCGCCGCCGGCAAGGTCGAGCTGGTGACGATCGAGGGATTGACCATCGAGAATCGGGCCAAGGTGCTGAAGGCGATTCCGGACGACGTTTTGGAGCAGATACGAACTTGCCACGTCATACTGAAAGGTCCGACCACCACCCCCAAGAAGGGAGATCCGTGGCCCAACATCGAGTCCGCGAACGTGGCCATGCGCCGCGAGCTGGACCTTTTCGCCAACGTCAGGCCGGTCCGGGTGCCAGAACAAGGGGTCGACTGGATCTTCTTCCGGGAGAACACCGAGGGCAGTTACGTCCTGGGAAGCAAGGGCATCGACGTCAACGATGAACTGGCCATCGATTTCTGCGTGGCCACCAAGCAGGGTATCGATCGGATCATCCAGCTGGCCTTCGAACACGCCCGGAAGAACGACATCAAGAAGGTTACGGCGGTGACCAAGGCGAACGCCACCAGGCCACGGACGGAAAGTTCCTGGGCACTATGGAGCGCATCGCCAAGGACTATCCGGGGAATCACCTGGGACGACTGGTTCATCGACATCATGACGGCCAAGCTGATCGACCCGTACCGACGGAAGGACTTCAGGGTCATGGTCATGCCCAACCTCTACGGAGACATACTGACGGACGAGGCGGCCCAGATCCAGGGCGGCGTGGGAACGGCAGGCAGCGCCAACATCGGCAAGCAGTACGCCATGTTCGAGGCGATCCACGGTTCCGCCCCGAGAATGGTGGAAGAAGGACGCGGACAGTACGCCGATCCCTCCAGCATCATCAAGGGGGCGGCCATGCTCCTGAATCACATCGGTTTCGTGCAGAAGGCGGCCAGATTGGAAATGGCCCTGGATGTGTGCTGCCAGTATGAAAAGGATCAGGATGACCGGCCGCTCGGACGGGGCCACCGGAGAACAGTTCTCCAAGTACCTGCTCGAGACCATTGCCGACCCTGAACTGGAAGGAGATGGAAGGGTTTCCAGGCCCTACCTACCGGGGGCTCTTTCCGGTCACCGTCTCGTTCTCTGGATAGGAGGCCCATTCCAGGAACCCACCCTCGTGCAGCTTTACCCGCGGGTACTGGAGGTAGAACTTGAACAGGTTGAACTCGTTGGTCGCCTCCCTTCCGGTGCCGCATGAACAGATGACCAGCTTGTCCTTGGTGATGCCAGCCTTCTCTATCATGGCTCCAGGAGTACGTCGTCCGGCTTGAGCTGCCTCGGATTGTCATCCGCCATCAGCTTGCGCCAGGGGAAACCATGGCCCGGGATGTGCCCCGGCTTGATCCATGGGCCCCAGCCCTCATAGGTCGCTGATGGCCGCGCGTCGAGGAGGACAACATCGTCATTGTCCTTGACCCGCTTCAGTTCCTCGTATTCCATGAAGTACTCGTCCCGCACCTCCACCAGGAAGTCGGACTCGTTGCGTTCCGGCATGACCTTGGTGACCTCCCTCTTTTCGTTGCGCCACTTGTCGATGCCACCGTCCAGTATCATTACGTTGTCATGGCCGTAACGGGCCAGCGAGTACGCCGCCATCGTTTGCTCCAGCCCGTCCCCCCAGTGCTTGTACTGACCTTCACCGGTGTAGACGACCACTGGCAGTTCCGGCTTGATACCCAACCGTCCGACGCGGACTCGATCTGTTCGGGGGCGGCCCAAACGCCGGCCCTCCGCTTGAAGAAAGTGCGCAGGCAGCCCTCTTCCATGTAGACCGCGCCCGGGATGTGTTCCTGAATGTAGTCATGGATGTTAGGCTGGATGTCGACTATCATCATCTTCTTGTCATTGAGATGGTCCTGGAGCCATTCGGTTGTGACCCACTTGATCCGGCATTTGCCTTTCGGGTATGGACATTCTGTCATCATGTTCGCACAAGCCTGTGCGAAATAATTGGAGCAATCAACTAATAAAACTGATTGGCCGGGCGGCGGTCCCAACCCGCTTAAGTTCAGCAGCAATGCTGGCAGTTCAGGTCGATGGTTCTAAAAACCCGAAGGCTCTCAGACTATCTGCGACTGGTACTTGGTGTAGCGGTCCAGAAGGTAGAGACGCTGTCGCCGACTTCCTTGCTGATGTATCCTTCGCTCTCCGTCTGCCGCACAAAGTCCTTGGCATCGTGGATGCCCTGGCGCGATCCTTTGGCGATTACGCTGGCCAGGAATGTGGTCATCAAAGCCGGGTCGAGCCCCTTCGATCTCATTGCCTCTCTCATGTCGAATTTGAAAGCAAGCAATTTTCTTTTGGTTCAACATCGCGGTCCTCGTGAAATCGGAACTGCGCTTGTTGTGATCGTTCACTGTGCTTCGCCCTTTGTACTTTGACTTTCCTGAGTATCCTGCCAAAATCATTTCTCCGATGATTAGTTCAAGATTGATGATGTATTTAAACATTTGTTATTTGGATACCTGATTCTATATAAATAAAGTAGACGAAAATGGCCCTTGCCAGACTGTCACAACGTACAAGTGGGATTGGCTCCCAATAATTCGGTCCCTAGAACCATATTCCCGCCCAGAAACTTTCAGTATTTACCAGTAAGTTTTCAATGTAAATTATGTCGGTCAAGGTTAAATCGATAGGGCGGTATGGATTTTCGAGTAGATGGAATTGAAGGTGATCGGCAGATGGGGCCGAAGATAGCTGTGAATGGGCTGAAACTCTGGTATGGAGACAAAGTGGCATTGGACGATGTCTCCTTGAACATCCCGGAGAAGGCTGTCACTGCGATAATAGGACCCTCAGGCTGCGGGAAATCACTGATCAAATGCTTCAACCGTATGAACGACCTGGTGAAGGGTTGTAAGGTCACGGGGAAGGTGACTTTCGACGGTTCGAACATCTACGAAAAGGGTGCGGACGTCATCGATCTGAGGAGGAGGGTGGGCATGGTGTTCCAAAGACCAACACCGTTCCCCTTCTCGATCAGGGACAACGTCTCCTATGGCTGCCGGATTGGCCGGGCTTAGGGACGCCGAAAAGATTGACGCGATTGTAGAACGGTCCCTTCGAAAGGCCGCGCTCTACGAGGAGCTGAAGGATAGGTTGCACGAATCGGCGATGACCTTTCTGGCGGACAGCAGCAGCGGATGTGCATTGCCCGCACCATTGCGATGGAACCAGAGGTCATACGGATGGATGAGCCCTGTTCGGCCCTCGACCCGATCGCCACCAAGAAGATCGAGGACCTGATCAAAGATATCAGGAAGGAGTTCACGGTGGTGATCGTGACACATAACATGCAGCAGGCGGCACGGGTGTCGGACTATACGGCATTCATGCTGATGGGGAAGTTGGTAGAATTCAACGAGACGAAGAAAATGTTCGAGAACCCGGACGTTACTGAGACTGAGCGGTATGTCAGCGGGAAGTTCGGTCAAGCGCCAGAACAACATTCAAAGGGAGGTAATCCTATGGTCAGCAAGTGTAAGAATTGCGGTGTCGAGTACTGGGAATCCTTGTCAGAATGCCCGTATTGCGGATTCCCAATCTCAGGCACGCAGATTTCGAAAGGACGGTTCACAACGAGAATGCCTACGAGCGAGTTATGGAACACAAGAAGAGGAATTACGACACGAGGGACAACTGACAAAGTCGCATCCCAACTCCGGACCCGCGTCCCGATGCTTTGCACTGGGATGACGAAAATTCTATTTTTTTCCGGCGCTATAATATTGATAATATCGGTATTTAGTAAAAATATGGAAATTTCCTATACATAAAGCAAGGACATCAGCGTTATTTATCTTACTCCGGCTCGGCTCTCCATGGAAACTCGAAAGGTGCAGGTCACCGGGAAATCAACGTATGTCGTCTCATTGCCGAAGAAATGGGTGAATTCCATCCAGATCAAAAACGGCGACAGCGTGGCCATGATCCCCCTGCCCGACGGGACGATGCTTATAAACCCGAAACTGAAGAGATCGGAGAAGGAAATGTCGAAGAAGGTCGTGCCGGTCGAATCGGGAGACACGGAGCAATTGTTCCGAAAGTTCATCGGAGCCTATCTGGCTGGTTACAACATCATCGAGTTCCGGCTGAGCGGGCCTGCGAGCAGGGAGGTCCGCCAGGTGATCCATGACCTGTCACACCACGTCATCGGTCCACAGCTGATCGAAGAGACGCCGAACACGATGACGATGCGCGATCTGCTCGATTCCAGCGATTTCTCACTCCTCAAAGGGGTCAGACGCATGTACATGATCACCCGAGACATGCACCTGGGGGCGGTCAATTTGCTACGGGTCCAGAACCAGGAGGTGGCCGAGGAGATCCTGCATCGCGACCAGGAGGTGGACAAGCTATACTGGATGATCGCAAAGCAGTATAACCTGATCGTCAAGGACGTCTTCTTCGCCGACAAGATGGCGATGCAGCCCCTGGAGGCTCAGGGATACCTGCTGGTTGCTAGAACCTTAGAAAGGATCGCAGACCACTCCTCCCGCCTCGCGCTCAACGCCACGAGGGTCAGCGAAAAGGAGCCGATGACTCAGAAGATATTGTCCATGGACGCTGAGGTCGTGAAACTGCTGGACGACGCGATGAACGCGTTCTACGTGAACAAGTTCGACGGCGCGGATGAGGTGGTCAACCGTTCCAAGCTTATGGTCCACAAGATCGAGGCGCTGACCCACGAAGTGCTGGGCATGAAAGGCGACGCGGCCAACATAGTGCCACTGGCCTATATTGTGGACTCGCTGGAAAGGACCAGGGCATACGCCTCCGACATCGCCGAAACGGCCATCAATCACTACTATGTGACCGATTACAACGAGATGGTAAGGCCGTCCAACACAACTTAGGGAAGAAGTAGGCAAGGTCACGGCTAGACCTTGTGTCACGGAATCGGGTTCCCGGAAAGGCGCGCGGGGGGGTCTTTTGCTGCTTTGACCCCTTTGATCTTCTATTGCTCACACCCATCCAAATGACCGAACCTCAGGAACCTGTCAGCGGTCGTCCTCGTCTTGCTGTTCTTCACACTTCCGTAGATGATGGGCAAAATGTCGGAAAGATCATCGCTTTCGACGCTGATGGTGGCGGCGGCTTTGGCCTGCTCGTTTCCATTGAATGCGATACTCAGACCCGCCTCGTAGAACATAGGGCAATCGTTGCTGAAGTCCCCCACTGCAAAGGTCTCCCCCTTCGATATGCCTAAAGCCGTCTGGAAGGACCGGGCGATCCTTCCCTTGTCGGATTGGCCGCACCGGATATCCCAAACCGGTGCCTGTTCATCGCAATGAAAATACAGCTCGTTACTGACGTAGCCTGAAAATGGATATTGCCTTACGAGTTCTTGAGCGAAAGCCCCTATCCCTCCAGAGATTATGACCGCCGTCCCGTGATGTGCCCGAATTGTGTCCAGCACTTCCCATATCCCTTTCATCTGGGGGGCATCGTGGGCCAATTCCAGTAGCTTCTTCTGCGTGAAGCCATGACGCGTCATCTTCTGGAGCACTTTCTCATTCGCCTCTTTCATCGATGAACGGGTCAGCCTTGACCACATGTTAAGCCACTTGCATTCGCAGCCGATTGCTTCTTGACAATAATCGAACGATGACTTGTGCTGAAGCAATACACCGTCCATATCGAACAGGAATAGTTTATACATGGTTCACCAAAATGAGGTTGATGATCGAAGGCCGATGAAATCAGATGGAAGTCTCTCTTTCTCGGTCATCTCTGATCACATCCTGGCTGTCTCGAGAAGTACCCAAGAACGATCTGGGTCGGATTCCATCGATTCTGCGGGAATCCATACCATCCCTTCTGGGCCGCTGAGACCTTTAAGGGTCAGGGCGAGACCGTAATGGGCCCATACGCTATTGGGATCTATGCGAAGTGATTCAAAAAGATGTATCTTGGCCATTTCCATATCGCCAGAACTCAATGATATCCTGCCCAGTTCAAAGTGGGCCTCGAAGTTGTTGGGATCGATCCTGATCGCTTGTTCCAAATGGCCCTTTGCTCCAATGCAGTCTCCGAGCTCATGTAGCACTTTTCCTAATATCTGGTGAGCAGAGGCGTTTTCCGCGTCCAGGTTCAATGTTATTATAAGGTGAGAAAGCGCCCCCTCCCTGTCGCCTGATTTTTGCAGCATAATCGCCAGATCGTAGTGGGCCACCGACAGTTCTGGATCGATCCTCAGAGCCTCTTCCAAATGACATATCGCACCTATGTCGTCTCCGAGGTATTCCAAGGCCTTTCCCAGGGCATAATGGACGGGGGCCCTGTCCGGGTCAAGTCTGACTGAATCTATGAACTGTAACAACGCCCCTTTCAGATCCCCACTCTGACCAAGCCTTATCGCTTGATTGTAATGACCTTCAGCACTATCTTCGTTCACCTCTGTTCCATTTTCCATGAAGGGCCATTTTGCTCCGGCGATTAAGTAGTTGGCCAAGTAATAAAATTAGAACAAGTGAAGTATAGATGGGCAGTTTGCCCGTTATTGAGGTCAATAACTATGGGTGCTCAATTGATATCTCGGGCGACCGCCGAGAATCCATGATCACTTTTTAAGAAAACTGAACCGGGTCAGCACAGTCACTGACTGGAACCATATCCCCGGACAGCCTCATCACAAGCGTCTGACCTCGTCTCCTCCAGAAATTTGAAATTGGCTTCGGGACGGGAGAATCCTGACCTTACATTCAAAGATGGAGCCAGGACCGCCCCCATTAGGCTTCCAATCTCCTGCGGACGGAACGATGGGTATCACTTCGATCCATAGTGACCTTTCTGATAATAGTGACTAATCATCTTTCCAGCAATGTTCAGAGCAATCACCATGGCGATAAGCAAAAAGGCGGCTGCATAGACCTCCTGCATCTTGACCGGGTCGCCGGCCGAGGCGCTGAACATGGTGTATATCATGACCGGCATGGAGGCGACGGGCTGAACCAGGGATGTCGTCACATCGATTATGAAACCCGCGGTCAGGAGAACTGCGGCAGTCTCCCCGATCGCTCGGCCAATGCTGATGAAAATACCGCTTGAGATGGCTGGAAATGAGGAAGGGAGAACTATTCCGGTGATCGTTTTCCATTTGGTGATCCCAAGTGCGTAGGATGCCTCCTTGTGGGAATCGGGCACGTTCCTCAAGGCATCCATGTTGCTTATGTAAAGGAAGGGGAGGATCATGCAGGCCAGCGTCAACCCTGCGGCGAGTAGCGAAAAACCGAAATTGAGGTACAGGATGAATATCATGAACCCGAACGCTCCGAATATTATGGAAGGCGTGCTGGACAGCGTACTGACCGATATGTACGTCGCCCGCGCCAATCGGCTGTTTGGCAGACTGTACTCGTGAACGTACACCGCCGCCAGAAGGGTCACTGGAACGGCGGCCACCAGAGCCACCGCGACCAGCATCAGCGATCCAGTTACTGAATTCAGGAATCCCCCGTTCAGCTGTGTTTCGGTGAGATAGGCGGCCTGGAATGCAAGGCCACCCCTAATGATGATGTCCCCAATGATGTATCCGACGATTACCAGCATCATTGTCGCTGCCAGATACAAACTTAATGTAGCGATCCTGTCTCTCCGCTCGAGTATCTTTGATGGCAGGAAATGATCTCTGCCATGATGTTCTAGACCTCTCTCCCGTTTTCTTAACCTTGACGAGATCGTTATTATCTTGCCGTTGATTTTGTTCGATCTGACTTTGTTGGTTATCCATCCGAATTTACCGCTTGACCAAAATCCTTCCTTGGTGACGACCATGAAGATGAGATTCAGGAACAGCACGAAGATGAAGAGCAGCAGAGCAATGGCGAAGATGCCTTGACGTGCCTGGGTTGTTGAAAATACACCGGTCAGCGTGGTGGCAATGGCGCTCGTCATTGTTCCGGATGAATCGAACATCGAGGATGGGACCGAAGAGGTGAAACCGAGAATCATCAGAACGGCCATTGTTTCGCCTAATGCTCTGCCGGTCCCCAAAACGATGGAGCCGAGTATCCCAGGTCTTGCCTTCTTGAAAATGATCTGTTTTGCAGTTTGCCACCTGGTCGCGCCTAGCGATATGGAGCCTTCCTTCAATTCGGACGGGACAGCCGCGATGGCCTCGTACGACAGGCTCATTATGATCGGAAAGATCATTATTCCCAAGATCACCGAAGCGGTCATCAGCGATCTTGCCGACGCCCCCGCATCCCCGCTAAAGAAAGGAATAACGACCCCCAAGGTATCATTGATAACTGGATAAACGGAACCGGCCAGAAATGGACCAAATGTTAGCGCGCCCCATAATCCGAATATGACTGAAGGTATGCCGGCAAGAATCTCCATTATTGGCTTAATGATCCGCTGAAATCTTTTCGAGCAATACTCGGACAGGAATATCGCGCAGGCAAGCGCCAAAGGAACCGCAAAGACCAATGCCACAATGGTAGTGATCGCAGATCCAGCAATGAAGCCGATCAGGCCAAACTGCAATGAACTGCCAGGAGCGATCATCAAGACTTCAAAGGACGAAACGTTCGAAATCATGCCGCTGGTTGCTTCCAGTCTCAACTGGATTTCTTTTGAGGAGACCTCATCGAAGATGACCGTTCCGTTGCTGATAGGTACTTCCACCCCTCCATCGACAAATGCTCGTACGGACAATCCTTCGGGAAGGTTCGGGATATCGAATTGCATCTTCTCGATCCCTTGACCGTAGACTGAGATATTCCACACGGTCACTCTTCCAGGGCTTAGAGGAATGAGGCCTGGGTACTGTGCATTGATGACCTGATTGTTAGTGATGAATAAAGTGATGTTCAACGAAGCAATCGTCCGATTTCCCGTCACAGTGCTCGCTGTCAGGCACATATGGTATGTGCCATCAGTGGTCAGCACTTGACGTGGCATTAGAGTGAAGTTTCTTACCTCACCAGCATCTAGTTCGATGGTTGCGCTATTGTTAGAATAGCTCCACTCTGACAACCCCAGAGAAGGAGAAAAACCGGGAGGACAGGAAATGCGTAGTGTGCATCCGTCATACTCCGTTCCTGCATTTTCGATTCCCAATGGTATGAGGGTAGATGAGGATCCTTGATTCTTGACGGTTATTTCATTTCGATCGATTCTTAAGTTGAACCCGTTTTCTGATACGATGGTTTGGACCGTGAGCTCCTTCCTGATGTTCGCATTATCTACAGACTGGAAGACGATCGGGTATCTGCCCAAGTCTGAAGAATTGATGAAGACCTCAATGTTTGTCGATTGACCCAAATCCAATTGTGCTCGGTTGGCCGAGATATTGATGCCGAGTCCAGAAACGCTGACGAATGTGATAGTATAACTATCATTCAAAGCCCCGATATTTGAAAGTGTCAGATTGAATGAACTATTGGCGTGCGGAGCAAGGTAAAAGGTAGTGGTGGTTGTCGAAAATTCATAGTCGTGTGGATCGATATGGACCGACAGGTTTGTCTTTGAAATAGAATCTGGTTGATTGTAAGGGGCAAATCCAGTTGTGGTTAGCATTTTTACGGGATCGTTTTCTGCAAAGCCTGGGAGCCCTTCGCTCACAATAACAATCAAGACGAGCATGACCACGGCGATCAGGGAGACCGTTGATCCTTTTAGGGTCCAAATTATCCCCCTCTCTTTGTATCGATATATTATCAGGACCAAGATCTCAGCGAATATCATGATTAATGCCAGCGCAATCTGGACCGATTCTTTTATCGAGGCTAGGTTCAGAAATAGGCTCGGATAAATGACAATTCCAACGAACGCGGTGAGGAAAAATTGTCCTTGCCATAACAGCAGAAATGGCCGAAGGCCCTTTCTCATCGTCGCCAACAGTGCCAATTCGATTGTGATTAGGATAGTTGGCAATATCAAATAACGATCCAATCCTATCGAATAGATCAACAACATGACAAAGGAGATTATCTGCAGAGAAAGCAGGTATATGGGTCTTCTTTTTTCATCAATCATGAGGCATCCAGTCGATAATTATCTGCCTAATAATGATAATCTATATAGAATATGAAAAACCCAGAAAATCAAGAAAGAAAGGAAAGGATTTGAAAGAGGTTTACTCTTCACCTTACTTATACCGACTGGTATATGCTGGTGAACCCTGCCGCGTTGCATATGGCGAGGTTGTTGTCCGGTGCGGTGATCCAGTCGATGAACGACTTGCACTGCGTGACCGGGGCGCCATTGGTAACGAGGTTCAGCGGGTGCCAGAGAGCGTACTGGCTGGTTCCGTGGTTATCGACCGAGTCGATGACGTGCTGAGCGGTTGCGGTCACACCATTCCAGGTGAATGCCACTGCGCCGGGGGTCGAGCTGACCATTCCGCCGGTAGCGAAGCCAATACCGTTGGTGTCAGCCAGGACATCGGTGACCATCAGCGGGTTGCCGTTCTCGCCCTTTGCGTTAGCTGGGACGGTGGCATACGGGAGGAACTTGTGGGACAGCAGGCCCTTGTCACAGAAGGAGTCCTGTGTACCGGACGAGTCCGACCTGTAGTGGACGTTCAGGGTTGCGGCTGCACCGGCAGTTGAGTCAGCAACGTGGACACCAGTCTGGTTGGAGAGTTCAGCCTCGAAAGCTCCCCAGGTCGTTACCTGTGCGACGCCGTTTGCGCCGTAGAGCGAGTCGACGAGCCATGGGTACATGTTGATCGTCGTTCCAGTTATTCCGTGTGCGTTCAGGGTCGCCTGGGCCACAAACACGTCAACACCATCGTAGGCGATGGTCGTTGAGACAAGGTTCGGGTAAGCGGTGGTCGTTCCGGTGGTGACCGAGTTCATGTCATCGGAGATCATACCCATATCCACTTGACCTTTTTCGATTGCGATCAGACCAGCGCCGCTACCGGTGCCAGTATAACTGACCTTAAAGCCGCTGTTGTTCTGTTCGAAGGCCGGGACCATCTTGTTCATCAGGTCGGTGACGGTGGTCGATCCGGTCATGGTCAGCTGAGTGGATGAAACGGTTCCATCCCCAACGTTAGCTGTCGCGGACTTTTGCCAGCCGGTCTCAAACATATAGAATGCGACCGCGGCAGCAACGGTTATCAACACTAGCATGAGGGTTGCAACAATCGGCGATATGGCCGACTTGTCCCTCTTCATCCTTCTCAAGGATGGTTTTAATCCTTTGTGCGCTTTCATACTATACTCCCCTTGGATAACCCTCACCTTGAATGGTCAAGGAAGGCACCCTTGGGCCCAACTAGGCCCGAGTAATTTCATAAAACGATAATTAATGAAGCTTGCACAAAGGAAAAAATGAACAAAATTACCCTCCGGGAATCCCCATCGGGTAATGTAAGTATTGTTATCGATAATGATAATAAGACGCCAGTAGAGATCTACGTCGGTAGAGTCGACGTTTCCTGCCTGCTTGCAAGGATTAGTGTGGTTCTCGGCCGAGATTATTATTTCCGACGGTGGTGAGCAGTGAGTACCTTTCATCAAATCGTCTGCAATGCATCCCCAAGGACTAGCGCCGGCCTATGGTGAGTGTGCGAGACTGACGAGAGACGTATAGGCATCTTTGTCTCGAGGCCGGCGCGGGCGAATAATCCCTGAACCCTGATAATATCATTTCGTCCTGTTTTCCAGAGTATCGAATTTTGAGAACCATTTACTAATCTGTATAGAACGCGCCCAAACGGGAAAGAGATGATAGGTGCAACATAGATTGACAATGAATACGGCGAATGACAAAAGAATTCTTACTCAAACAACCTATTGTCTCATGCTTCCTGCACTATGAGAAATTATGAGATCTAAAATCAGTCCCTCACTAGTTGTCGAATTCTAACATTCTCTCGGCCCCGCAGGTGCTGATGGGTGAATTTTTGACAGGCCAATCTCATCAACTGTCCGGGTATTTGGCTCGAAATAAACTTCCAATACGGTGTCCATTCCCTTGTAACTCGAAGGGAAAACCAGAATAAAAACTCACCATGATGGGTTCAAATTTTGATAATAAATAGATAACATACATCTGTTTTTCTCTATAGCCAATGGTTTAATAACTCGCCCCGTTCGATTGATGGCGAGAGATAATGAACATAATGGGTGCATTGAAGACCCGTCAGAAGGAAAAGGTCTCCGAAAACCAGCCTTTGGACGTAAGGGACCGGGACCTCCTGATCAAGAAGGCGGCCGAGCTCGATAAACACTATTCTCAGGACGAGATCCTATCCAACAATGTACTCATCCAAGAGGTCATGGCCTACATGAGGAAGGCCAGGGACAAGAAGAAGACCGCCATCAATATCACTTATCCGGTCGCGCCACCGTTCGCATTCGTCAACATCGTTTTCAACACCGCCGAAGGCGAATTCAACTATATGATCCGTGAACCGAAGCTGAAGGGCGACGAAAAGAATACCCTGTCGTTGCTAAAGAAACGGTTGGAAGCGACGATGGACCAGGAGGAGGTACCCATAGTCGAGAACCTCATATTTACCGAATCACAACCGCTACGGGATTATCTCAAGGTGCGTTACAACGAGACGATCGATCTCTATGATATCAAGCTTGAGGACCGGCGCAAGCAGGTATTGCTGTACTACTTGGAAAGGGAGCTTCTGGGGTTGGGCCGAAGCGACCCGGTGCTCAAAGACCCTTTCATAGAGGACATCAGTTGCAATGGCCCGCAGATTCCTCTGTACATCTTCCATCGCATATTCGGGTCGATGAAGACGAACGTAATGTACGAAAACGAACTGGAACTGAACAAGTACGTGATCAAGCTGGCCCAGATATCCGGCAAACATGTGTCCATATATCAGCCGATCTTGGACGCAACGCTGCTGGACGGGAGCAGGATCAATCTGACGCTGGGGTCAGAGGTCACCAGGAAAGGGTCGACCTTCACCATCCGTAAGTTCTCCCATGACCCTATCTCTCCGATCGACCTGATACGCTTCCAGTCCGTTTCGCCGCTTCAGATGGCCTACTTCTGGATGTTGATAGAGAACAAGAAGTCCATCCTGGTGTCGGGGGGAACGGCCAGCGGAAAGACGACACTTCTCAACGCGATATGCATGTTCATAAGGCCCGAGGACAAGATCGTTTCCATCGAGGACACGCCGGAGATACACATAGACCACACCAACTGGATCCAATCAGTGTCTAGGACCGGGTACGGAGTGGGGTCGTCCGGAATTGCGGCATCGGGTGCCAGCCGGCCGGGAGACATCACCCTCTTCGACCTACTGGTGGCTGGCCTGAGGCAGAGGCCGGAATACATCATCGTCGGTGAGGTCAGGGGAAGAGAGGCCTCCACCCTGTTCCAGGCGATAGCGGTCGGTCACGCCTCCATGAGCACGATCCACGCCGGTTCCATCGACGAGCTTCTCCACCGGGTGGAGAACGAGCCCATGAACATTCCGCGTTCCCTATTCCAGAGCCTCGACGCGGTCGCATTCCAGGCGCAGGTCTCGATCAACGGGAAAATGGTGCGCCGGGTCAGGACCATCGTCGAGATCCTGGAGATAGAAAAAGATAACAAGAACCTTCTGACCAACGATGCCTTCAACTGGGACCCGAAATACGACAATTTCGATTTTTCGGGGAGGAGCTTCATCCTGGAGAACATCGCTAAGGCGACCGGAAAACCGCTCGATTTCATGATGGGCGAACTAAAGCGAAAGGAGGCATACCTTCTCCTGATGGACAAGAAGAACGTCCACAGCTACGAGAAGGTCAGCAAGGCGATAAATGACTACTACGTTGACCCAGTCGCGGCGGGCCAAGAGCTGGACAAGGTGCGGTAAGGCATGTTCCCGTTCAACAAGGGCAAGGAAAAGAAAAACACGAAGACTTTGACCGATAGGTACAACACCTTTTGCTACAAACTATTAGGAAAAAGGCTTGAGAACGAGAAGAAGCATGTGGGCCTGGCCGAGAAACTTGGCCAGGCGAACATGGGCATCACTCCCGGCCTCTATCTGGCCAGGAACATCGTGACTGCCGCACTGGTCGCAATCATCTCGCTGGTCCTCTATTCGCTGCTGTTCTTATTGGTGGTACACTCGGAAATGTGGTATATCCTGGTCCCCGTTCTTACTCTGGTCGGCGCTGCCTGTGCTTACATGGTCCTGCCCATGTCGGTGATGACCAGACGGGCCAAGAGGGGCGCCTCCATAGAAAAGGAGCTGCCGTACACCCTAAGCGAGCTGGCGATTATGGCCAGCACAGGACTGTCACCGGTGGAGATATTCCGGAGGATCGCCAGGCGGAACGAAAGGGAGGCGATCTCGGCCGAGTTCAAGAAGATCGTCTACAAGATGGACATTGAGGGAAAGGACCTCATATCTGCGATATCCGAAGCCGCTAGGGAATCCCCTTCACTGGGATTCAGGGAGACCCTGTGGGACTTGGCCAACATGGTCCACCAGGGAGGCAACCTTGACGAGTACCTCAGGAACAAGGCGGACGACGTCATGAGGATGAAGCGGGAGAACCAAAAGGCCTTCATCGAAAAGCTGGGAACATATTCCGACCTCTACATCACTATTGTCCTGATCGGCATCCTTTTCATCAGCATCGGAGCCTTCTTGATGAACGCCATGCGAACATCGATCGGCGGACTTTCATCTGATATACTGCTGATCGGAGTTACCTGGGGAATGATCCCGGTCTCCGTTCTCGTCTTTTCAGTACTGATCTCATCGGCGTATTCCCGCGTGGAGTGAACCCATGGCAATTAAGAAGATGGCCATCCTGATCCTGGCAAGTCTGATCATCGTACTTTGTTTCGTCCCCCAACAGGCGCAGGCAGTCCAGGGAAACGGACCGGTAATCGTTCCGGTGTACCCAGGGAACAATACCACCATAAACACGCAGACCCCGACGATCATGGCGAACTTCTCCTCCCCGGCTGGGTTTGACAACGTCATAGTCAGCATTTATGTGGACGGGAATGAGACCACCTACTCTCCGAATACCGTCCTCACGAATCATAACGTTACTTATACGGTGCCCCTCAACAAACCATTGGCGGAGGGTCAGCATAATGTGACCGTCAATGTCACGGATGACGCGGGTGTCCCGGCCAGTCTGAATTGGACCTTCTTTGTCAACACACAAGGGTCGACCATCACCGCACAGCAGGTCCTGGTCATCGTCGCGGTGGTCGTCGGCATGGGGCTAGTGGCCTTCGCCATCGTGCTGGTTTATCTGAAGAGAGCGAGGAACTTCTCGCTCAGGAAACACTTGAAGAAGCATCCTATTCCGAAACGGGTCCTATACGTCGGGATCCCGGCGGTGAGCGCGTTCTTCTTCGTACTTATCTCCCTGTCATATTTCGAGGGCGCACCGGGTGTAACCCCATTCATAACTGAATATGTCCTGGTCATCGGCATCTTCATTCTGCTGTTGCCATATTCGATTTACGTGCAGACGGAAAAGAAGAAGAAAGCGGAGTACGAGAGGTCCTTTTCTCAGTTCCTGTACGAAATGGCAGATGCGATGCGGGGTGGAATCGATCCATCCAAGGCCATCATCGAGATGTCAAAGAACGACACCAGCATCCTCAAGAAGCATCTCAAGATTGCCGCGAACGGCCTGGAGATGGGCCGACCTTTCGAGGAGATGATCGAGGCGATGGTAAAACCGATCGATAGCAGGCTGATAAAAAGATACGCGTCGCTCATCGGGGAATCGGCCAAGGTCGGCGGTGAGATATCACAGGTGGTGCACCGCGCCGCCAAGGACATGGACGATCTTATCAAGATAGAACAGGACCGGTCAAGGAGCCTTTCCATCCAGGGGACGACCATCTACATCTCGTTCGGCGTCCTGGTGGTGGTCATCTATCTCCTCATTTCGATCTACCCATCCCTGGGGCAGGCCGATCTGGGCAATCTTTTCGCGGGGACCAGCGGCGGGCTGAGTTCGGCGTCCAGTTCAAGCAGCTCCACGGTCGCCCCCCAATGGAATACGTCACGCTGAAGCAGCGCTTCTTGGATCTTACCCTCATCACCGGGCTCGGATCGGGCCTGATCATCGGCCTGTTCACGAACGGGAAGATAAAATTCGGGCTGATCCACGGCCTAGGCATGATGCTGGCAGGAATGGTGTTCCTGATCATCATGATGGGGTGAGCTCGTCTGAAGGACCGGAATGTGTCGAGGTATGAGATCATGTTTTGGTCCCAGAGTGCTGCCACCAGCCTGCATGAATAAATGTATCTGATCGTTGCTGGTGCAATTCATATCGGAACAAACAAGGAAAAACCAGTCCTCGGTGGTACGGATATTCAAACTCATTCATTTGACCCGGTCGCATTAAATTACAGATAGAATCTCTCATTCTTGGGACAGCGATACCGGACCCTTCTGGAATGGCGATGAGCCGCTATCGAAGTCCTGAACGATGACATCATTTCCGACCCTCGACTAAGGCACATCACCCTTTATGAGAAATGACAGTGCACAATTTGGCACCTTCCAGAATGAGGTACAGACAGAACAAAAGAGGATTGAGGTGGCTAACGGGCCAGTGTTATACCTGAATTCATCGTTTCATCGGTCAAGAATGCTAAATGAAGCATTCTTGGAATCAGAAGAAGAGAGGCCGCGCTGTTCATTTTGAAAAGAACGGTGGGAATCCCGTATCAACGTCAGCGAGATTCGTACATGCTTACGAAACCAGCAACATGGGTCATGGCGAAGGTTGTTGATCGGCGAGGTGACCCAGTTTATGAAAGACGCGACATCACCGGTCGGCTGGCCGTTGGTCACGAGGATCAAAGGTAGCCAGATGACGTATTGCTCTGCCCCATACACATCCACGGCATCGATTATGTGCTGGTTGGTGGAGGTGACGCCATTCCAGGTGCACACCTCAACGCCGGATGCGGACCGCAGCGAACCGATCGTGCCGAATCCGATGCCGTTCGGATCATCTATGCAAGTGTCGATCAAAGCTTGGTTACCATATTCGCCCTTAGCCTTTGAGCCTGTCAAAGTCAATGTGGGTCCGATCTTCCCGGATGCATTGGTTCCAAGTGCCTTCATCGAGAAAGCGTCCTGAGCGTCAGAACTGTCTGTTCTGAAATAGACGTTCAATGGTTGGCCAGAGCCAATCGTATCGGATCCGAGGGTCACATTACCCTGGGCCATCAACACTGCTTCGAGATCCGCCCAGGTGGTGATGAATCCGGATGTTGCTCCACCCCAGGAGGGCAAGGAACGTGCGGTCGTGTTCCCTGTTGTTCCGTTAATATCATTCTGCCCCGCCAGGGCAATTCCGGACACAACATCGATTGCGGTCGTGGCGTGACCGGTTTGCCCTGGGGCGGAAAAGGTGACCGTATTCCCGACCTGACTTAGATTCCATCGGCTTGGTAGGTCCTTCGAGAACGTTGAGGCGACCTGGACGGCGGTCTTGGCGCTGTCTATCGCCACTGGCAGGATCGTTCCATCCGGTAGCGTCACAATCATTGTCCCGGCGGCCGAGGCCGGGCCGAAGGAGAGAGTATCCTTCAACTCGGCACCTGGATTTCCGTCGAAGAAACCGCTCTCACTGGGCATTGCGCCGGATGGAACATCATTAGAGGTCGAATTTACAAAGCCGCTTTGCACCGGTCCGATGATCGTGACATTTCCATCAACAGGGGCGAGAGCGGTCCAGCCGATCGGAAGGGCAGCACGGAAGGCGGTGGCGATGGCATTGGCCGGTTCACCGACGGTGCATGGAACTGTGACCTGGGTTCCGTTCGGAAGGGTGACAATAATGATTCCGTTCGCGGTAGCATGGCTAAAGGTCAGATTGTCCTTGACCGGGGTGACGGGGATACCACTGACAAAGCCGCTCTCAAGGGGGAGGGGGCCGGAAGCACCATAGGAGGCTGTGGAACTGATATAGCCGCTTTGTGCCGGACCGTAAATGGTCACTACTCCTACGACCGGTGCGGTGGCGACCCAACCGGTCGGCAAGGCAGCAAGGAAAGCCGCCGCGACCGCGTCAGCGGTCTCGCCCAGGGCGGTGTTTACAATTACATTGGTAATCCTGTCTGGGAGGGTTATGATCATTGTTCCGTTCGAGGTGGAGGCCGAAAATGCCAGGTCATCCTGGACCTGGGTGATCGGGGTTCCATCCACGAAACCGGTTTCCGTGGGCAGGGCTCCGGAAACGCTATCCGTAGCGGTTGAGGGAATGCCGGTGGTTATCGGAGCTGAAAAAGTGACCGCATTACCGAACTGACTGACCAGGTTCCATCCATTGGGCAAGGAACTTTGGAAGGTTGAAGCAACCTGGACGGCAGTCCTGGGAGCACTGGTGATTACCACCGGCACTTTTGTGAGGCCGTCCGGAAGAGTGACAACGAAGGTGCCGTTCGATGTCGCCGGCCCAAAGGTCAGGGTGTCGGTCACGCCCTGGAAGCCCGAATATCCATTCATAAAGTTCCTTTCCGAAGGCAGTGAGCCCGATACCACGTCAGCCGCAATTGATCGGATGAATCCGCTCAGGGTCGGTCCGCTGATGGTCAGATTGCCATTGACTGGGGTGGGAGCGGTCCAAGGGCCCGGCAGGACGGCACGGAAGGCTGTTGCAATGGTCTTGGCTGATTCGCCCGCGGTGACGTTCAGAGTGATCTTCGTTATGCCGTCCGGAAGGGTTATGACGATCTTCCCGTCGGCAATCGCATTATGGAAGGTAAACGAGTCGCTGACTGGAGCTGCTGGCCCGCTGCCACTCTTGAATCCGCTTTCGACTGGCGGCGACGGAACCACGTCGAAGGCGTATGACATTCCAAAACCGCTCTGGGACGGACCGGACAGCTTGACCACACCACCGACCGGGGAAGGGGCGCTCCAGCCACCAGTGAGTGCGGTCTTGAATGCGGAAGCCACCGCATTGGCGGTTTCTCCTGCGGTGGTGAATACGGTGATCTGGCTGGAGTCCGGCAGCACCACCACTATGGTTCCGACGGCGATGGAATTCGAAAACGTCAGAGTGTCATTTACCGGAGTGATGGCGTCGCCATCCCGGAATCCGCTTTCGACTGGCGCAGCACCTGATACAACGTAGGTAGCGGTGGAACTGACGTAGCCGCTCTGGCTCGCTCCGGTTATGGTAATGTTCCCGTCGACCGGGGCGGGGGCGGTCCAGCCGAGGGGGAGGGAGGCACGGAAGGCGGCGGCGACCGTAATGGCCGGTTCACCGTTGGTTGTGGGCAAGGTCACCGTTTGACCATCCGGAAGGGTTATGAGGATGGTTCCGACGGCGTTCATCCTGGTGAAGGTGAAAGTGTCCTGGACCGGGACGTCCCCGAGACTTCCGTCCTTGAAACCCCATTCCTGGGGCAGGGCACCAGACACTAGATCGACCGCGGTGGAGGGCTGTCCGCTTTGATCCGCACCGGAAAAGGTGACCGAACCACCGACCTGGCTGATCAATCTCCAGCCGTCCGGCAGAGCGCTTTGGAATGCCGTTGCGACCTGAACGGCCGTTCTCGGAGCGGTCGCAATTGTCACGTGAACGTTCGTGATGCCATCCGGCAGTGTGACGATGATCGTCCCGGTCCTGCTCGCTGGACCAAAGGTCAGGGTATCTGTGAGGGCCTGAGAGCCCATCTGGCCGTTCACAAAGTTGGATTCGGTGGGTAGGGCACCGGTCACACCGTCTGTCGCTATCGAAGGTTGATATCCTGATTGATACGGACCTGTGATCGTCACGCTCCCTCCAACGGCTTTGGCGCTCCAGGGACCGTGCAGGGCGGCAACGAAGGCTGACGCGACGACACTGGCGGAATCTCCGGCGTAGGTGGGAACTGTTACCTGGGTAATGCCATCTGGAAGCAATACGACAATGGTCCCCACCTCATTGGACTGGCCAAAGACCAGGGTGTCCGTAACCTGACTGCCCGCGCTTCCATCTGCAAAATTGCTTTCCTTGGGCAGGGCTCCCGAGATGCCATTGGTAATGGCCGAAGGGATGAACCCGCTTTGAGAGGGGCCGGATAGCTTTACCACCCCTCCGACCGGGGGAGAGGCGCTCCAGCCGCCGGACAGAGAGTTCCGGAAAGAGAGGGCGATAGCATTGGCCGATTCTGAGGCGGTGACGGTTATTGACCTTTTCGTCACGCCGTCCGGTAGGGTCACGATGATGGTGCCCAACCCCGTTGCTTGATAGAATGTCAGTGTGTCGTTGACCGGTCTCCCAATGTTGCCATCAATGAAACCTGTCTCCAAGGGCAGGGCCCCCGAAGAGCCATCGGAGGCGGCCGACGGGACGAACCCGCCCTTGGATGGACCGGATATCTGGACCACCCCTCCGACCGGGGGAGAGGCACTCCAGCCACTTGGCAGGGCGGCAACGAAGGCCAGGGCGACCGTCTGCGCCGATTCCCCGGCGGTGACGTTTGTTCGAACCGTTGTCACTCCATCGGGGAGCGTCACAATAACAGAACCAGGATACGTGGCGGGGTAGAAGGTCAGGGTGTCGTTGACCGGTGTGATCGAGGTGCCATCGACAAAACCGCTTTCATTGACTACAGACCCGGTCACGGAATCTTTGATGCTTGCTGCACCGAAATTCCCAGATGGGCCGATAAAGGTCACGGTCGAACCCGAGGTCAGGATTGCTTTCCACCCACTAGGCGGAGTGCTCTGGAATGCTGATGCTACAGCGTCCGCCGACAATCCACCGATGGGTATGTTGACAGTGACTGTCGCTCCTGGGGCAAGGGTGAGGATGGCGGTCCCGGCCGAGCTGGCCGGACCGAATGTAATGATGTCCGTCTGATTCGCTCTGGGGATATCGATGGTCGATGCTACACCCAGAGAGGCGGCGGAAATGCCGCTCGTCGGCAGGTTCGTTTGGTATATCGCATCAGCAATTGTCTGGTTCATATCGAGGCTTTTTCCTGGATTAACCGTTATCCCATGGGCCGCCAAGGTGGCGTTGGCTATGAACAAGCTCACGCCATCATAAGCAATGATATTTTGAACCAGGCTAGGATGGTTGGATATGATCCCGGTGGCGACCGAGTCCTCCTCCATGGATACCATGCCCACGTTGACGGTCCGCTTCTCCACCGCGAGCAGGCCTGCACCGCTACCTGAACCGCCGTAGCTCACTTTGATGCCGGGATTGCTCTTTTCGAACGCCGGGACGATCGTGTTCATCAGGTTAGCTACGGTCGTACTTCCGGCCATTGTTATCTGCGTCGATGAGATCTGAACGTTGTCGAGGCTGGTGGTCACCGTCTTCTGCCATCCAGTCTCGAACAAGAAGAATGCAGTTCCTGCGGCAACGGTCATGAACACAAGCAATATGGTAGCCACGATGGGCGAGACAGCCCTAGAGTTCCCCTTCAATTTCTTTAAGGATACTCTCTTTGGCCCGTGATTTTTCATCTATTCCTATCCCCCGATATTAACTAGTTCGCAACGTAACGGATGCTCAAGCTACGCCCGGTGCAGAACTTGATTAATTTACAAAAATGGAATTGATAAGGATTGCCAATGTGAAAAAAATAGAGAACATGACCATACCAGAATCAGTTCGTTTTTTGATAATAAATAGACAACAAAGAATCTGTTTTCTCTATAGGGGAGACCGGAGGGTAAAAGATGACCGTAACAGTGCTCGAAAGACGGAGCTTCCGAACTTGCATTCGGGAAGTGCCTGGACATCTTCCTCGATCTCGACCTTGCCTATCTTTCACCTATTCCGGGGAGGCTTTCACCGTGAATTGATCTTCATGCGTTGGAGGGAGCTGGATCAGCCTCTGAATCATTGATCAGATTGACCGTCTCGTTCTGTTCTACCATCACTTTGACCAGATCATCGTCTATCTGTACTGCCCTGGCCTTGACGGCGTTCTCCAACAGGAAATCGGCATACTTCAGCAACGCCCTTGGATTGCCTTTGGCCATCCCGTTCAATGCCTCAATGGAATCGGAGGTGAATGGATAGAGAGCGTCCATGTCATCCACCAACCTTTTCGCAAGCAACCTCTTAGCGATCATGAGGCTTGCCTCGTGGATGCTGAGAGGGGGGATCACCAATTTGCGGTTTATGCGCTCATTGAGGGTGGCGTTGGAATGCAATACCCCTTTGAAGTACTTGTCATCCCCAGAAAGTACCACTAGCACCCCAGGAACTATCTCATTTGTGACCACGTACAATATCTGCAGGAACTGTTCCATGTCTTCTTTTTCTGGCAGTCGGTGAAGGTCGTTTATCAGCAGAAATGACGGCGCATTCGCGTTCAGTGCCTCGGCGATGACATGGCCGACCATTTCGGGATCGTAGTCGGACCCCTCTTTGGAGATGATTTTTGACGCTTTTTTGACCGCTTTGGTCCACTTTCCCGATTTCATTCCCTTGCGTCCGATGGCGCCCTTCCCTGCCATCGATTCCAGAATGTTCTTGACCATCCATTGCGATTCGGTGGTGACACCGCCCATGACGCAGAACGCACCTCGTCGTTCGGCCTCGTTCTTGAGCAGGAGCAGCCGCTCGGTCTTTCCCGCCCCGAGTCCACCCATCAAAGCGATGACGGCCTTGTTCTCCTTGTTTAGTGTCTCCTCTCTGATCTCGTAAATATCCTTGTCGATGAACTGGGGGACATGGAATATCTCCACGTCTTCCAGGTTCTCACTGGACAGGTCACGGAAGGGGTTGCCGCTCAGTCCATAACGCTCGAAGCCGGTCTTTTCCAAGATTACACCACCCTGTATCGTAGATCGACGTTTATCCTTCCTTCTTCGTAAGTATAATAGATGTTTCTGTCATAGGAAGTGCCAGTCATCCATTTCGGTATTCGAATGAAACGGGTGAGACCGTCGGCGGCATCCTTTGAAAGGAACTGAACGATGCCGTCGGCATAGAATCCGGACAATACCTCAGCCCATTGGTCGAACATCCCAAGTTCCACAAGCTGAATCACGACCGCCCCGCTGGCTAGACAGGCCAGCTTCAGGTCCTCCATGATCCGTTTGAAATCCGAGACTGTATGACCTTGCAGCAGATAGGAGAGGGAATCGATGATCAATAGGTCCTTGTTCTTCACATGGTCCTTCCACAGCGTGGGGGCGTCCCCCTCGACGATCACAAGATCGTCCTTCCACTTGCCTGGCAACCTTTGCAATGAACCGCATCGGCCTCGGGGGCACACGTACGATACGTTCCAGCCGTTTTCTTTCGCGGTCGAGGCGATGACGCCCACCATCACCGCCTTCGGAGGGTCGATGCCACCCTCTATTGAAATCATGGACCCCTCAGGGACGTCTTTGATGAATTGATTCAGTCCTGGAATACTAATAGGGATGCCCACTTAACATTGATTCGGGGTATCTATCTTAAGCGTATTGACAGTACAATACAGTTGAAAATATACTCTATTTTGTCATCTGAACCGAAATGGTAATCCGTCGGCTGAGTTGGAACGCTTCCCGGGAGACCCGCCTTTTATGAGATTCGATTCCCCACATTCCTATCTCGCAGGAAGCCTCTCGGCCGATCAATGACCGAGTGCTCGGACCTTCTTCCACATCCATCTGATGATCTTACCGCCCAAGAAACCCTCCAGCAGACCAAATGGGTATCCTATAGCCGCCCCTATGGTGAGCAGAGCAAGCGCTTCCTCGAAGGTCACAGGTCCACCCCGGCAGTGCCGTTTGGACGATCGCTATGATCGATGATCGATCTTGTTTCCGGAATCATGCCAAAGCACCTTTGCGAACCTTGATCAGCTGATTGACCAGCACAAACATGCCGAGGGTCAGCAGTACACCCCAATCAAATGCGAGGTCGATACCGCTAGGAACGTAGGAAGATCCTGGCGCAAGGATGCCTTGATAGAGCATGCGGGCACCCTGGCCAATAGCTGATGCTGCCAGCATGAGATAAGCGAAATGCTTACCGTCTTGGATTAGCCTCTCTCGTGATAAATTTGCGGAAATTTGAGACCATGTTCCCTTGACCAGTCCATTTCTGTGAACCTTAGGATTTGCTAAGTGGGAGCTTTCTTCCATGAAAGATAATATTTCTTTATGTTTATTAACGAATCCAATCAAATATCATCCTTGATTATCATATATGTTAATAATGTATTATATGAATATTACATTACTAAAAATGACTAGAATTATTGATCCGAGACCATCATGCAGGAATGGGATGAAATTTGGTGCGCCTTCCCCATCCATTCATGAATTAATTGACGATGATGAATCCAATGATGGACAGTTCAATGGACAAATTCAGGCATTTTCATTTGTTACCTCAGCCTTGATCGCAGACAGATTCAGGATTTTAAAGGACTTGCATCTGACTTTAGAGTATTGATAATATATGCACATAAAAATATAATATACATAGTCTATATATTTAACATATATTGAACACGCAAATTTATTTGCCACCATGATGTCCGTGCAAATGGGCTAACAACTGAAGAAGATGCCACGAAATTGACAGTACGGTCATGTATGATCTCCTACGTGTGATACCAATGAATAACGGAATCGTTTGATGGGCGATCAAGGATTGGTCGGTATCGGAAATGATAATTGATTGCAGAAGTTCATAAAACAAAAACCACATTGGTTGTCAGCAGGAGCCCGATCAAATGCCGGGAAGGTCTTGGCGCTACCGACTTCGTCGATTGAGACTCCTCTCTCCCCCGTATTCATCAGCTTGGGACGAAGTCGGTGCAACCAATTCCACAGAGTTAGAAGATAAGATTCCTTTTGACGATCAGTTAAGGAGTCAGACGTTGTCTATGGGTGCACAGACCCTCCTGCGAAGTTCTGAGCATTCTGGGTCAGACTGGATCCTGAAACGAAGCAACGGAACGGGGCAGAGCGATTATGGTTCGAATAGAACAGACAATAATTTGGATTTGAGAAGAGCTAGGGGCGATCCAACAACTGGCATTCAAAACGAATATCTGGTATATACTTGACGTAGGATTGGCTTTTCTATTTTCATCAGACTTAAAACGGGTGAATAGGTCCGAGGCTTGGATGAAAAAGCTCGCAAACGATCGTTCAGGCATCTCAGAGATCGTGGGCGCACTGATGTTGATCTTGATAGTCGTTATCGCAGCCAGCTCTCTTGCTGTTTTTGTTTCTCAACAGCAAAAAATCTTGCAGGACAATCAAATGATCAAGACAGAGCAGCAAGGAGAAGCTTTGATCGTTCCGTCCGTAAGCATCTATTCAAATGACACAAAGATAACTGGCCTTAATCTGACGATATCAAGCATGGATCAGGGAGGTTCCGAGATCGATCGGATATCGATCAATAATCATGTATTACGGGAATTCAATGTTACTCTCACAGATGAGAAAGGCAACATTGAGTCTGTCCATTTGAATTCCACATCGAAATTCATCTTGGCCCCGCAGCAGACGGTTCAATTGAATGCAAGTATGGCCGATTTCTTTGACCGAGGGATCGACCTCAGAACCGATGGTTCGATAGTAGTGAAACTTTTCACATCCCTCTCGAACGAATTTGACAAGGTATTCTACGCGCCAAGTGCCATCATCAATATCAATACCGAGAGCCAGTGGAACGGGACGGCGAGGAATTACACCTCCTTCTTGATTCTGGACGGATCTGGGTCCGATCAGCCCGGAGACACAACCATTGTAAGGTGGAACTGGACCATAGATAATGGCGTGAACAACTTCACTGAAAGTGGAAGAAAGGTTCGCCTGGATCCGTACGGAATGGCTGGGCAAAGGGTTAACATCACTCTGACAGTCGAAAATGCCAATGGCATGATAGGCACAGCTAAGACGACATATTACGTCTAAGGAATCGGTCCCTCCCCCTGTTTCCAACCATTGGCTATCAGTATTGTCATTCAGGAAGGAAATCCATATTATTTTATCATAGTATGTATAATAATTATTCCTGGAATGATAATGCCGAGTATTTACATTATATACTCCGATATTCAATTGCACCTCACCGTGATCTAGAGATGAGCAGAAGAATGAAGTTGTACCTCATCATCGCCGGCGGTTGCTGGATGCTTGGAGAGGGAGCTAGAATGGTCATAATGGCCATTTTCCAACAAAGTTGGTATTATCAACCCAATGCGTTCGATCTGCTCTTCGATTGGGTTCCATTGATGATCCTGGGTACTTTGATATTCTACGAGGGCGTGAGATCTTTCTATTTCGACCAGAAATCAGGGCAAAGCAGGTCGGGGTAAAGACCCTATAATAAAGGAAAAGTAGAGCACGAGAACCACGCTAAAGCAACCAGGTTCGATGGGTGAGTTCTGGCTCGATATATTTTGGAAGATTGAGCGACCTTCGGGTCACTTCTTCTTTGTCGTCTTCTTCAGAGAGGGCTTCTTCGCTTTTTCTGTCTCCGCTTCCTTTGCGGCATCCTCTTCGTCCCACTCCGCCATCAGCTTGGAGATACCGTGCTTGGCGTTGGACCAGGTTGGCACACCGCCCGTAAGGACCGCGATCGAAAGGGCCTCCATGATCTCCTCGCGGGTGGCTCCGAAGTTCTTGGCCACCTTGGCCTGGGGATAGATACAGTCATCGCACATGCGGACGGAGACGCAGGCCAGTGCGATCAAGCGCTTGGTCTTTTTGTCCAATGCACCCTTGTACTCCATGATCTCGTCCATGTCCTTTATAAGGATCGCCAGGTCCGGGTGGTGCTTTTGGATATGGCTCAGTGTTAGCGGCACGAAATTGCCCATTCTTGCCGAGAGCTCGTCCACGGCCTCGTTGGCCTTCATGCATTTTCCCTTGTCCTTTGAACATGCATCCATTTCATTACACCTTTACGCAGGTATTATCCGAGGTGCTGTATTATGTTTGCCGTCCAGGCCTACTTTTCTGAAAGCTCGTGCCCGTTGGTCCTGTGCTCTTCTTTCTCCTCGTCTTCCTCGTCCTTCTTCGGCTGAACGAAATCGTTGCACAGCTCTTTCTTCCTTTCCGCTGGGTCCATGCGCTCACCGGCGACCATATAGACGACCCGTTCCCCGATGTTGCAGGAGTGGTCGGCGATCCTCTCCAGGTATCTGGCAACGAGTATGTAGTTGATGCCTGCGGTAATCTTCCGAGAGTCTTCCATCATGTAGGTAAGTATCTCGCGGAAGATTGTGTCATAAAGGCAGTCGACCTCATCGTCACGTTCGAAAAGCTCCCTGGCCATGACCGTGTCGCGCTTGGTGAAGCTCTCGATCGAATCATGCACCATCTCGACCACCAGATCGGCCATGTGCTGAATGTTGACCATCCGGGTGAAATGCCCTTGGAGTTCGAAGACCTCGGACACTTCGGCTATGTCATGAGCGTACCTGCCGATACGGTTCAGGTCCTCTATGATCTTTAGACATGTTGAAACGATCCTCAGGTCGCCAGCCACCGGGCTGTACAGCGCTATGAGGTCGAGGCAATGCTTCTCGACCAGGTTGTCGTAGTGGTAAAGCTCCTTGTCCAGCCGGCTGACGTCATCCTTCAGGACGCCGTCCCCGGTGGCCAGCAGTTTGACCGCTTTCTCGATCGCCTCGTTGGCCCGATCCGCCATTTCCCGGACCTCCCGGTTAAGCGCCTCCATCTCTTGCAAGAACGTAATGTTTGAAGTCATTTCAACCCATCCTCCCGGTGATGTATTGTTCGGTGAGATCCTTCTGCGGATTCTCGAATATCTGCTTCGTACCCCCCATCTCAATGAGCTCGCCCAAATAGAAGTAGGCAGTCCTGTCTGCGACCCTGGCCGCCTGTTGCATGTTGTGGGTGACGATCACCACGGTAAAATCCTTCTTCAGATCGATCAAAAGGTCCTCGATCTTGGCGGTAGCGATCGGGTCCAGTGCCGAGCATGGTTCATCGAGCAGAATAACATCCGGCTTTACCGCCAGCGCCCGGGCAATGCACAAGCGCTGTTGCTGCCCCCCGGACAAGGCGTAGGCTGACTTGTCCAGCCGGTCCTTGACCTCATCCCAAAGAGCGGCCCGCTTCAGGCTCCATTCCACGTTCTCCTTCAGTTCTTCCTTGGTTATCTTGCGGTGCTTCATGCGCTTCTTCGGGTCTGTTTCCTTCTCATCTATGGTGTCGATTCCGTGAAGCCGGGGAGCGTAGGCGATGTTCTCAAATATGGACTTGGGAAAAGGATTCGGTTTCTGGAACACCATACCGATGTGCCTCCTCACTTCGACCACGTCGACCGATTTGTTGTATATGTCCGAATCATCGACTTTGATACTGCCCTTCACTAAGCAGGAAGGGATCAGGTCGTTCATCCGGTTGATGCACCTGATGAATGTGGATTTACCGCATCCGGACGGCCCGATGATGGCCGTTATCTCGTTCGCATTGATGTCCATGTTCACGCCTTTGAGGGCATGGTTCTTGTCGAAGAATACATTGAGATCTTTAACGCTAATCTTGACTGGCATTATTACCACCTGTATTTGTCCCGATATTTCTTTCTCAGATAGATCGCTACTATATTCATTCCAATTACCACTCCCAACAATACCAGGGCAGAGGCATACTGGATAGGCGATGTCAGTGCGGGATTTGTCGATTGAGAGGATAGGATGTAGATGTGATAAGGCAGGGCCATGTAGGGGCCGAAAAGCGAGGGGAGATTAGGAGCGAAGGCCGTAGCACCTAAGGCCAATATTGGCGCGGTCTCACCAGCGGCTCTGGATAGAGATAGGATCGTCCCGGTCAATATACCGGGCATAGCGTAAGGAATAACATGATGCCTTACTGTTTGCCATTTTGTCGCCCCTACCGCCAACGAAGCTTCCCTTACCGTCGAAGGGACCGCTATAAGTGCCTCTCTTGTCGTAACAATGATGACCGGTAAGACAAGCAAACCGAGTGTTATGCCGGCAACAAATATACCCAATCCAAGGTTGAGATAGCCAACGAGCAACCCGAGCCCGAGAAGACCGTAGACGATCGACGGCACTCCGGCAAGATTATGGACGATCAACCATACAACTCTTGCGAATTGACTCTTGCCTTGGTACTCAACCAGATACACGGCTCCAAGGACCCCAACCGGGACCGCGAATGCGAGTACCACAAACATTAGATAGACCGTTCCTACGATAGCCGGGAATATTCCGCCTTGAGTCATTGCACCGTGGCTGTCTATCTTCGGTGCTTGGGTCAGAAAATCCCAGCTGATCTTGCCAATCCCACCGATTAAGATGTATCCGATTACTATGGCCAGTATTCCGACAACCAGGATGGCACAAGCGCGGAACGCCATGAAGTACAGCTCTTCCTTCTCATTGCGATTCACTCGTAAGCCTCCCTGAACTTGCTTAGGATTATTTCGGCCACAAGGTTGATGAAGAACGTCAGAATGAACAGGAGCAGGGCCACAGCGAACAACGCATTATAATGAATATCTGTCCGTGCCACCTCTTGTATGTCCAAGGCTATGGCCGATGTCATAGTTTCCATAGGGGAGAAAATATTCGTAGTTAGCTGACGTGCGCTGCCGGTGGACATCAGAACTACCATGGTCTCGCCTATCGCCCTGCCGAACGAAAGAATCACGGCGGCAACTATCCCGGATAACGATGCAGGAATAACCACCCCTTTTATCGTTTCCCATTTTGTAGCACCCAATGCCATAGAGGCTTCTCTCAGATTCCCTGGCACCGAGTTCATGGCATCATCGGATATTGTGACCATAATAGGGATCATCATTATCGCCAGAGCGACGGCCCCTACCATTCCATTCAGAGTAGTTCCCGTGTTGAACACGACCATTACAAAATGTGAGAGGACTAGCATGGCGAAAAGCCCGAATACGATGGAAGGAACTCCTGCCAGAAGTTCGATCGTCGGTTTGAGAAGCTTCTTGATCAGGGGGTTGGCCACCTCTGAGAGATAAATAGTGCATCCAATTCCAATCGGGATTGCTATAAGAGCGGCTACCGTGCTTGTGAGCAAAGTGCCTACGAACAAGGGAAGGACTCCGTACAATCCAGCAGTAGGAGACCACTGGGTTCCCGTCAAGAAGTTCACTAGCGGAACTTTAATGAAGAACGGATATGCCTGGGCCAAGAGGAATATCACTACTGCACCCAAAGTGAAGATTGATATCGAGGCAAATACTAGAAGTCCCTTTTCGATTAGGAACTCGGTAAATCTAGAAAGCCTCCCGCGATGTTTATGACTAATATCTATGCTCATTCGAAGACCCCGAAGTAAAGAAATTGAAAGAAATTGTAAAGGTTTTGGGACGGTTTCCTATGACCCGCTGCTGATTAACCACCCTTTGCATAGCCTATTCCGACGTAACCGATAGAACCCTTATTGTCCAGAACCTGTTGGACTATCGGGGCGTTGGAAGTAAACTGTTGCATAGATGCGCTTGGAACATTGGTTCCACCCAGAACAGCCGAGTCAAAGTATGCCGCGGTACCCGAGGAACTGTCACGGCCATAAAGTGTTATTGCTTCATTCTTGCCGCCGACCTGGTCCCAGTTGGTGTAGGTCCCATTATATATCTTCGCAAGCTGCGGGATCGACAGAGTGGTGATATTGTTGTCCGGGTTTACTATGAGGGAAATACCGTCCACCGCCACTTTGAATTCATATACCGATCCGCCATGGGCTGTTATGTTGGCCTCTTCTGTCGCTGTCATCGCCCTAGATGCCTGGGCGATATCGCACTTTCCATCCATGAGTGCCTGAATTCCCGGGCCACTTCCAGGGAAGTTTAGAGAGACAGATATTCCCGGATAGGTCGCTTTGGAGTCATTTTGCCAGAGGTTGGCCATTTGTTCCATTGTGGTTGACCCAGATTCGACTATCGTTCCATTTGATGAGCCGGGCCCCGATCCGAGTAGGTTGAGCATGGCAGTTTGAGTGTTCGCCGGAAGGGAATAGAACCCGGCGTTCTCGACGTCTGATTGACCGGTCGTCAGTATCCAATGGATCCAGGACCAGGAAGCTCCGGTCGGGATTCCGTTAGTATACAGATACAGGTATCTAGCCAAATCGTACCCGCCAGCTTTAGTGTTATTCACATGTTCGAGAACCGCAGCCTCATCCAATGGAGAGTAGGCCGTAGAGTTGTCGGTTGTTTTTATCAACAAGATCTTTACGTTCGCGGAGGAATTGCTATTGTTATTATTATTCGATAGCAAAACTACAGCCCCGATACCTGCTATCAACAGGATGGCGATCACCGCGACTGAAATGTACATGATTTTCTTTTCCATTCTAACTCACCACTTCTTCGTGAAATAAGATGCCTGATTTCGGACTTGATGGTGATATCATCTTGCTCTGGGAGCAAATAATACTGACCGTCATGATGTACATAGACACCATATTCTCCAAACAGACAGATTTCACGGGATGAAAACAGTGGGGGTGTGTTTATATACATTCCCGAAATAGAACATATACTGCTATATTGTATATATTCTAGTCAGTATAGTATGTATTGTAAGTACAATATCTAGATAACACATTCTTTAGCTAGCAGAAGGTGGATGTCAGTGGATATACGAAGGATACAGAAGACCGGTGCTTCAACGATGACGGTATCGTTGCCTAAGGACTGGATAGACTCGCAGGGACTGAAGGCTGGAGACCCTGTAGGAATGCAGATGATGCCGGATGGTACGGTCAACGTGGATCCCAGAAGCGACAGGAAGAAGGAACCGACCAAGAAAACCATCCGCATAGAGAAGGAAGAGTCTGAGGAACATCTCACGAGAAAACTTATCGGGGCTTACTTGGCCGGTTTCAATATCATCGAAGTCAGGTCCAAGGACCGCATAGACCACGACATCAAACACGCAATCAAGGACTTTGCCAGGCTCGTCATAGGTCCAGAGGTCATCGAGGAGACCAGCAACAGTGTGGTCATGCACGACCTTTCGGATCCGGTCGAGCTCCCGCAGGAAAAATGTGTCCGACGCATGCACTTGATCGTCAATTCGATGCACAAGGACGCCATGGAAGCTTTTAAGGACGGCGACTTGGACATGGCCCATGACATCATTGACCGTGACGCGGACGTAGACCGTTTATATTGGATGGCAGTAAAGCAGTACAACCTCATCATCAAGGACCGTAAGCTCGGGGAGCGCATTGGCGTCGACATTTACGAGGGAATGAACCTTATGCTAGTGGCCAGGGGGATCGAACGTATCGGCGATCATGCGGAGAAGATCGCAAAGAATGTGATAATCGCCAATGAGACAAACGTTAAGATGGACGGTCTCGGGTCCATCCTGGACCTGTCGTCGAAGGCCTTGGATGTGCTGGACCGATCGATCGACGCGTTCTTTCTAAAGGACATCAATTCCGCCAATGCAGCGATCGATGCTGGGAACGTTCTGGTCCAGAGCCTGGAAAAGCTGAGCACCCAGATACGGTGCCTACAGACAAGGCGGCGGTTGTGGCGACGAACGTGATCGATTCGATTATCAGAACGACGATGTATTCGATGGATATCTCTGAGATTGCCATCAACGCGGCGATGAATAAGAAGGAATCGAGGACCCTGATTCGTATGAAAATGAAGATGCTGGATCATTTTTCATACGGCTGGGACATACACCGATGGTGTCAATATCCATTCCTGCTCGAACCGCACAATAAGGACCTGCGCACGATTCGATGCCTCAAGATCGAATGAAATGAGGCCGCCTATTGTTTTCACGTGGTCAACTTGCCGACCAATATTGTCAAGAGGAAAGGTTCATTAATTCTGGTTCAGGTGCTAGGTTAGCACGACCGGCCAACAGGTCTCGAGCAGAAAAAAGTTATCCTTCCATCACAGCGAAACTGGGGCCGGCGTGTTTCTTGTCCACAATAAAGTGAGCTTTGAATTACAGCCACCAGAATATGATGACTGTTCGAGACGGATATGTAAGAATCGCCGGGAATTACCATTGGTCCGAATAAGCCATTTTCTCCATTTGGTCCGCAAGTTGGGCCTTTTCTTCGTTTGGGATGGCATTGACATCCTTTCCCACGAACGCGCGGAACCTCTTAATGCGGTCCAAAGCATACCGGTAATGGTCGATATCACGAAGAACATTTTCCAATTCGATGACTACGGCCTGAATGCCGAGCAAGGTCCTGACGTCTCTGTTTACTCCACCATGCTCATACGTCACTAGACGATTGGTGAGCTCGAGGACTTCGGCCTTCCACTCTTCGAAATGGCCTTCTAGGCCCCAGTACAACTCTATGTCCCCCACCATCCATTCCTCTACCAGTCTGGCCTCCTCGGTTGATAAATTGCCGTTCAACCTCAACTTCCCGATAATGACCAGGGCCTGCTCCCTAAACATTTCTTGATAACTTTCTCTAGCCCAATCTCTTAGCTTTTCCAATGGAAGGGGGCGAGGAACATCCAACCCAGAATCCATATCCTGAACCATGAGCTTTAGATTTGAACATAACTGGGTGATAATGCCTTCAATGTCTCTTTCCATGACCATGATGACATGATCTTTATGAGCATAACTCTTGCCTACCCAATTCAAGTTGAGAAAATACAGTATTTACTGACCACCTGGGAGTTTCGATAGGCAACAATCGGAAGATCGTCAAAACTTCACCATGGCGCTTCTCACCTGCATGAGCAATTGACGACAACGAATTCATTCCTGTGGTTCTCATTCACTATCTCGAAGATTTTCATTCAAGGGATTGTGCACATTAGCTCAGAGGTCCTAGACATTCCAACGAAAAATCTACAGAATTCGAAAGAACCGGCTCTCGGTATTTATTGTATATAGAATATATACATATGACCTGTTCGAAGACATCTTTCCAAAGATCACCCAGATGTCTTTGGAATAGGATGTTCCAAAACAAGTCAAAAATCACAAAGAGGGGGTGCGTCCATTCTTTTGTTTGGAGACAGAAAAAATGACCGCACCCAGTGGATATACTGTCAGGTATGATATTAAAGGTGAGCCTAGGAAGTTCCGGAACGGGAGCCAGCAGCTCCAGGACTTCAACCATCGCCTCCGCCAGGAGGCGGTCCTCCTGGCCGAGGAGGACGGGATCCGGAAGGTGGCAGAAAAGATCCGTTGTTGCCCTAGATCGATTCGGAATTGGGCCAAGAGATGGAAGAAAGGCGGCTTCGCCGCCTTACTGGATAAGAGTCGTCGACCGAAAGAGACCCACAACCTGGAACGAGACAAGGTGGAAAAGATCCTAGGCATCCGGGACCGTCAGGGCTACGGATGCTCGAAGATCGCATTCGATGTCCAGTGCTCGTCCAGCACCGTCCACAAATATCTAAGGATCTACTCCAGACCGATGAAAAGCGTCAACAAACGACGCTTCCGTTCGTTCGAACGGAAGCATGCGAACTCGATGTGGCAGATGGATTACACCCAGCTCCGGAAGGACGTCTGGGTGCTCCAGATCGTTGACGATCATTCCCGCTTCATCATCGCCGCAAAGGCCATGCTGACTCCGGACGGCGACGAGACCATCCAGTTGCTCGAAGAATGCTTCTCGACCTTTGGTGTTCCGGAGCAATTCCTGACTGACCACGGGACCCAGTTCTATGCGGTCAAAGGAGGCGAGAGCTCCTTCGACCGGTTCTGCCATGAATGGACCATCCAGCACATCATGGAATCGATCGCCCATCCGCAAACTCTGGGTAAGACCGAGCAGCGTCACAACATGATGAAGAACTACCTCTGGCAGGTCCTGCCGGACCTGGACCTGGCATCCAGGTCCGAGGTCCAGGAAGCGGTCCAAGAATGGGTAAACCGGCACAACTTCGACAGCCCTCACGAGGGCTGGATAACCTACCGGATCGGCGATCTGGTCAAGAAAAAGAAGATCCATTTCCTGCCCTATATGAGGTTCGTCTGCCACAGGGATTAAATCGGTGAGGGTGAATACATGTTCTCAACAAAAGT